>JBQCFI010000532.1:0-63518 GCA_051959325.1 Ginsengibacter sp. | reverse complement strand
TAAAATGATCGTTTATTTTACCAGTAATCATGCGGATCTGCGTCGACAGATTCGTGAAGGGATTGCAGGAATCTTAGTGCAAAATATTTTGTTTGGCGAAGATCTCGGAGAAGTGGCCGGAAATGCGGCATTGCTGGATCTTCCGCAATGGCTTATCGATGGTTACATCGCCTATGTTGGGCAAAACTGGAGTACCAAATTAGATGACGATCTAAAAAATGAAATTTTAAGTGAGAAATATAAGAATTTTTACCAGTTTGCTTTTGAAAAGCCACTGCTTGCAGGACATGCATTCTGGTATTATATTGAAGAGAAATATAAAAAAGAAAACACCACTTATTTATTGTACCTGGCGCGCGTGTATAAAAGCCTGAAAAAAGCCAGCCAGCAGGTAACGAAACAACGAAAATTTAAAGATGTACTGGCAGATTTTATGCAGTATGAAGAAAATAAATACGAACAGGATATAACAAGGCGTAAAAATTATCCGAAAGGAAGCGAGATTACTGATTATACGGTCGGAAAAAGAATTAATTATTTCCATTTCAATGTAAACCCCAATAAACGAAATGGTTCTTTTGCCGTGGTTCAATTTAAAAAAGGACAATACAAATTGTTATTAAATGAAGATGGGGAAGATAAAACGTTGTTGAAATTTGGGATCAAAACCAAAGAAGGAGATATCAATCCCAATTATCCAATGATGGCTTGGGATCCAAAAGGGACACGGCTTTCAGTGCTTTATGAAGAAGAAGGAAAGATCAAGCTTTTCGTATACGATGTCATCTCTAAAACAAAACCGTATGTAAGAGATCTTACCAAATATTTCGACCAGGTGCAGGATATGAAATATATGGTTACCAGCCAAACATTGCTTTTCAGTGCAGTGAAAAACGGTCATTCCGATATTTATACATTTGATATTGGCAAAGACAAATTGCAACAGGTGACCAACGATGTTTATGATGATCTTGATCCTTCTTATATTAATCTTCCAGGAAAATCAGGGATCATTTTTGCCAGCAACAGGCCATCGGCTGATACAAAAGGCGGTGACACTTCTTTGATGCACAACCGGTATAATATTTTTATGGTTACTGATTTTGCAACAAACCGGCCCGGTTTAAATCAAATAACCCAGCTCACTAAATTAAAGTTTGGAGATGCGCGCTATCCCACTCCTTATGACGATGTACATTTTACTTTTGTGAGCGATCTGAATGGTATTGCAAACCGTTATGCAGGCTTTTTTACAACAAGGACAACCGGCTTAGATACACTGGTTGTTATTGGAGATGATATTTTGAGAAATCCAACAGTTCCGGAAATTGATTCCACTTTAAAAGTATACCACAAGCAGGACGTGGATACGATAGCGGTGGTGGCTATTTCCAGCGATTCCGCATATACTTTTCCTTTAACCAATTATGCGAGCAGTTTGTTGGAAACAAGAGAAGCAGGCGAAAATCACCAGGTAAGTGAAGTGACCCGCCAGGGTGATGATAAAATTTTGTATAAATTAAAAATTGATGAAAATGCTTTAAAACGACGGAACGTAAGTGCAAGGGCGACTACTTACATGAAAGATTTAATGGAAAAAAGCCTGATAGGTGCCGGTGAACAAATTATTCAACCGCAGGTGCCACAGCAGGAGGATATTTTTCAGCATGAATTTAAAAACGAGAAAAAAGACAGTGCCCAACTGGCAGCGCTGAATAATCCGCAACCTGTAGACGAATCAATCGTATTATCGACGGCGCGATTGTATCCATATAAACCTTTAAAATTTGCAACTGATTATATAATCGCGGGATTTAATAACAATGTACTTGGTACCAAATACCAGATATACCAGGGTGGCTCCGGACCTATTCAACTTTCTTCAAATAATGGACTAAACGGAATCATCAATTTGGGCACCGCGGACATTATGGAAGATATAAAAATTTCTGGTGGATTCCGACTTTCCACAAATTTGAAAGACAATGACTGGCTGTTTCAATTTACTAATTTGCGAAGAAGGCTGGACTGGGGATTAATGTATTACCGCAATGTGCAGACGGTAACTTTTACAGGGAATAACACCTATTATCCGGGGAAAGTACTTTCTAATCTATACCAGGGAAGCGTTTCCTATCCTTTTGATGAAGCGAGAAGTTTACGTTTGAATCTTGGGATCAGAAGAGATAACATTGTATTAAGCGCTACGGATCTCGCTTCCCTTCCCGAACCAAATAGCGGTAAAACTTACGGCTTGATGCACCTTGAATATGTGTATGACAATACCTTAAACCCCGCACAAAACATCTGGGATGGCGTCCGGTACAAAGTGTATTTAGATTATAATTCTCAAATCGGTAAAATTCCTGAAGGAATAGGAAGCAAGACGTATAACTTTGGCTTTGATGCCCGTGCTTATTATCCTATTTACCGCAACTTCATTTGGGCAGGAAGGGTAGCGGGAGATTTCAGTTGGGGTAATCAAAAACTCATTTATTATTTGGGAGGAATCGACAACTGGTTCATGTTTGCCAGCAATCAAAAAAGCGATGGCACCTATCGTTATTTTAACCCAAATAATACACCTGCGCCAGATCAGAACTACGCATTCCAATCACTTGCCGTGAATCTTCGTGGTTTTATCCAAAATGCCGCGAATGGTAATAATGCCGGTGTAATTAACAGTGAATTCCGGTTGCCGGTGTTTACTACGTTCTTCAACAAACCAATAAATAATGCTTTTATTAGAAACTTTCAGCTGATCCAGTTTATTGATTTGGGCACAGCCTGGAACGGCAAGTATAGCAGCCTGGCAAGGCCGTCAATTACCTACTATGATCCTAACAATCCGACAGTTTCGGTAAAGATCAAAGCTCCTGGCGTAGGACCTTTCCTCGGAGGTTATGGATTCGGGGTACGGAGTACTTTATTAGGGTATTTCTTGAAATTTGATGCCGGATGGCCGATGAATGGTTTTTTCAGGGGAAAACCGATCTATTATTTTAGTATGGGTGTTGATTTTTAACTTTGAAGAAATTGAAAATTTCCAAAAGTTAAATCGTGTAATTCAAGAATGAGCTTATTTTTTAAAATGGTAATTTTGTAAAAAGTTGTAACATGATTTATGTAAGCGAAAAAGCAAAAGAAAGAGTTTTAAAATTAATGGAAGAAAAAGCTTTCTCTCCACAGGATCATTTTTTGCGGGTAAGTGTGGAAAGCGGTGGATGTTCCGGATTAAGCTACAAAATGGATTTCGACCAGGAAAAAAAACCGATGGACCAGGAGTTTGAGGACAAGGGAATCAAAGTCGTTACTGACTTAAAAAGCTTTTTATATCTTGTGAATACTACCCTGGAATTTAGCGATGGTTTAAATGGAAAAGGATTTTATTTTAATAATCCAAATGCCAGCCGCAGTTGCGCCTGTGGTGAAAGTTTTAGCGTATGATTTTTCTTTCTTTTGATAAAAAAAAAGGCTGGCTTTATTAGCCGGCCTTTTTTATTTTTGAGGACATGAAGCGAAATGTTTTATCAGTAACGCAACAAATAAGTCGAATTTAAATTCTTCAATTTCCCATTGAAAAATCCAGTCCTTTCTTAAGAAATAGTTTATTGTTCCAAAGTTGCATTCATTGAAATATCAATGTTTGAACTCAATGACTTTGAAACCGGGCAATTTTCTTTTGCATTTTTTGCACATTCGTCGAATTTTTCTTTGCTGATACCCGGAACTTTGGCATTTATTGTAAGGTGCGATTTTGAAATCGCTCCATCGCCAAAGGTAATGTCGCATTTGGTTTCAATTTTGTCGGCAGTAAATCCCGCTTCATTTAAAACAAAACTTAATTTCATTGAAAAACATCCTGCATGCGCTGCAGCGATCAGTTCCTCAGGGTTTGTACCATCTTTGGCTTCTCCAAATCTTGTAGCGAAGGTAAAAGGCGCATTATTTAGTGCTTTTGTCTCCGTGGTTAATGTTCCTTTGCCTTCTTTTCCGGTTCCCTGCCATTCGGCGTTTGCATATTTACTCATTTTTTTAAGTTTTAATGATTATGAATAGATTTTTGAATTCAGTTTAAATTGTTTAGAATGGATAGATTGTTTAGAAGAGCCTGCTTCTAGTGATCACTTTCAGGTTTGAAACCTTCAAGGTTTCGTGTGCATAATATCCTCAATTTTTTCCAAAATCTCCGGTGTCAGTTTTTCGATTACATCTATGGCCTTCAGATTTTCTGTCAATTGTTCCTTCTTGGTAGCACCGAGAATTGCAGTGGTAACATGCGGATTTTTGATACACCAGGCAATGGAAAGTGAAGCCATCGAAACATCCAGTTCTTTCGCCAGTTCACTTAATTGCTTTACCTTTTTTAATTTATCGTCAGTGAACACTTTATCTTTTAACCAGCTCATTTCAGGCAACGCCAACCTTGAGTTTTCAGGAATTCCATTATTATATTTTCCCGATAATAATCCTGAAGCAAGCGGGCTCCAGATGGTAGTTCCCAGCCCGACAAAATCATAGATTGGCAAAAATTCTTTTTCCACTTTATATCTTTCAAATAAATTGTATTGAGGCTGCTCCATGGTCGGACCGATCAGTTTATATTCCTGTGCAACCCGATGTGCTTCCATAATTTCAACACCGCTCCATTCACTGGTTCCCAATACAAAATTTTTCCCTGCTGAATCAAAGTATTCATTGCCCAAACAGTTTCTTCGATTGGCGTATTGATGTCTGCACGGTGGCAAAAAAATAAATCGAGGTAATCGACTTGTAATCTTTGCAAAGCAGCGTCACACGCTTCCATTACGTGCTTGCGGCTAAGGCCTTTTTGATTCGGTTTGTTTTCTTTACCATATAATCCAAAAAAAACTTTTGAAGAAACAGTAAACGAAGTTCTATCCCAGTTTTTCATTTTCAAAACCCTGCCCATCATTTTCTCACTTTCGCCGCCGGCGTATGCTTCTGAATTATCAAAAAAATTGATGCCGTTATCGTAAGCGATTCCCATCAGTTCATCAGCTATTTTATCATCAATTTGTTTTTGAAAACTTACCCAGCTTCCAAAACTTAACACACTCAGTTGCAAGCCGGATTTCCCTAATCGTCTATATTCCATAAAAGGTTATTTTTTTTGTTGAAGGTATGAAAAGGATTTTACGAGTTTAGTAAAAAACTGCACAAGATGCCTGCCAAAAGAAATTGCTGAAACACTTTTTAGAATCAATGTCGTCACTGCGGGAACTCCGATGACCCTACCCTCACAATTCCTCTTCCGTTAATGAGGTGCCAGTTGGAAAAATCCTGTGGCGCATCCAGGCCATCGCCATCCAGAATTTCAGTACGTGTGCGAATTCTAACGGGTTTGTCGGTATAAAATTCTTCACCGGTCCTGCGCCGGTCCCAATATAATTCATTGCAATAAAGCGTATCTCCTTTTTTATTCATCACTACGACGCTGTCTTTTAAAAAAACCTTGCTTTCCGTTTCTAAATATTTGGCGTAATGAGCATCCATGGTGCTTTCTACATGTAAACTATCATCAAAGAAATCGGCATGAATGGTTTTGGTAAATTCAATAAAAGGGACCGCTTCCTGGTGGCGCAGCATCAAAGGAGCCGTGATGCGTGATTTCGTTTGGTCGCCAATGGAGTAAAGAATTTTTACGTCTTTGGCTACTTCTACTCCCGTTCTTTTTGCGGTGATTTTATTGATATCTTCCAAAGAATTTTCGCAGGATAAAATAAAAAAGCAGCCGGTTATCAAAGCTGCTTTTATAAAATTAGATCGTTTGAAATTCACATAATTCATTAGAAAAAATATTGAACGAAGATACAATCAATTACTCCTATTGATATTTCTGGCGTAGGAACCAAATATCGCTCAAAGAAAATCCAAGACTCACTTTGTAAAGGCTTTCTGTCAGATTATTCTGACTATTTCCCCGGTTGCCATATTCAAAAGTAAAATTCATAATGCTGTATTGATGGTCATAGAAACTGTGTTTCAATTTCAATGGAAATGCACCACCAACGCTTACTGTATACACAGGCAACGAATGATCCGCTGCTATATAATCCTGCCCAAAAGAAAATCCTGCTCTGTATTTTACATAGTTGAAATAGCCGGTAGAGCCTACTGAAGCGGGTAAATACTGCAAGCCAATCCGCCCCATCCAACTGTTTTGAACCAAATCTTTTTGACCGAAAAACCGGTAATTACTCCATTGCGTCGTTTCGTAATCCGCTCCAATCATTAAATGATCGCCGGAATAAGCAACGCCTGCACCAAAAGAAGCCGGTAATTGAACTTTTCCTTTTTGCCCGCTAATCAGTGATACTGTATCTATTGGCATCGGCGCACGGGTGCTGCTGTTGTAAGTAAAAGTCTCTACGATCTCATCTTTAGATGCGTGATATTGCCTCTGGAGATTTCCATAAGCGCCAAAGCTGAGATAGCCATTTTTTAATTTGGCTGCATACTGAACACCGGCATTTAAAAACACACCACCAAATCGGGTTTGAGTGCCGTAATGGGCTTTATAATAATCAACCGTGTCATTGCTGAAAAGCAAGCGGGTGTCATAATCTTTTGAGCCAAAAAGATAGCCTGTATTAAAGCCTATACTGAAATTTTTTATTCTTATAGCAGTTCCGATAAATGCCTCATCAACACCTCCATTTCCTTCATACATCGTAGCAGTTGTATCTATGGAACCACGATTTGAATTCTGTATTTTGTAACTGATATTCGATAGCTGTCTCAAACCAAAAGCCATTCCCCAGCCGGTTTTATTTTTTTCCGCTTTTTTATTTGCCCTTAATAAAGGGAAACCAAATTCTAAATAAGGAACAATGCCATTATTTGCCTTGTAATTTCCGACAGGATTTTTACTTTTTAATTCTCTTCCATCGTATTCCAAACCAAGATCAAGAGTAGAATAAATGAGGTTGCCATAGGTGGCGGGATTCACTGTATTAATGGATGTAGGATCAGAAATGGCTGCGGAAACGCCACCCATTGCCCGGTTGGCAATATTGGATGGAGGAACGATATTGCCGACGCCATAGCGTGAATACGGTGAATTATCCTGTGCGAAGCAAAACAGCGGTAATGCGGCAAGTATTAAGCAAGTGAGTCTAATTTTTGATGTCGTCATTATATTTGCTGATTGCATATAGTCCTTTAAGAATCAAATAGGGGTCGGCAAATATCTTATTTTTAAGATGCTGCACAAAATTGGCCGTATCTCCGCCGGTTAAAAGCACGTTAAAGTTGTTAAACTTTTCTTTATATGCATCAATGATTCCGTCTATCTCAGCGGCCATTCCAAGCAGAACTCCGCTTAAAATATTTGTTTCTGTATCATAACCAATCAATGGAAAATTCCAATCTACCTTAACCAATGGAAGCTTGGCTGTATAATGATTTAGGGCTTTAAAGCGCATTTCCATTCCGGGAGAAATGCTGCCTCCGTTGAAACTGTTGTATTTATTAATAAAATTGTAAGTAATACAGGAGCCGAGTGCAATGACCAGGTTATTTTGCCCTTTATAAAACAAAGCGGCAAACGCCGCGAGCGCTAATCTATCGGCGCCAATGGTTTCCGACCTGGCAACTGGAGTGGTAAATGGCAATTTGGTGGATGAATCCAGCTTTACAAAAGACGATCTTTCTGACAATATTTTTTCTATTTCAGGTGAATGGTCAATAACAGAAGAAAGTATGGTTGACTCCGGTTTATATTTATCAAGTAGTTGATTGATCGTTTCCGGATCATCATCTTTTACAGGAATTACTTCAGTTAAACGGTCGATAACAAAAACGCCGCATTTGAGAAGTGTATTTCCAAAATCAAAACAAAGGGTAGTCTTGCTCAAGTTTTCCAAATTTTATTCATGCAAATAAAGTTAAATATTGTGAAACTGAAGCAGCGGAATCCGGATGACAGTCGGAAGCCAGATAACTGCTACATCTTTCTACCAAATTGTAATATCGCCAGGTTATTTTTTGATAACATTTTGAGACTTTACCTTTGATCTTTATTTACGATTGAAAATAATTTCAAATGCTGAAAGATTTTGGAATAGACGGAATTTACGTTGTTCATGCAAAAAAAGGTTATGAAGTTCACCAAAAAAGAATTGAAAAAATTTTTGGTGCCTTAAACATGCCACATGAATTTGTCACTGACGGAGATATTTCAAATTTTAATCCGCACTTATTGCACAAATACTTTTGTGAACCGATAGAAAAAAAACTTTCCAAAGGCATTCTTTCCTGTACACTCAATCATATATTTTGTTACGAAAAAATGGTGGCTAATAATGACCGGTATGCATTGATTTTTGAAAATGATCCGTTCTTTTTGGTAGATTTTTTAAAAAAAATAAAACGGGTAGCCGCCGAAGCAAGTACACTGGATCCCGGCTTTATTATTTCTCTTGAAAACACCACTTTAAAATTTCCTCATTTCAAAAAAATGAAAAAAGGAAAATACCTGTATGAAGCATCGGCGGGCAGATGTGCCGGAGCTTATCTCATGGATCAAAAAGCAGCAAAGGATATTCTGGAGGATGTAAAAACGGATAAGTGTTGCCAGGTAATTGATTGGTGGCACAATACGTTGATCAATAAAAAAGTAATTAGAATGTATTGGGCGCATCCGCCATTGGTGGAGCAAGGCTCACACAACGGATTATTGTCATCTACGATTTCCAGTAAAAATAAAAGTTTCGGAAGAAGGTTCCGTTGGCGGGCGCAAAAATTTTATAAAATGTACGTTTACAGATGGTTTAAATCATTTATTGGAATCCGGGGAAGAAGCTGATGTTCAGCTCTCTTCAACAAACAAACAAATAATAGCATTTTGTATTTCTCATTTTATCTCCCTGAAGCCCTGTTTACACTATTTCTACCAAAACGGTTTTTCACGTCATCCAGGCTTTTGTATAAAGAATTTTTCCTTTCTGCATCATGAAATAAATTCGCCTGAACTGAATCTTCGCTGAAATTACTCAAGCGAACACCCAGCAAACGGACCGGCTTTCCTTTTTTGTACAATTTGTGAAAAAGCGCTTTGGCTACAGGAATAATTTCATCATCTGCCGAAGTGTATGGAATGCTTGCCTGCCGTGAAGTTGTTTCAAAATCGGGATAGCGCAATTTAATGGTAACGCAGCCGGCAACCTTTTCTTCTTTCCTTAATTCAAAACAAACTTTTTCTACCATTCTTACAATTTCTGCCATCAAAATCTCAATATCCAAAACGTTTTCGTGAAAAGTATTTTCTTTGGAAATCGATTTTGCTTCACGATATTCAGTGATCACAGAAGTGTGATTTCCCTGCGCTTTATTCCACAGTTCATAACCCCATTTTCCTAATAATTTTTCAAGATTTTCCGGTGTCGTTTCATGAATATCACGAATGAATTTTATCCCGTGATAATTCAAAATTTTATTCGCCTGTTCCCCTACACCCGGAATTTTATTTACTTCCAATGGAGCCAAAAATTCCTTTTCTTTTCCCAACGGAACCTGCAAAAATCCATTTGGTTTTGCTTCATTAGTTGCCATTTTTGCAACCATTTTATTTTTCGCAATGCCAAAAGAAATAGGCAGACCGGTTTCGTTAATGATCAATTCACGCAATTCAATCGTCCATTTCAGCGGATCAAAAAATTTATCCATTCCATGAAGGCCGACGTAAAATTCATCAACAGAAGCTTTTTCAAAAAGCGGCGCTTTGGAACCGATGATGTCTGTTACCCATTTTGAATACCTGGAATATTCCGGATAATTTCCTGAAACTACAATCGCCTGGGGACAAAGGCGCATAGCGGTTTTCATGGGCATTGCCGAATGAACACCGAACTTTCTCGCTTCATAAGTGCAGGTAGTCACTATGCCTTTTTCATTTTGTCCGCCCACAATTACGGGCTTACCTTTCAATGAAGGATCTTTCAATATTTCTACCGAAACAAAAAAAGAATCAAGGTCAAAATGGGCAATCATAAATTCAAAAATAAAAAATGGATTCTCATTGAAAAGTACTAAAACTTTCGGGAGAACCCATTTTTATTTAATCAATCTTAACACAGAAAAAGTTAGTATTCATCATTCAGCGCGAATACAGGCTTTCGGTACATCCATTGCCCTTCAGTAAAATCAGGGAATTCGACAGTCTCATTTCCCAGCGTAATCGATTGCTCGCTTAATGGAGTAATCGCGCTATAAACAGCCGCATCATACACATCCATCGGGGTGGGTGTTTTTCTTTTTATCGATTCTACAAAAGCGTGAATGACAAAAAAATCCATGCCACCATGACCGGCACCTGCTGTCTCTTTGCTCCACCTTGCCCACAGAGGATGATCATATTTATCCAACCATTCTTTCTCATTATCCCACTGATCATTATTTTTGGATTTATCCTGAATATAAACACTTTGGTTCACGTCCATCCACAATCCTTCAGTGCCTTGCACCCGAAAGCCGAGGGAATAAGGGCGTGGAGAATTGGTATCGTGTTGCAACAAGATCGTTTCTCCATTAGCGCAATTAATAGAAGTAGTAATCACATCTCCCGCCTTGAATTTGACTTTTGCATTGGGATGATTTTCGCCACCGACTTTTACAATATGATTGTGTAATCCTCTCGCTTTTGAAGAAAAAGAACATAAAGATATAAACCGGTTTCCACGATTTATATCAATGTATTGAGCAATGGGCCCAATGCCGTGTGTCGGATAAAGATCGCCATTACGATGCACGGAATGATCCGTGCGCCAATGTGCTTCAGAGTATCCTTTTTCACCAAACTCAGCACCATGGCCATACACATGTGTTCCATCATTAAATAAAACTTCACGGAGATCATGTTGATAGCCGCCCTGCAAATGAATTAGTTCGCCAAACAATCCCTGCCGCACCATATTCAACACAGCCATTACATCCCTGCGATAGCATACATTTTCAAGCATCATTACATGCGCTTTATTTTTTTCTGCTGCCTTCACCACATCCCAGTGATCCTGCAACGTGATTCCAAGAATAACTTCGGTAGCAACGTATTTTAATCCGGCATCCAATGCACCCATGATCATCGGTTTATGCCATTCCCAGGGCGTAACAATAATTACACCGTCTAATTTTTCTTTCTGCAGTAATTGTTGCCATGAATAAATATCTCCGGTATAAATTTGAGGCATCTTTTTTCCGGTTTTTCCAATGATCGCTTTTGATTCTCTTATAGCACGATCATCCACATCACAAATTGCTACCAGCTCGGTATCTTCTCTTCTCAGCACGAGATCCAGATGGCCTTTTCCTCTGGCGCCTACACCAATAATTGCCAACCGCACTTTTGGTCCGGCACTTTTTCCGGCAAAAATATTTGTAGTAGGAAAAAAAGAAAGTCCAACTCCTGCAATGGCAGTGTTTTTGATAAAATCTTTTCTGTTCATGATAAAGTTTTCTTTTAAAATGATATTGATAAAATAACGGAAATTGAAAATAAAACGAATTACTTATTTATGAACATGCAACCGATTGTTTAAATTTAAAATAAAGCTAAAAGAGATGAGTAAGAATAGTGGTTATTTGTTGGTTTACTGCTAATAATCTTGTATCTTAAACATCAGCAAACAAATAAATATCTCACTTTTCAATTTTAAGTATGACCAATTTTATTCCCATATTTCCTTTATCTATCGTTGTTTATCCCCATGAAGATTTGAATCTTCACATTTTTGAACCGAGGTATAAACAGTTGATTACAGAATGTTTTGAGAAAAAAAAGCCTTTTGGAATACCGGTTGTTATCAACGATAAAGTAAGTGAAATGGGCACTTTGATTGAAATAACAGAGATTACGAAAACTTATAAAACGGGCGAAATGGATATCAAAACAAAGGGTAAAAAAGTATTCAGAGTTTTAGAAATGATTTCGGAAATTCCAGATAAACTATACAGCGGCGCAATTGTAAATTATCCACACAACCATGAGCATGGAAAAAGAATTTTAATAGACAAAGTGATTGCTGCTACCAAACAGCTTCATCAAATGCTGAATGTAAAAAAGCCTTTCCATAAAAATGAGGATGAATTATGGAGCTACGATATTGCTCATTCTGTGGGTCTTACGCTTGAAGAAGAATATGAATTGCTTTCGCTGATGAATGAACTGCAACGTCAGGAATATCTGAAACGTCACCTGGCAAAAGTAATTCCGGTAGTTGCAGAGATGGAAGCATTGAAAGAAAAGATTAAATTGAACGGGCATTTTAAAAATATTACCGGATTCCAACTTTCGTAACCTTCAACTTTGAACCCCGAACCTTGAACCTTCAACCCTCCGCCTCCACCAGCATATCGTATAACGTTCTTTTTTCCAGAACTCGCAAAGTGGCGTCGCGTGCGATGATCATCATTTTTCTCATACCACACGTTTCTTCATCACAGTCCAAACATTTTTCATAGAAGTTTAAACTCACACACGGTAATAAAGCAATAGGGCCGTTAATGACGCGGATGACCGTCGCCAGGTTTAATTTTTTGGGGGAAATCTTTAAGAGATAACCCCCACCTTTTCCTTTTCTGCTTTCAAGCAAATCCGCTTTTTTCAAATCATTTAAGATATGTTCTAAAAATTTTAACGGAATTTTTTGAGTGATGGAAATTTCCGAAATTCTTACCGGCTCCTTACCATAGTTCTCTGCAAGGTGAACTAAGGCACGAAAGGCATATTGGGTTTTTTTTGAAAGCATAGTTTATGAAATTATTTTGAAGCGTTAGAGCAAATTTTTTTGGCGAATATGCAAATTTATAAAATAAAACCCTACTAATTTTGTAGGATATTCCTATATTCGCAAAATCATTCACAAAAAAATAAAATAAAATGAGTTTACAATTAGGCGACACTGCTCCCGATTTTACAGCAGAAACTACAGAAGGCAAAATTAATTTCTATGATTTTCTTGGTGACAACTGGGGCGTTATTTTTTCTCATCCCGCAGATTATACGCCGGTTTGCACCACCGAATTGGGCCGTACTGCACAATTGCAAAAAGAATTTGACAAAAGAGGGGTAAAAGTTATTGCAGTAAGTGTAGATCCGTTGGATAAGCATCATGGCTGGAAAAAAGATATCAATCAAACACAGAATTGCAATGTGGAATTTCCTATCATTGCTGATGAAGACCGTAAGGTTGCCAACCTTTATGGAATGATTCATCCAAACGCTTCTACAACAGCCACTGTGCGCTCGTTATTTATTATCGGCCCTGACAAAAAAATAAAATTAATGCTCACTTATCCGGCTTCTACCGGTAGAAATTTCACAGAAGTTTTGCGTGTGATTGATTCTTTGCAACTTACTTCAAAACACAGCGTTTCTACTCCGGCAGATTGGACATATGAAGAAGACGTGATCATTCCGCCAGCTCTTAGCCGCGAAGATGCAGATAAGAAATTTCCGAAAGGAATCAGGGAAGTTAATTCGTATTTGCGTTATACTCCTCAACCTGAATTGTCCTAAATTTTTTTTATGATATTGGATTTATTTGTAAAAAATAAATTTCAGGTTTCCGAAAAAGGCAAGGATCATCTCATCAGTGTTACAAAAGGAATCTCCTGGCGTTTGATTGGAACGATTGATACAATTCTGATTTCTTATCTGATTACCGGGCAATGGAAGTTTGCTCTGAGCATTGGTTCTGTAGAGGTTTTTACGAAAATCATCCTGTTCTATTTTCATGACAGGGCATGGGCATATTTTACAAATAAAACATGAAAGATTTACAATCATTAGAAGAATTATTGAAACAGGTTTCTGTCGAAGAAGGTTTGCAGAAAGTAGCTGCAATGTATCCGGGAAAAGTGAAGTTTTCCTCATCCTTAGGCCAGGAAGACCAGGTGCTTACGGATATGATCAGCCGAAATTCAATTGACATTTCCATCTTTACTTTGGATACCGGCCGGCTTTTTAATGAAACATATGAGCTGCTGGAAAAAACGGAATTGCGTTACAAAAAAAAGATTGAAATATTTTTTCCAAAGGCACAGGCTGTACAGGAAATGGTAAACAAAGATGGCATTAACCTGTTTTATAATTCGGTAGAAGAAAGAAAAATGTGTTGCAACATTCGTAAAGTAGAACCATTGAATCGCGCGCTTTCCGGAGCTTCAGTATGGATTACAGGCTTGCGCTCTTCGCAAACAACTTTGCGTCATGAACTTCCTTTAATAGAATGGCTGCCCGAAAAACAATTGATCAAATACAATCCATTGCTTCATTGGAGTTATGATGAAGTGATGGAATACATAAATTTTAATTCCGTACCCTATAATCCTTTGCATGATAAAGGATTTGTAAGCATTGGCTGTGCGCCATGTACGCGTGCGATAGAGCCGGGAGAAGACCCGAGGGCAGGCCGCTGGTGGTGGGAAAGTTCGCACAAAGAATGTGGCTTACACGTAAATAAATAATTCAATTATGAAAACATCAAAAAACTATTTTCCGCGGGAGCTCGAGCATGAGGCAATTTATATCATGCGTGAAGTAGCTGCGCAATTTGAAAATCCGGTATTGCTTTTTTCCGGTGGCAAAGATTCTATTACGCTCGTTCACCTGGCGCGAAAAGCTTTTTATCCTGCCAAAGTTCCTTTTCCAATGTTGCACATTGACACGGGGCATAATTTTTCTGAAACAATTGAATTCAGGGACTTCCTGGCCAAAGAAAAAGAAATGCAACTGATCGTGCGTAATGTTCAGGATTCCATAGACCAGGGAAAAGTAAAAGAAGAAACCGGCAAATATGCGAGCCGAAATATGTTACAAACAATTACTTTGCTGGATGCCATAGCAGAGTTCAAATTTGACGCCTGCATTGGTGGAGCCAGAAGAGATGAAGAAAAAGCAAGAGCAAAAGAACGAATTTTTTCTGTGCGGGATGACTTTGGCCAATGGGATGCAAAGAAACAACGTCCTGAAGTGTTTGAAATGCTAAATGGCCGCATAAATGTTGGAGAGAATGTTCGTGTATTTCCGATTTCGAACTGGACAGAACTTGATGTGTGGAATTACATTCGTGAAGAACAGTTGGCATTGCCTTCGATTTATTTTGCTCACGAACGCGAAATTATTTTCCGCGATGGATTGCACTGGCCTTATTCGCCGTTTCTCAATACAACCAAAGATGAAATTCCTTTTAAAGAAAAAGTAAGATTCAGAACTGTCGGCGATATGACTTGTACGGCTGCAGTTTTATCTGATGCAGACACCTTGGATTCTGTAATTGATGAAATTATTTCCGCCACCATTTCTGAAAGAGGCGCACGTATTGATGACAAGCGTTCTGAGGCAGCGATGGAAAAAAGAAAGCAGGTTGGGTATTTCTAAAATAAAAAATATAATTCTTGAAAGTGCTGAATTTTTTCAGCATTTTTTAAATAAAAAATTTACAAATTAATTAAGATGGATGTTTTAAGGATCGCGACCGCGGGAAGTGTCGATGATGGAAAAAGTACTTTGATTGGAAGATTATTGCACGATACTAAATCACTTACAAAAGATAAATTAGACGCTATAACCGTCACCAGCAAACGAAAAGGGCTTGACTTTACAGATCTTTCTTTATTGACTGATGGATTGATTGCAGAAAGAGAACAAGGAATCACCATTGATGTGGCCAATATTTATTTTTCCACTCCCAACAGAAAGTATATCATTGCTGATACTCCCGGACATGTGGAGTATACCCGCAACATGATCACGGGTGCCTCAAATGCGCAGGTTTCCATCATTTTAATTGATGCAAGAAACGGCATCATCGAGCAAACAAAACGGCATTTATTCATTTCCTCTTTGTTAAAGATTGAAACCGTTTTTGTCTGTGTAAATAAAATGGACTTAGTGAATTTTGATGAAGCCGTTTTTGCTTCCATCAAAGATGAATTTATTGAATTATCCAAAAAAATTGGTTTTGAAGGTGATTTGCATTTTGTACCGATTGCTGCGCGTGATGGCGACAACGTAGTTGATAATTCGACAAGAATGCAGTGGTATAAAGGCTCTTCATTATTGCAACTATTAGAAGAACTTCCGGTTCATGCAAAAGAAAGATCGTTACCTGCAAGATTGCCCGTTCAATACGTCATTCGCCCGCGCAATATTGACCATCATGATTTCCGTGGTTATGCGGGCAGATTGAAAACCGGCGCTTTAGAAAAAGGAAAAAAGGTAGTGGTGTTGCCATCTTTGAAAGAATCTTTGATAAAATCAGTGTCAGTAGCTGATAAGCAGGTTGATAAAGCATTTGCCGGGGAAAGTGTCGTAATAGAATTAGAAGAAGATATTGACGTAAGCCGCGGAAATATGATTGTGGACGCCGCAACAAAATATAACCAGGTTAATACCATTACGGCAACCTTAAGCTGGATGGAAGAACATCCTCTTACCTCGGGAAAATCGTTTTTACTTCAGCATAATACCAATCGTGTAAAAGCCAAACTGGTTGAATTGCAAAGCGTCCTGGATATAAAATCAATGGAAGAAAAAACCGGAGTTGCACAACTAAAACTGAACGATATTGGTAGAGTAGTGATTAAAACAGCAAAACCAATTTTTGCTGACAGTTACCAGTCAAATCCCGATAACGGCTCTTTTATTCTGATTGATGAATTTAACAATAACACGGTTGCGGTTGGCTTTATCGAAAGTTTTTGAAAATCTTTATTGCAGTAAACAAAGAAATAAAAGTCAATTACATTTATCCCCGATTCTTCTTCAGTTGCTGCAACAGTGCTTTCATATCTTTTGGCAAAGGCGCTTCAATAAAAAATTCTTTTTGATGAATATCTTTAAAATGTAAAGAGTGAGAATGCAGTGCCAGCCTGCTTATGATCGGCCTTTCTTCCAAATCATTCTGGCTTAGCTTATATTTTTTTTTGAATGAAGAAAGCAAAATTGGCTTTCCATCTCCATAAACTTCATCGCAAATAATGGGATGGCCAATAAATTTTGTGTGCACGCGAATTTGATGCGTTCTGCCACTTTGAATTTCGAATTGAACCAAAGAATAAATGCCATAATCTTCCAAAACCTCATAATTGGTTAACGACGGCTTTCCTTTTTTGCTAACGCTCATTACGCCTTTTTTTACCGGATGTTCGGCAATCGGTTCATCGACAGAACCTGTTTTTTCAGGCATGCTTCCACGAACAATTCCTAAATATTTCTTCTGAATATTTCTTTGTTCAAATAATTGAGAAAGATATTTATGTGTGCCTTCATTTTTTGCAAAAAGAATTAATCCGCTTGTATCCCGATCCAGGCGGTGAACAATAAATATTCTCCCGTATTTCTGTGTTAAAATTGTATACAACGAAAGTTGTGTTTCATCATGCCGGTCAGGTATCGAAAGCACTCCTGGTTCTTTATTGATAGCAACAAAATCATCGTTTTCAAAAATGATGGAAAATCCTTTCACAATTATTTCGTTTTATTCCGGTTCGACAGTTTTTTTATTATTTCCAGCACCGCTGATGTTCTTTCCTTTGTTCATATATTTCAATGCGCGGATTTCTTTTTCGCCCAGATAGCGCCATTTCCCCCGTTCTACGTTTTTCTTAGTAAGATTCGCATACATCACCCTGTCCAGACCTTTTACATCATATCCGAGATGTTCAAAAATCCTGCGCACAATTCTGTTACGCCCGCTGTGTAATTCTATTCCGATCACAGATTTATCTTTTGAATCGGCATAGGCCAACGCGTCTGCAAAAATTTCTCCATCTTCTAATTTAATTCCGTTCAATATTTTTTCAAAATCAGATTTAGTTAAAGGTTTATCTAATTTTACTTCGTACACTTTTTTAATATTAAAGCTTGGATGAGTTAGCGTTTGCGTAAGATCGCCATCGTTTGTGAGCAATAAAACACCTGAAGTATTTCTATCCAATCTTCCAACCGGGTAAATGCGCTGGTCGGTAGCATTTTTTGTGAGTTGTAAAACCGTTTTCCTGTTTTGTGGATCATCAGTTGTCGTGATGTAATCTTTCGGTTTATTCAATAAAATATAAACCAGGTTTTTGGTGACAAATAATTTTTTGCCATTGTAAGAAACGTCATCTTTTTCATTCACTTTAAATGCCGGTTCAGTAACGACTTTTTTATTCACAGATACTTTTCCTTCTTTTATCAAAGCCACCGCATCTCTTCTCGATGTAACGCCACAATGAGCGATAAACTTATTCAACGGCATTTCGCTAAACGAAGCATTTTTATTAGAAGAAGTTCCGGCAGAAAAACTTTTAACAGGGATTCCTGTTTTCTTCTGTGGATATTTTTGTCGTCTGTCCGGTTTTTTTTCTTCCAGAGGTTTTTGTTCAAATCCTCTTTTACGCGCTGCCCGTTTTTCTTGGAAATGTTTTTCAATATCTGCTGCCCTTTGTTTCTTCGCTTTCTTTTTTTCCTGCTTAAATTTTTCTTTTATGGCAGCGTTATTTTTCGGATTAATAAATTTCTGGAAAGGTGATTGGCTCATGAGAAAAGATTTACTGTTTTTGCAACAGGAATGAAATGCAAAGGTAAACGAAAAGAACTGCAATTACCAATAAGTCCGAATGCAGGAACGTGCACGGATGTAAGAAATAAACGCAGGTTCACAGAATAATTTGTGTCTTTATTTTAATTTTGAAAGTAATTTAAGCGCAAAGAGATGCCTTTAAAATTTGTGGTCGAATATTAAATGCGTATTTCTGCATTTTTATTCTTAATTTGGATTTTTAAAGTAAAATTATGTTGACCGTCTATACCAACGCGATTATTTTTACCGGAGCTGAAAAAATTTCCGGGAAAACGCTGTTGACTGAAGACGACAAAATAAAAGGAGTTATCGAAAACGAATTGATTCCGCAAAATGCGAAAATCATTGATTGCAAAGATCTGATTATCGCACCTGGATTCATCGATTTACAGATATATGGAGGAGGAGGTTATTTATTTTCAAACAAACCCACTTCGACCGCTTTAAAATCCATGGCAGACAGCCTGCTAAGTAGTGGTACTACAGGCTTTTATGTTACGCTTGCTACGAATTCCATGGAGATATTTTTTGAGGCGATAAAAGTGGTCAAAGAAAATCCGCATCCTGCTGTTTTGGGTTTGCACTTTGAAGGACCTTATTTAAATCCTGTAAAACGCGGCGCTCACATCAAAGAATACATCAAGCGGCCTGAGAGAAAAGAAGTGCAAGAATTATTAAAAGCTGCAGATGGCGTTTTAAAAATAATGACGCTTGCGCCGGAAATGTGCGACCCGGAAATCATCCATTTATTAAAAGACAATGGCGTAGTGATTTCTGCCGGACATAGTAATGCAACTTTTGCCGAAGCTGTAGCAGGATATGAGAACGGCATTACGACAACAACGCATCTTTTTAATGCTATGTCGCCGATACATCACCGCGACACCGGCTTGCCGGGCGCAGTTTATCTTTCGAAAAATGTCTATGCAAGCATTATTGCTGATGGAATTCATGTTGATTTTAATGCGTTAAAAATCAGCAAAAAGATCATGGGAGAAAGATTGTTTTTAATTACCGATGCCGTTGCACCGGTAGCGGATGGAGCTTATATGCATGTCGAAAAGGAAGATCGCTATACGCTACCTGATGGAACACTATCCGGCTCAAAACTGACACTTTTAAAAGCAGTGCAAAATTGTGTTGAAAAAGCTGATATTCCTTTAGATGAAGCGCTGCGCATGGCTTCCTCATATCCGGCCCAGGTAATGAACCTGATTGATCGTGGAAAAATTGACGTCGGATATAAAGCAAATTTTACTATTTTTTCAGAGGACTATAAGATATGTGACACAGTGTTGAATGGGGAAGTGGGTGGGAATCCTGGATTGGGAAGACCAAATTAAAACAGTAGATTTAATAGCTCTCTTTTTATGTGATGATATGGGATTAGTTGCCATCAAGTCCGGGTTAAGTCCGGCATATGCCGGACTTAACCCGGACTTGATATAGCTCAGATAGGGAGCATCTACTGAGTATTCAGGAAGTATCTATGGGGTGAGACACCGGGGAACAATGTCAGATCGAGGAGGTGTTTCCGACAAACAAACAAATAAGGCTGATTGCTCTTTTCAATGCACCACTTAACAACATATTGTAATTGACCATTAAATAAAAGAATGATGCAAAGTACCCGAGCTGGCTTGTTTTCAAAGAAAAACTTGTTTAAATCCATTTTAATTTTATTAACCGCCGGATGTATTTTTTCTTTTGCAAAAAAGGAAAATGAAAGCGAATGGATAAGAATTAATCAATTAGGGTATACTCCACAAGGAGTAAAAGTAGCGGTTTGGTGCAGCAAAGATGATGCGCCCATTCAAAATTTTGAGTTGGTAGATTCGGCAACCGGAAAAAAAGTTTTCAGCAGTAAAGCCGGAAAATCCTTTGGCGCTTATGGGCC
Organism: Ginsengibacter sp.; assembly: GCA_051959325.1. GTDB lineage: Bacteria > Bacteroidota > Bacteroidia > Chitinophagales > Chitinophagaceae > Ginsengibacter. The sequence goes on along the minus strand of JBQCFI010000532.1, from coordinate 43,034 downwards.
GTTTACCAATACTTACCGGCTTAATTTTTCCTCATTTAAAAAAACCGGCGTTTATTATTTAAAAGCCGGTAATGCAGTTTCTCCTTCTTTCAAAAACAACGACGATGTGTATAAAGGAACCGCTGACTTTTGTTTGTTTTATATGCGTCAGCAACGCAGTGGTTTCAATCCTTTTCTGAAGGATTCCTGTCATACACACGACGGATACACCATGTATGGTCCAATGCCCGACAGCACTTACATCAATGTTGTAGGCGGATGGCATGATGCTTCAGATTATTTGCAATATTCTACTACTTCTGCAAATGCCACTTATCATTTGCTGGCGGCTTACCGAGATTTTCCAAATGTATTTACTGATGAAAAACAAGCAAATGGATTAGATGGGAAAAATGGAATTGCAGATGTACTTGATGAAGCAAAATGGGGATTGGATTGGCTTTTAAAAATGCATCCAAAAGCCGATTGGATGTTTAACCAACTTGGTGATGACCGTGACCATCGTGGAATGCGGATTCCAAAAGAAGACGACTTTTACGGAAAAGATTTTGAACGACCTGTTTATTTTATAAATGGATTACCGCAGCAACGCGGTAAATTTATGAATCACACCACAGGCACCAGTTCTACCGCTGCGAAATTTGCCAGCGCTTTTTCACTTGGAGCTGTTTTATTCGATAAAAACAATCCCGACTATGCGAAAAAATTAATCAATCATGCTTATTCGGCGATTGATTATGCATTGATAAAACCTGGCGTTACACAAACAGTTTCTGTTGTATCGCCATACATTTATGCAGAAGATAACTGGGCAGATGATATGGAACTTGGATTTGCTTCTCTCGCGAATTCACAGAAAACTTTTAAAAATAATCAACTGAAAAATTTATTGGATTCTTCTTATAAATATTCGCAGGAAGAGAAAGTTACTCCGTGGCTTTACAGAGATACAGCGAATCATTATCAATATTATCCTTTTATCAATATTGGTCATTATGAGCTGGCAAAGCAATTAAAAGGAGTCCAAAAAGATTCCATTATCGGTTATTATAAACAGGGAATTGAAGATGTGTGGAAGCGCGCAAAGGAAAATGCTTTTTACCGTGGCGTTCCTTTTATCTGGTGCAGTAATAATCTCACCACGTCATTTGCCATTCAATGCTTATGGTATGCGCAGCTTTCAGATGATCATACGTTTGATGAACTCGCACAGGCAAATGTTGACTGGCTCTTCGGTTGCAATCCGTGGGGAACCAGCATGGTGTATGGTTTGCCATCCTGGGGGGATACGCCAACAGATCCTCATTCTGCATTTACTCATATTGGTCATTACCCGATTTATGGTGGCCTTGTTGATGGCCCCGTTTACACGGCAATCTATAAAAATCTTATCGGCATTTCTCTGCATGAGGCTGATGAATATGCGGCCTTTCAAAGTGATCTGGTTGTCTATCATGATGACTATGGCGATTACAGCAGCAACGAACCAACAATGGATGGAACTGCATCATTGATTTATTTGCTGGCAGCAAAAGAGAGTGAGTTTAAAAAAAAACGGTAGCGCATCTTCGACAAGCTCAGAGTGACAGAATATTCTCCAACGGTGGAATCATTCGCGCAGATATGAGTGAGAAAAAAATTGCTTTGGTTTTTACGGGAGATGAATTTGGAGATGGAGCAAATTACATTTCAAAAGCATTAAAGAAAGAAAACATCCATGGTTCCTTTTTTCTTACAGGAAACTTTTACCGGAATAAGAAATTTGCGAAAGTTTTAAAAGAACTGAAGCGGAATGGAAATTATCTGGGTTCACATTCCGACAAACATTTGCTGTATTGCGATTGGACAAAACGGGATAGTTTGCTGGTGACACACGAAGAATTTAAGAACGATCTTGAAAATGCCTACAAAGAATTAAAGCAATGGGGCATTGAAAAAAAGGATGCACATTACTTTCTTCCACCTTATGAATGGTATAACGATTCCATTTCAAAATGGACAAAAGAAATGGGATTAAAATTGGTTGATTTTACGCCAGGAACCAGGAGCAACGCGGATTACACCTATCCTGAAATGGGAAACAAATATCTAAGCAGCGACACGATTTATCATTCAATTTTGAACTTTGAAAAGAATTCTTCCAACGGATTGAATGGATTTATTCTTTTAGTTCATATCGGTACAGATCCGCGGCGAATTGATAAATTCTATTGGAAGTTACCGGCTTTGATCAATCAATTAAAAGAACGTGGATATGAGTTTGTAAGGATTGATGAGTTGTTGGATTGATTAACAAGTAAATCAGCAGGACAGAGAAACTGCTTATCGATTGCTACATTGCGCAAAAGTTTTATGAACCACTGATACAATTCCCGATTGGGAAGGCTTTCAGGTAAAATTATGCGAATATCAAATCGGTATTGTCCTTTATAGGCGGTAAACGAAGAAATAAATCAAATTCCTGTTTTTCAAAATCATTTAATGTTTTTCAATCCAGCCTAAACCAACTCTAAATCTTTCTTCTCCGTTCATACAAAGTTTATGGTTCTTTTCGGGATACCTGTTATATTGCAACATAACTAAAAACTCTTTTATGAAGAAAATTGTCTCATTATTTTTATTGATTTTTTTAATTAGTTCTATGTCATTTTCACAAGCAAAACTGGTACAAAAAGTAGAAAAAAAGGGAAACGAAATCGTCATTCCCTTTGAAAAATACGTATTGCCAAATGGTCTTACGGTAATCATTTCTGAAGATCACAGCGATCCGGTCGTTCATGTAGATGTTACGTATCACGTAGGTTCCGCACGCGAAGAAATCGGTAAGAGCGGCTTCGCTCATTTTTTTGAACACATGATGTTTGAAGGCAGCGATCATGTTGCAGATAAAGAACATTTCAAAATCGTTACTGAATCGGGTGGAACTTTAAATGGAAGTACCAATCGCGACAAAACAAATTATTTTGAAACTGTACCAAACAATCAGTTGGAAAAAATGCTCTGGCTGGAAAGTGATCGTATGGGTTTTTTATTGGATGCGGTAACACAACAAAAATTTGAAATTCAGCGTGAAACTGTGAAGAATGAAAGAGGCCAGAATTACGATAACAGGCCTTACGGACTTGCCGGAGAAGTTACTTCAAAAGCGCTTTATCCTTATGGCCATCCATATTCGTGGCTTACGATTGGTTATGTTGAAGATTTGAATCGTGTTGGTGTCAACGATCTCAAGAATTTCTTCCTTCGCTGGTATGGGCCAAACAATGCGACACTTACCATTGCGGGCGATGTAAATACAAAGGATGTTTTGGAAAAAGTAGAAAAATATTTCGGCCCGATTCCTCGTGGCCCGGAAGTGAAACCGGTTCAATTGCCTGCCGTAAATCTTTCTAATACAGAATACGTGAGTTATACAGATAATTACGCGAAACTTCCGATGCTTCAAATCACTTATCCAACCGTTCCTGATTTCAGTGAAGATATGGCTCCGCTGGCTTGTCTTGCAGAAGTTTTGGGACAAGGGAAAACATCTATTCTGTATCAAAATCTGATAAAAAATCAGAAAGCGTTAAGAGCAACTGCATATAGTAGTTTAGATGAACTGGCTGGTACTTTTGTTTTTTCGGTGACCGCCTTGCCTGGAAAGAATCTGGCAGAAATGGAAAAACTGGTAAACGAATCGTTGAAAGACTTTGAGCAAAAAGGTGTTTCTGATGATGATATTTTAAAATTTAAAAATGGCTTTGAAAGCCGTACCGTAAGTCGTTTGGGAAGTGTTGCCGGAAAGGCATCACAGCTTGCTGCATTTCAAACTTTTACCGGAAATCCGGATATGATTGGAAAACTTCTGGACATGTATAACAAAGTGACGAAAGAGGATGTCCTCCGCGTTTACAACAAATATATCAAAAATAAGTCTGCTATTGTTTTAAGCGTTTTGCCAAAAGGCCGGGAAAACCTGATCGCCGGACCAGATAATTTTACCGTCGATAGTACTCATTATGACAGGCCGCACTATGGTTATGATCAATTGAAATACAATAAAGCACAAGATAATTTTGACAGAAGCATTATTCCTCCTTCAGGCAAAAATCCGGTTGTAAAAGTTCCTTCTTTTTGGAAAAAATCTTTGGGAAATAACATGACGGCTATCGGAGTTGAGAATAATGAAATCCCGATGGTGAATTTGAATATCTATCTGAAAGGTGGAACGATCCTGGAGCAGAATGATCTTTCAAAAGCCGGACTGGCATCGCTTTTTGCACAAATGATGAATGAGGATACCAAAAACAAAAGCGGTGAAGAAGTTGCTTTGGAATTACAGAAACTCGGCAGCATGATCGACGTAAATAATACAACCGACGCCATCGTTTTTTCTGTCCAATCTCTATCAAAAAATCTAACGCAAACCCTTGACATCTTACAGGAAAAAATGTTGCAACCGAAGTTCACTGAAGAAGCGTTTGACAGATTGAAAAAACAATTGCTGGCAAATATTAAAAATTCTAAAAGCCAGGCTTCTGTAGTCGCGGATGTTGTATTTGATAAATTGAATTTTGGCGCTGATGATATTCTTGGTTATCCGGATTATGGAACCGAAAAAACTGTTGCGAATATTTCGTTGAAGGACATTCAAAATTATTATGACAATATCATTTCTTCTACGGATGCAGATGTGGTAATTGTGGGCGACGTAAAGGAAAAAGATATTTTGCCCCAATTGAATTTTTTAAATCAATTGCCGAGAAGATCAATAACATTGCCTGTTTTGCCTGCTGCACCCAACGTAGAGAAAGCAAAAATTTATGTCGTAAATATTCCTCATGCTGCACAAACGGAATTTCGTGTTGGTTATGTTACCAATTTGAAATACGATGCTACCGGAGATTATTACAAAGCCACATTGTCTAACTATAATCTTGGCGGTGGTTTCAACGGAAGATTAAACATTCGGTTAAGAGAAGATAAAGGCTGGACTTATGGTGCCCGTTCACTATTTACAGGCGACAAATATTCCGGAACTTTTTATTTCAGCAGCGGCATTCGTGCAGATGCAACAGACAGCGCGCTGGCTGAAGTAATTGGTTTATTTAAAAATTACAACGCAAGTGGACCGGACAAAGACGAAGTGACTTTTATGAAAAGTTCTATTGGTCAAAGCGACGCCAGGAATTATGAAACCGGCAATCAAAAAGCTGCATTTATCAGCCGGATTTTGAGGTATAATTTACCTGCAGATTTTGTAGATCAGCAAACGAAAATTTTGAACAATATTCCTGCTTCCGAAGTTCAGCAACTGGCGAAGAAATATTTTGATCTCAATAAAATGAATATTTTATTGGTAGGAGATAAAGATTTGTTTCTACCGGGATTAAAAAATTTCGGTTATGAAATCGTTGAACTCGATGCTGAAGGAAATAAACTATAAAAAGAGGTTTGTTGAGAATATGAGGAAGTGAATAATTAAGGCGATTTAAGTCACTTCGTTATTTGAAATAAAAATCGTCTTTAATAAAAAATCCCTTTTAAGTTTTTAATTTAAAAGGGATTTTTTTCTTGTGATATCAGGGGTAGATTTACAAAGCAATTTGCTTTTCAATCATTAATTTTCTTAGATTAATAAGGCCATAACGCATGCGTCCCAAAGCAGTATTAATGCTGCAATCGGTAAGTTGGGCGATTTCTTTAAAGCTGAGGTCTGCGAAATGACGCATCACGATTACTTCTTTTTGATCTTCGGGCAACATGTCGAGCATTTTTGTTACTCTTTGATGGCTTTGTGTTTGCATCATTTTTTCGTCAGCGCCGGCATCGAAAAAATTAAGTGTTTCAAAAATATCATGATCATCGCTGGTTTTAATAACGGGACGGCGTTTCACCTTTCTGAAATGATCAATGCATAGATTGTGGGCAATGCGCATTACCCATGGTAAAAATTTTCCTTCTTCATTGTAACGGCCACCATTAATGGTATCGATTACTTTGATGAAAGAATCCTGGAAAATATCTTCAGCAAGATATTTGTCTTTAACCAATAAATAAATGGAAGTGTAGATTTTGTCTTTGTAACGATCTACGAGACTGGAAAGGGCGTCTGTGTGTCCATCAAGATACAGGTGGATCAATTGCTGATCCGTCAAATTGTTCATGGTTTTCATAACCTGGTTTTCGATTTTTGTTTAGGATGATTGTGTAAGTTCCAATTAAAGAGAAACGATGAGGCAACTTAGAGCGGTGGGCAGAAGGTTCTTCATTCTTTCAGGAAAATTGGAAGACCAAAATTAATTTAAAAATGCACACTTCCAAATATTCCGGAACCATTTTTTGCTCAAATTCAAAAATAGAGGAATATCACTTTTAAACTCAGACCGTAAAATTACGCGGTGCCATAAAATTACGATTTAGTAATTTTGCTTATCATAAATGAATACAAGTAAAATCTCTACTAAAAAGAAAACAACAACTTTTGCAAACGATATTTTTATAAAAGGGGCAAGAGTTCATAATCTGAAAAATATTGATGTTGAAATTCCACGCAACAAGTTGATCGTGGTAACAGGCGTCTCGGGTTCCGGAAAATCGTCGTTAACAATAGACACTTTATTTGCGGAAGGTCAAAGGCGATATGCAGAAAGTATGAGTGCATATGCACGGCAGTTTATGGCCCGCATGAATAAGCCGGATGTTGATTATATAAAAGGATTGTGTCCGGCAATTGCGATCGAGCAAAAAGTGATAACACGTACGCCACGATCTACGGTTGGCAGCATGACGGAGATTTATGATTATTTGCGACTTCTGTTTGCAAGAATTGGAAAAACGATTTCACCGGTATCAGGAAGAGAGGTAAAAAAAGATGATGTAACCGACGTGGTGAAAGCGATCAATAATTTAAAAAATGGCGATAAAGTACTTTTGCTGGTGGCCTTCAGGCAAATGGAACACCGCGATATAAAGGAAGAATTACACATTTTGATGCAGAAAGGTTTTTCAAGAATTTATGTTGATGGTAAAATTGAACGCATTGAAGATTTGCAGGAAAAAGAAGATTTAGCATCATACTTTAAACACCGGACATCATTCATTTTGATTGATCGTTTGGTAATAAAAAACTTTGATGAAGATGATAACCACCGCATTGCTGATTCAGTAAATACTGCTTTCTATGAAGGAGAAGGTGAAGTGATTCTTGAAATAAACGGAAAAGAACATTTGCATTTTTCAAACAAATATGAGCTGGATGGAATAAAGTTTGAAGAGCCCGTTCCTAATTTATTTTCCTTTAATAATCCCTATGGCGCCTGCCCGGTTTGCGGCGGATTTTCGCTCGTACTTGGTATTGATCCGGATCTGGTTTTTCCGGATAAAAGATTGAGTGTTTATGAAAATGCAATAGCTCCATGGCGTGGAGAAAAATCAGGTTTGTGGAAAGAGAAGCTTATCAAAGTGGCAAAACATTTTGATTTTCCTATTCACAAACCAATCATTGATCTTACAACCGCTCAATACAATCTACTTTGGACAGGCAATGAATACTTTGAGGGCATTAATGAATTTTTCAAAGAAGTTCAACAGAATTTATATAAGATACAATACCGTGTTTTGCTGAGTCGCTACCGCGGAAAAACCATTTGCCCTGAATGCAATGGCTATCGTTTAAGAAAAGAAGCTTTGTATGTCCAGGTTGATAACAAAAACATCGGCGAACTTTGCGAAATGCCTGTGAAGGATTTGCAAAAATGGTTTTCAGAAATTCACTTATCTGATTTTGATAAAACTGTTGCGAAGAGAATTTTATTAGAAATAAATACAAGATTAAAAGTGCTTCTAGATGTAGGGCTTGGCTATCTTACTTTAAACAGGCTCGCTAATTCATTAAGTGGCGGCGAAAGCCAGCGCATTCAATTGACACGAAGTTTGGGAAGCAATCTGACCGATTCATTATATATTTTGGATGAGCCTTCCATCGGTTTGCACTCAAGAGATACAGAAAATTTAATCCAGGTTTTAAAAAATCTGCAGTCACTGGGAAATACTGTTGTTGTTGTAGAACATGATGAAATGATGATGCGAAAAGCCGATCATATTATCGATATGGGACCGCTGGCGAGCCACCTGGGTGGAGAAATAATAGCCGAAGGAAATTATGATTCTATCATTAATAATCCGAAGAGCCTGACCGGAAAGTACCTGAAAGCAGAATTGAAGATTGAGCCGCCAAAAAACGTGAGAAAGTGGAATCGTTCTATAAAAGTAGAAGGTGCGCGACAGAATAATTTAAAAAACATTGATGTCGTTTTTCCATTGAATGTTTTGTGCGTGGTAACTGGCGTTAGTGGAAGTGGAAAAACAACTTTAGTGAAACAAATTTTATATCCTGCTTTGAAAAAACTGAAAGGTGAATTTGCAGAAAAAATCGGGTTAAGTAAAGGCATTTCAGGCGATGTCGATTTCATTTCACAGGTAGAAATGATCGACCAGAATCCAATAGGAAAATCATCGCGAAGTAACCCGGTAACGTACATAAAAGCGTATGATGAAATCCGGGAATTATTTAGCAAACGACCTTTGAGTAAAATGCGTGGTTATCAGCCAAAACATTTTTCATTTAATGTAGACGGAGGCAGATGCGATGCGTGCAAAGGTGAAGGCGAACAGGTTGTTGAAATGCAATTCCTTGCAGATGTGCATTTGGTTTGTGATGTATGCGGAGGCAAAAGATTTAAAGAAGAAGTGTTGGAAGTAAAATACAATGATAAAAGTATTTACGATGTATTAGAAATGAGTGTGGATGAAGCGATTGCTTTTTTTTCAAAAGAAAAATCAACGTCAAAAAAGAATGAAACGACAGGAGAAGATATCGCCAAAAAAGTTCAGCCATTAAGTGATGTCGGATTAGGATATATTAAATTAGGACAATCTTCAGATACGCTTTCAGGTGGCGAAGCCCAGCGCGTAAAACTAGCCTCTTTTTTAGGAAAAGGAAACCAGGGAAATTTGCTGTTTATTTTTGATGAACCCACAACAGGACTGCATTTTCATGACATCAAAAAACTACTGAAGTCATTTAATGCATTAATTGAACAAGGACATTCAATTATTGTGATTGAACATAATACCGATGTCATCAAATCTGCTGATTGGGTAATAGACCTCGGTCCTGAAGCAGGCGACGAAGGCGGAAACCTGGTTTATGCAGGCGTTCCGGAAGGATTAAAAAAAGTGCAGGAAAGTTATACGGGCAAATATATCTGATGACAAGAACAATATTTTTTTTCCGATAATACAACCCCCAGGACAAATAAATTGATTAACAGTAAATGAAGAAATATTGCTGCTTCATCTTTCGTGAATAACGATCTACACAAATTGTCTGTTACATCGCTGGTTTCTTTGTAAATTTATCTTCTGAAAAAAATTCTTTTTTATGCATCCAAAGATCAATTGGCCGGAAGCGATAAAACCTTTAATTAAAAAGTATAAAGGGAAAAAACATCCATTAGATTATGAAAACACTTATCAGCTTTTAGTGGGCGTAATTTTATCTGCTCAGGATTCTGACCGTCATATTAACCAGCTTTCACCAAAACTTTTTGAAGCTTTTCCCGATATGGAAGCCCTTTCTGTTGCCACTCCTGAAACCCTATTTCCTTTTATTGGTTCTGTGCGCAATTATGCCAATAAAACAAAATGGCTGCTTACACTTGCACAAAGCATAAAAAAAGACAGCAATATCCCGCTTACGCTTGATGCTTTAACTGAATTGCCTGGAATCGGAAGAAAATCTGCCAACGTGATCATGCGTGAAGCTGGTGCAAAACCAGAAGGAGTAGTGGTGGATCTTCATGTGGTAAGAGTAGCGCCCCGTCTGGGAATTGCAACCGGAACTGATCCGAAAAAAATTGAAAAGCAGATAATGGAAACACTACCTCAAAGTGAATGGGATGCGGGAATGGCCATGTCATTTCTTGGAAGAGAAATCTGCAGGCCGCAGCCGAAATGTGAAATTTGCCTGATGAAATCCGTTTGCGCATACTATAATGGATGGTTGGCTGAACAAGCGTAAAAGGTCAGGCTTGAAAATTGAATACAAACAAGCTTTACTGATGTAATTTTTTGGTTTTCTTGAATGATTACCAAAAAATTTTATTTCTTTCTATCAATCCAAAACAATATACGAATCCATCTTTCGTTTTTCTATTGTTTCCCGGGATTTTTTTTGCAAACAGACATTGCAAAGAATCTCTTCAAACAATAATTTCTCAAAAATAATTTGAGAAATTTATCCTAATTCAAAATTCAAAAACCTTGAAAAATCATCTGCTGATTTTTTTACTATTCATGTTTGTCAGTCCTCTAATTAAAGGGCAGGATGTGATCCGGCAGGTTTCCTGTTTTGATTCAACGATGAAGTGGCAGGCAGATAGTATAAAAAAAGAAATGGCAAACCATGGATTTATTGTTGTAAGAGACGCGACGATGACCATGGAAAGCGGCTATGAAATGCCGGTAATTGTGCCGCTTACACAAGGGACGTGGTACCAGTTTGCGTTTATTGGGGATCTTTCTTCCAAACTTTATGAGGTGAGAATGTATGATTATAATGAAAAACAGGTAGTTTATCAAAAACACTATGGAGATGGAATGGAAAGCAACGTGATCAGCTTTTCTTACATTCCTCAGTTCACAGAATATCATATTGTCAAGCCCGTTCAGCTAAACAAAAAGAAGAAAAAAGGGATTTGTGGTTACATCATTATGTTTAAAAAAGTAAAATGATTTTTATTTCTGCCACCATCCGAAACTTCGGATTACACGAATTCACGGGGATTAATGAATACAAAAAGAGAAGAATTGCGTTTTCAGCAAAGAAAGAAATAAGCGCAATTTCCGATCTTTATTTTCATCGCTTTGTGTGTTTTTAAAACAATTGCAGCGAAAAAATATCTGCTGATTAACTTGATTTTGCTGTCTTTTTAGCGGGTTTCCTATTTGCTTCAAGCCATTTATTTATCGGAGAATCTTTTTTCGTCTGTTCTTCACTGTTATATTCGGTATCTAGGGCATACTTATCATGATGTTTTATCAGCAACCAACTATTGTCTTCTTTTCCTTTTAATTTCACCAAAACAAATTCACCTTTTAGTTTTTTTCCAAATAACTGAAATTTGAAATCACCCGATTTAAGGCCTGCGCGAAGATTTTTTTCTGCGATTTCTCTTGGAGAATTTTCCAGGTCTGCATAAGTACCGCTGTCCCATATTTCTACAATGCCGGCGCCATAATTTCCTTCAGGAATCGTACCTGCAAAATCTTTATAATCATAAGGATGATCTTCAACCATCATGGCCAGCCTTTTGTCTTTCGGATTCATAGACGGTCCTTTTGGTACGGCCCAGCTTTTCAAAACACTATCAAGTTCCAGTCTGAAATCATAATGTAAACGCGACGCTTTGTGCCGCTGCACCACAAAGATCAATTCAGATTCAGATCCTTTTACTTTGCCCGCCGGTTCAGAGGTTTCTTTAAAATTTCTTTTCTTATTATAAAGTGTTAATGCCATTATGCAGATTTTTTACGTTTTACTTCAAGGCTTGCTTTCAATTGCTCCATCAGATCTTTTGTGCCGCCATGAACTACTTTCATTTCAGGCGCTTTGATCTTCTTGCCCTTCGCCTTTGCTTCGATGATCTTCAATAATTCATCGTTATAATTGTCTTTATATTTTGAAATATCAAACTTCCCGGTAAGCTGGTCAATTAACGTAATCGCCATTTTCAATTCAGCGGGTTTTACGTCTGTATTTTTAGGAAGATTTAATTGATTCGGATCTCTTATTTCCTGTGCAAATCTTATTTTGTTTAAAACGATCACATTATTATCCGGCCGCAAAATTGCGAGCGCTTCTTTATTGCGCATTACAAAAGTAGAGACGCCCACTTTTTTTGTCTTTTTCAATGCTTCCAGCAATAAGGCATAAGGCCTTGTTCCGGATTTGTCAGGCTCCAGGTAATAAGGTGTTTCGTAATAAAGACTGCTGATTTCATCTTCTTTTACAAAATCAGAAATTGAAATAGTTTTTGTTTTTTCTGCAGCTACTGCTTCAAAATCTTTTTCGTCAAGAACTACATATTCATTATCAATTTTGTAGCCTTTTACAATATTTCCCCAAGGCACTTCTTTGCCCGTATTTTCGTTCACACGCTGATACTTTATATGTGCATGATCTTTTTTATCAAGCATATCCAGATCAAGATTACTTGTTTCTGTGGCGCTGTAAATTTTTACAGGAATATTTACTAATCCAAAGCCTATGGCGCCTGTCCAGATTGGCCTCATATTGATTATTTTATGGTGAGAAAAAGATAACCTGAAAATCTGTGCCTTTTTTTAAACAGCTTGAAAACTACGCTATCACCATATTGATTAAAGTTGAAACATTCGAATTGAGGAATTTATTCTACAGAAAAAATAAAAAGAGAAAGTTCAAATATTTACTGGTTTACTGTAAATTTTTCAATTTTTTTTTTAAGGGATGCAACAAAAAAGCCATCTATGATTTTTTTCTTGTCGTATCCAACAGTAAGACAGGGAGTAAAATTAAATTGGTAAGCGTAGCTACAAATAAAGTAATGGACGTAAGCCAGCCAAGCGATTGCGTGCCACCAAAACCACTAAAACAGAAAATAATAAAACCCGCAATTAAAACTAATGAAGTATAAATAATGCTAAGCCCGGTGTGTTTGATCGTTTCGGAAACCGTTTTCTTTACTTCGGAATTATTTAAAGGAAGTTCCTGTTTATAATTTACTAAAAACCGGATCGTGACATCAATTGCAATTCCAAGCGCAACGCTGAAAATTAATACAGTAGAAGGTTTCAATCTTACATCTGCCCAGCCCATAATTCCTGCAGTTACCACTAATGGAATCACGTTTGGTATTAATGAGCAAATTAAAATGCGAACCGATTTAAACAAATACAACATGCAAAGCGCGATAAATAAAAATGCCCAAAGCAGGCTTTCTTTCAATCCATTGATAATGTATCGGCTTCCTTCTAAAAAAGTAATCGTAGAACCGGTGAAGGTTATTTTATATTTTGAAGTGTCAAAAATATGATCGGTTTCTTTTCTCAGATTGTTTAAAATAACCGGAAGTTTTTCTGTACCAACATCAGCCATATTGACGCTCATTCGCGTCCTTTCTCTTGCCGTATCAATGAAACTCGTCAGCAATTTTGAAAGATTATTTTTTGAACGGCTGTCCTTTTGGGGACGAAGATAATCTCCGATAAAAGCAATATCAAACTGATTTGGTAAGGCATAATTTAAAGAATCACCTTCATAAAATCCTTGTTTTACAAATTTAATTCCCTGCACAATGGAAAGCGGCCGGCTCATTTTAGGTTGCTTTTTTATGTAAGACGAAAGGGAATCCATCTTTAACAAAACCGGTAAAATGCGGGCACCCACAAGGCCATATCTTCTTTTTGTGTCAATTACAATTTCCAATGGCATCACGCCTTTAAAATTCTTTTCGAAAAATTTCAGATCGGTATATATCTTATCTGTTTTGGGTAAATCATCTACAATAAAGCCTTCTGTTTTTAATTTAAAAATTCCAAACACTGAAAAAATAACGACCAATACCGTACATGCATAAACGATTTTTTTATGATTAAAAACCCAGCGTTCAATTTTCAATAAAATGTTTGTAAAAATTTTGACATCTAAATATTTTAATTGCCTTTGTTCCGGTGGACTCATAAAACTCAAAACAGAAGGAAGTAAAATAAATGAGATCACAAAAATTAACATGATGCCAAGGCCTGCAACTTCTCCAAACTCTTGCAAAATTGCGCTGTGTGTTAAAGAAAAAACGGCGAAACCTATTGCTGCCGTTAGGTTACAGAAAAGCGTAACGACTCCCATCCTGCTCACCATGTCTATTAATGACTGCTCTTTATTTGCCGTTTTTTTATAAGTTGAATGATATTTATTCAAAAAATAAATACAATTTGGAATGCCAATAACAACAATTAACGGAGGAATCAAAGCAGTCAACAAGGTGATTTTATAACCAAACAAATACATCATTCCCACACTCCAGATAACACCGGTGATAACAACAAGTAATGATAAAAGTGTTGTCTTTACTGAACGAAACATCAACAATAATATGAGCGCAGAAAGCACAAGGGAACCAATGATAAACCATTTCATTTCGCGCGCAATCCTATCAGCAACCTGTGTGCGAATCAAAGGCAAACCACTGATGTGTGTTGCGATTTTTGTTGATGCAGTATACTTATTCGTCCGGTCAATAATATCATTAATCACTTTTGTTCTTCCTTTGGAATTCAGAATGTCTTTATTAATTCTTACCACCAATAAATACGAATTGGTAGCCGGATTATATAAAAGTGATTTGTAAAAGGGAAGCGAATAAAAAACCTTTAAACTGCTGTCGATTTGCTGCTGCGATTTTATATCTTTTGGGAAAACCGGAATGGCGTCTAATTCTTTTGAGGCAGTATCTTTTAGCAGATCAACAGCATTTGCAACGCTCAACACGTCTTCCACAAAAGGTACGCTTTTTAAATCGCTGTTTAATTTGCTGAACGCCTGGAAATTTTTTAATTCAAAAAAATTATTTGATTGAACACCGATCACCAAAACATTTCCATCATCGCCAAATTTTTCTTTGAAAGAAAGGTAATCCTGGTACTTAGGATTATCGGTAGGAATCGCTTTTGAAAACTCATAACTGAGTTTTATTTTGCTTGCAAAAAAAGCCATCACCGCAGTGCACAGAAAGAGAATTATCAGAAGAAGAATCCGGTTTTTTAATACAAACTTTGCAAGGCGCTGCCACATAATTTAATAAGATTTTTTCTGCGCAAAGGAATGAAAAAAAGAATTCCGTTTATTTATTGATTTGCTGTAGCCTTCGACCTTGAACCTTCAACCATCAACCTTCAACCAAAAACTACCAATCCAGTTCCATTCCCAGCTGATCTTTCAATTGCTTTACCAATGGATATTCTTCAATGATTCTTAAGTACTGTTGTTTAGTTGTAAGTACTTCTTCCCTGGCATCATTTGAATTTTCACTTTCTACAACCTTCAAGGTATAGGTAAGATAACGGTTGTTAAAATGAGATTGAAGATGCTCAATTAAATCTCCTCTTTCGGCTTCAATAAATTTTTGTTGCAGATTAGTTTCAGTAATTATTTCAATACAATTTTCATCCGCAATTTTCAATTTTGCAGATTTAAAATTAGAGACAATTGGCTTTTTATTACTATTGATCAGTTTCTCAATATACAATCCCCAGGCGATGTACAGCTCTTCCTCATTCAATTCAACTACATGGTTATTCTTATTTTCAAGCGCTACTTTTTCTCTTATTTTCTCTAAAGAACTGAGCTTATTAAATTTTGTTTTCGACATGGTATGCGCTACGTAAGTATGATCTGGCGCTGCTTTTGGCGTCTCAGGCTTTAAAACGTCTTTTTCTATTGTCAGTTTTGCTTGGTTGTTTTTTAAAGAAGTTTCCGGCTTTTTTGTTTTTGCCAAAACCGGTTCTTTTTTTATCGGATTTACAGCAACAGGAGAAATGATTTTAAACGAAACAGGCCTTACGCTTTCAAGCTGTTTTTTTTTTGATAACTGGCCGTTATCATTTACGAGGTTTAGCGCCTGGTTCAGATAAGAAAGTTTTATAAAAGTAAGTTCAACGTGCAATCTTTTATTTTTTGCAAGACGATAATTGATTTCAGATTCACTTAAAATATTTAATGCACTCAGCAACCATGAATCATTTATTTTGGAAGCCGCTTCGAGATATCTTTGTTTAAATCCTTCTGAAACTTCCAGTAAAACTGCCACTTTCGGGTCTTTGCTTACCAATAAATTTCTTAAGAATTCTGCAAATCCATTTAACACCAGATCACCTTCAAAACCTTTGCGGTTTATTTCGTCATACAACAAAATCGCATCACCGGCATTTTGATTTTGCATTGCTTCTATCAAGCGGAAATAATAATCTTCATCCAGGATATTCAAATGTTCCAGCGTGTTTGAATATGTCAATTCACCATTCGTAAAACTGACAATTTTATCTAAAATACTCAACGAATCTCTAAGACATCCTTCGCTTTTTTGCGCAATAATATGAAGCGCGGTTTTGTCCGCCTTTATATGTTCTTTTTCGCAGATTTCATTAAGATGTTCTACTGTATCGTTGTTGGTAATTCTTTTAAAATCAAATATTTGACAGCGCGATAAAATCGTTGGAAGTATTTTATGCTTTTCCGTTGTAGCTAAAATGAAAATGGCAAATGGAGGTGGTTCTTCCAGTGTTTTTAGAAATGCGTTAAATGCTGAAGCGCTTAACATGTGAACTTCATCCACAATATACACTTTGTATTTTCCAGCCTGTGGCGCAAAGCGAACCTGGTCAACCAAAGCTCGAATGTCATCTACTGAGTTATTGCTGGCAGCATCCAGTTCATGAATATTCAGTGAGCTTCCATTATCAAAAGAAATGCAGGAATTACAAACATTACATGCTTCGCCGTCCGCAGTTCTGTTTTCACAGTTAATCGTTTTTGCAAGAATGCGCGCACATGTTGTTTTGCCAACACCACGAGGCCCGCAAAACAAAAATGCATGGGCAAGCTGATTATTCTTTATTGCGTTTTTTAAAGTAGTGGTAATGTGCGATTGGCCCACAACCGTACTGAAATTTTGGGGCCGGTATTTACGTGCAGAAACAATGAATTTGTCCATAATCAAAAGAGACAAATTTAAGGAAATTATTCCGAAGCCACTTGTTCTTCAGAGCAACAAAATCAAAAAGAAAATGTAGCCGGAAAAAGAAAAATTTAACAGGCAAAAGGCAGGCACAGCAACCGGAAAACTTTATGATAAATCAATTCGTTTTCAGCAGTTATCCACTTTCATCAAATGATCTATTTCTGCAGACAGGCGTCCAAATATTTCATCTACCGTTCCCTCACCCTTTATCAACACCACTTTCTGAGCTTTTCGGTAATGATCCGCTACGGTAGCAGTTTTTTTATGATATTCAGCAATTCGTGCCCTGATAACGATCTCGTTCGTATCATCAGAACGGCCGCTGGTTTCACCACGTTTTAATAACCGTTTTATCAGTTCATCTTCGCTTACTTCCAATGCAATCATTACATCAATGCAGGTATGTTTCCTGGCTAATAAATTGTCTAGTTCCTCTGCCTGAACAGCGGTGCGCGGAAAACCATCAAATAAAAAACCTGCTGATTCCATATTCATATCCACGGCATCATTGATCATTCCAATCACTACCTCATCAGGCACCAGGTTGCCTTTGTCCATGAGTTTTTTTGCTTCGATTCCCAATGGTGTTTTTCGTGAAATTTCGCTTCGTAATAAATCACCTGTTGATAGGTGCCTGAGATGATATTTCGCAATCAGTTTTTCTGACTGCGTTCCTTTTCCGCTGCCCGGAGGGCCAAATAAAATAAGATTGAACATCAGTTTTTTAAAGTCCTTGTGAGCCTCAAATATACTTGATGAAAATTAAAAATCGGTGATTATGCAATAAAAACGAATATTTTTTAGCAAATCATCCATTTTCGATTGTTTAATTTTACACGAATCGTTTTTCTTGAATAAAATTAAAAGTAAACAAAATGGATACAGAAGAAAAAAGAGCCGGTTTTTTAAAAGAAAATAAAAATCCGCAGGAAATAAGCAATGAAGAATGGAAGAAAATATTGCCGCAGGATGTCTATCATATTGCGCGGCAAAAAGGAACAGAAAGACCGGGAACAGGGAAATTTTATCAACATAATGAAGTTGGAACTTATTATTGCGCCGTTTGTGGTAACCCGCTTTTTCGCAGCAATGGAAAATTCAACAGCAGTTGTGGATGGCCAAGTTTTTTTGAGCCAATCAGTAAAGACAGTCTCATTTATCTTCCCGATAATTCTTATGGAATGAAACGTACAGAAGTGGAATGTGGTAGATGTCATTCTCATCTCGGCCATGTTTTCGAAGACGGCCCGGCGCCGACAGGTTTGCGTTATTGCATCAATTCGGTAGTGCTTGGATTTGATAAAGCGACGGAAGAAAAATAATTTACGCCCTGCCGGTAAAAGCCCTGCGCAGCAAAGCAACAATAAATGTAAATATTGCCGAGCCAATTATTGCCCAAATGATCGGAAAAGGTTTGCCTTCAACATTTATCGTAAAAAAATCGGGCAGGCCCATTCTGCCGGCAATCCACAGCCCGATATATGCACCGATAAATCCGACAATAATAGAGACTAAACATCCGCCAAGGTCATAACCGGCGAGGGATTGGCCAATACCGCCACATATTGCGGCAATCAATAAAAGTATGAGGAATCCGATGAGTGTCATGGCGTTAAAATTTTTATTGAAAATAAGATTTTTTTAATTCAACAGCATTTTTATTCAGATAAAACGGAAAATTAAAATAAACAGCAAACGGACAAATAAGCCACCTTCCTGTTTTTCTTTTTAATAAAAATGTTGAATTTAAAATTTCAGGTGTCATCTTTGCTTTGTAATAAAATAAAAGCATTAGTAGCATGATGAATCTGAAACCGGTTGAAAGAAAATTTATTTCGAAAAAAATAGATACTTTTTTTATTAACCTATACGATGCTTTTCAGTTTGTAATACGTTTTTTTAAAGAAGTTTTTAAGCCGCCTTATGAGGTTAAAGAAGTTATTAAACAATGCTATGAAGTTGGGTATAAATCTCTTTTCTTAATCACGCTTACCGGCTTTATTACCGGCCTGGTTTTTACGAAGCAATCACGTCCTTCACTTTCAGAATTTGGCGCTACTTCCTGGTTACCCAGTTTGGTTGCCATTGCAATTATCCGTGCCCTTGCGCCGTTGGTAACTGCTCTTATATGCGCCGGAAAAGTTGGATCTAACATTGCAGCGGAACTTGGCTCAATGAAGGTGACAGAGCAAATTGATGCAATGGAAGTTTCGGCAGTAAATCCGTTTAAATTTCTGGTAGTAAGCCGTGTTCTTGCTACGACATTAATGATTCCTTTATTGATGTGTTACACAGGTTTTGTGGCAATGATGGGGGCTTTTCTGAATGTGCATCAAAATGAAATGACCAGCTTTATCACTTTCTTTCAACAGGCGTTTGATAAAATATCCTTCCTCGATATTTTTTCCTCGCTTTTCAAAAGTATCGTGTATGGATTTACGATTGGAATTGTTGGCTGTTACAAAGGTTTTCATGCGAAAAACGGAACAGCAGGCGTTGGAAAAGCAGCGAATTTATCCGTGGTACTTTCTATGTTTTTAATTTTTATAGAAGAGATTCTTATTGTACAGATCACAAATAGTTTAAGACCGTGGTAATGGAAATGAAAAATGAAAATATGGATGAGTTTGAAAATGTGATTTCGATTATGGATTTGTATAAATCTTTTGGTGAAAAACATGTATTGCGCGGGGTAAATCTGGAGGTAAAAAATAAAGAAAATGTGGTGGTTTTAGGAAGATCCGGAACCGGTAAATCTGTTTTGATAAAAATCATTTGCGGATTATTAAAACCAGACCAGGGAAGTGTAAATGTTCTTGGAAAAGAGGTGGAATTATTAAATGAGAAAGAATTGCAACAGCTTCGTTTACAAATCGGGTTTTCTTTTCAGAGTAGTGCATTGTACGACAGTATGACCGTAAAGGAAAACCTCGCTTTCCCATTGGTTCGCCATTCAAAACATTTATCAAAAAAAGAAGTGAATCAACAAATAGAAAGGGTTTTGGATGCGGTAGGATTATTGCAGACGATGAATCAAATGCCGTCGGAATTATCGGGCGGACAAAGAAAAAGAATTGGTATTGCGCGTACTTTAATTCTGCGTCCGATGATCATGTTGTATGATGAACCCACGTCAGGCCTGGATCCGATAACGAGTATTGAAATAAATAACTTGATCAACCTGGTGAAACAGGAATTTAATACCACTTCCATCATTATTACGCACGACCTGACTTGCGCGAAAACAACCGGTGATAAAGTAGCCATGTTATTTGACGGAAAGTTTATAAAGCAAGGTACTTTTGATGAAGTGTTTAGCAGCGATGATGAAAGAATTCAAAATTTTTATAAATACAATTTTATTAAATAGTTATGAGATCAACAGGAAACAGAAGAGCGGTCATTGTGGGAATATTTATCTTCCTCGGACTGGCCATTTTTATCTGGACCGTGCTGACGCTTGGTTCACAGAAAAAAGCTTTTGGAAATTCAGTTACCATCAAATCCTATTTCGATAATGTGAACGGTTTGCAGAAAGGAAACAATGTTTGGTTTTCGGGAGTAAAAGTGGGAACGATCAAAAAAGTAACGCTGATAGGAAATGAAAGGGTAGAAGTGGATATGAATATTGAAGAACATTCGCTTCCCTTTATCCACAAAAATGCAAAAGCAAGACTGAGTACCGATGGATTAATCGGGAATAAAATAGTAGAAATTTATGGCGGTACATCCAAAGCGCCACCAATTGAAGATGGCGATATGTTGAACAACGATAAATTATTAAGTACCGATGAAATGATGAATACGCTTGCAAAGAATAATGACAACTTGCTGGCGATAACTGCCAATTTTAAAACGCTGAGCAATAACCTGGTAGCAGGAAAAGGCTCTATTGGAAAATTGCTAACGGACGAAACATTTGCAAATCAATTGAATAACACGGTCATTGTTCTAAACAAAACGACAGCAAATCTTGAAAAACTTACAGCAAATGTTTCCAATTATACTGCCAAACTGAATGAAAAAGGAGGCCTCGCAAACGATCTGGTAACGGATACGGTAATTTTTAGCAGATTGCGCGCAACGGTTTCACAGCTGCAAAATGTGGCTGATCAATCAAAGCAGATCTTGGGTAATCTGGATTCTGCAACCGTCAATCTGAACCAGGGGCTGAACAATAAAAACGCTCCCGCCGGCATGTTTTTGCATGATGAAAAAACCGCCACATCATTGAAAAATACTTTTCAGAATTTACAGGCAGCAAGCAAAAAATTAGATGAAGACCTGGAAGCTGTACAACACAATTTTTTACTTCGCGGATTTTTTAAAAAGAAAGCAAAAAATGATAAAGAAAACGCGCGTGTTGTTTTGGATACAACGGTGATGAAGTAGGATATTTTTATTAATAAATTAAAAGTTAATAATCTTACTAAAGTTTATTTTCTTTTTATTTTTGAAAAAACGACTTTATGAAAAAAACTTTCTTTTATTTTATCCTGGCAATTACCTTTTTTAGTTTTCAGCAATGCAGTGCCCAGAAACCAGTAAACTGGACTCCTGAGCAATTAATAGAACCAGCCGCTCTGGCGAAAACAATTGAATCGAACAAAGACCTGCCGCTGATATATTGCGTCGGCCCCGGCGTGGTGATTCCTCATTCCATAGATATCGGAATGACCAACGATGAAAAAAATCTTGCTAAATTTAAAGATTCCATCAACAATCTACCGCGCAACAGCAATATCGTTATTTATTGTGGTTGCTGCCCTTTTGACCATTGTCCAAATGTGCGCCCGGCAATTGCGTTACTTAAGCAAATGAAATTCACCAATTATCATTTGCTTGATCTCCCGCACAACATTAAAACAGATTGGATTGCGAAAGGATATCCGCAAGTGAAAGAATAGTCGCTTGTTGTTGAAAGTTCAAAGCTTACCCCATGCAAAAATTATTAAAAACATTTACGTTCTTTTTTTTAGCAAATCTATTTTCCACCTTTTGTAAGGCGCAGGAAGATTTGCCAGATGCGAGAAGAAAAACCGAATCGTTTGCAAGGTTTCATATTCCGCAAATGCGAGCTGACCTCGCGACTTTTACTTTATCGGGTATCGGTGAAAGCGTGGGTTTAACGCCGTTGAAAAAAATCACTTATTCTTCTTTGGGGGATGATTCGATCGTTTTTGACGGAGACGGAATTAAGGCGAAAGTAAAAATAGCTCTTTTCGATCCATCGAAACACAAGCTTTCCTTTGATGAAAAATATCTGGTGAGAATTGATCGAAAACCATATTACGGCAATTATTTAAAGACACCAAAGACGAGAATCAGCGAAGTTAGTATGATCATTGATCGCGATACAGTTGCTATTCCTCCTGCAGCGTATGATGACCTTTTCAATTTGAATTTTACCTACGTTGATAAAGGCGTAGAACGCACGACTGACGCGGTTTATATATCAAAAGACCGGCAAGTTGTATATCTCTATCTTTTTTGCAAAGACAATACAGGAAGCTATGAAGTTACCTGGATCTTTCAGAATAGAAAATATTTACGCCGCGTTTTAGATTATGGTTTTATGTAAGAAACAAAAACAGAAATTGGAATTATTTATTAGTTTGTTGGATATTAAGATTAGCTAATTATATTCAAGAATCAATATTCAAAGTTTCAACCCAACAAATAAGCCAGCCCATTACTAACCGGCTCACACAAATTTTGTACATTCTTTTCGCGGAATAATTTTTCCATCTGCTCGCGCACTTTTTTATACTCATCATGAATCGGACATGGATGTTTTGCCGAGCATTGGCTAAGGCCCAACCCACAACTTACAAAGATTTGTTTTCCATCAATCGCTTCTACAATATTTATGATTGGTTGCTTTTTTTGCTCTTCAGAAATGTAAAAGCCGCCGCTTGGGCCTTTCATGCTTTTTATTACGTTTTGCCTTACTAAGGTTTGTAAAATTTTTCCTACGGTATGTTCACTAGCATCAATAAACTCCGCAATTTCTTTGATGCCGGCGTTTCCTTTGGTATCAAATTTTGAACAGAGATAAATCACAGCTTTTATAGCGGTTTTACAGGTTTTGCTTAACATATTTACATGTTTAAAAATTCACGTCCTTCTTCTGAGATTTTCGAAGAGTTCCATGGTGGATCAAATGTAATTTTTGTTTCCACTTCGTAATCAGGAAACGTTTGTTCCAGTGCATTTGTGATGCCACTGTTTATTGTTTCCCCCATTGGGCAGAACTGGGTCGTTAAGGAATGTGAACAAAATAATTTCTTATTATTTTCATCAAAATCAATCTGGTAAATTAATCCCAGATCCACTACATTCAATCCGATTTCGGGGTCATCTACAAACTTTAAAGCGCCCAGCGCCAGGTCTAATTTTGCTTCGTCATTGGTAATTGCATTCATAATTTTTTGGGTTTATGCGTGATTGCTTTCCAAACATTTCCATTATATAAAATGGCGGTCATCAATAAAAGTATTGAAGCAATCTTCAAAATAATCAGGTTGGAAACAAGAATTCCGGCTGCAAATAAAACGAATCCGGTCAGATAACAGATGGCCATTCCCGCGAATATTTTGTCACTGAATAATTCTTTTGGATTCGGGGTTTTTCCAAGGCCCGCTTTATCATGATACACTTTATTCCATACGATAAAAGGCAAGGTTTTAAAAGTCATTCCAAAAATAATTGCCGTGATCCATCCAAAGAAAATACAGAATCCATAAGTAAGAATCACACTGTAATTACTGGTAGAAATTAATAGCCATAAAATAATGATTAATAAAAAAAACAATGGCAACAACATCATCAATACAGACAGCAAAGAAATTTTTACCTGATAATCTACTTTTCTACGAATCCTTTCGTAGAAAGCATGATAAGAATAATATCCAAACATAAATATTGCTGCTGTAACAGCGAATAATGGCAAAAAATAAAGCCATGCAATTTTAATGTATAAAAAGAAAATGATAAAACTGACCAATGCAAAATTGATCAAGGCAAAGATCCACCAAAGCAAATTGTCATTGTGGTATTTAGAAATGAGAAATAAAGGGATCAATCGCGACCCAACACCGATAACCAATAGCAAAAACCAGCCAATAATTCCCAAATGTGCATGTAGCGGAAGATAGGATAAAGAATCTTTTGATAAAATGTTGTAGGTGAAATTATAAATCAAAAAAAGTCCGACAATTGTGGTAATGATCAACCAAAGTGTGGCAGTGAAAACAAAAACTGCATGCACATTTTCCTTTTTACTTTTTGCCATGCTGACCCCAATATTTACCAGATAAAGCAAGATCGCCGCATTGATCATTATCGCTCCGGTTTGAGCAGGCCAGCCAAAATCAAACTTATAAAAGCCTATTACCAAAAGTGGAATTCCAACTCCGGCAAATGCGAAAGAAAGATACGCCAATGTATTGCTGTACAATTTTCCTTCGATTAAAACCGGCACCAATTGATGACTGGCGCCAAGAATCATCATCGTGCCCCAACCCAGCGCCATTACATGTGTGATCGCAAGTGTATGTGGATGAAAATAATGTTGCAAAAATGCAGGAGTAGAAAAAATCAATAACAACGTAGCAATTAAAAAAGAAATTCCTGCATACAAATAAAATGGCAACACAACTTTATAAGAAGTATTTTTTGCAAGGCCGGTATTTGCAGTTCCAGGAAACATTTTAATCTTTAAAAATCAACAGCCGCACTTCGTTTGGCCCTTCTTCTTTTATACGATAATCAAATTTTCTTTCTTTTAATTCAGGCAATAAAAAAACAGGAATTCTTTTATGATAAACAAACAACGCATGGTCATCCGGCAATTTTTCTATCGCTTCAAGAATGATCATCATTGGTTGCGGCATTTCTAAATGACGTACATCAACTGTTTGAATTTTTTCTTTAAATTTTTGCAACAATTCGTCCCAGCCTTCGTCATTTTTTTCCGGGTCATTTATTTTTATCGCCGTATCGCTGGTTTTGTAAAAATAAGTTTCTATTATATTTTCATCGACCTGATCAACATAAGATTCAAATCCTTGTTTCTTCAATAACGAAATTAATGGAGTTGGTTCAAAACTGTTGATGATTTTGAGTGCGCCGCCCTTTGGGATCTTCTTCACTCTATCCACTATTAATGAAAGCGGATCTTCGCCTGCATCAATTATCGGGCGCACATCAAAATCAACAATTTGCCCGGGTTTCAGGGTATTAAAAAAAGCAGGTAGTTTTAGTTTTTCCTGATTGTTTTCCAACTGATTTTCTGTGTCAATATCAAAGCCAAGTGGCTTTAGTTTCTCATAAAATTTTTCTACGTCAAAGCCGGCAATTTTCGCTGCCATTCCGATACTGGTTCTGGCTGCCATCAGCTTTCTCAATAAAGGATTGCGCAGTTTTTCAAATTTTGGATTAATGCTGATGATCGCTTCGAGTGCTGCAGCATTTTCTTTTAAAACTTTTGAAATTTTTGTATTGGCGTTTATAATCATGTTTATTCAAAATAAGTCTTATAACTATCAATTTTTTTATCTAAAGATCTAAAAATTGACCTTCCGGCCGCTGTATCCTTCACGTTTTTCAATTCTTTAGTATCGTTCAAAATTGGCTCCAGCCAGTGATGCAGCGCTTCATGATCAGGACCGGTCATTTTGCATTGTTGTATCATCGTATTCAATCCGTTTGATAAATCGACGCTCAATAGCTGATATTCCCCAACTGTCGGGAATGGTTTTATTCTGAAATTATCCGCAATCGTTTTCAGGTTTGCCACATTGTGATTGGTAATGGAATCCGCTTTCCATTTTGCACCATTATTTAATGTCAGGGTGGTATCATGCATATTTTCATTCGCTTCCTGCTCATGCAAATCCTTTGGTTGAGAGTTTTGATTGCAGGCAAGAAGAAAAGTGCTGCTTAGCAAAACGAATAATATCTTTTTCATAATTCAGGTTTTAATGCGTTTATATTCTTTGCATTCAAATCTAAAAGCAGAAACAATGGGCATTTGATTTTCAAAAAGCATCTCAACATTCAAAAAAAATTGTTCAAAGCCCGTTGCCGTTTGGTAATTTAGGTGGTTTCAGTAAACTTCTTTAATTCTTTTCCAACTCTATTGCTTTCGGAAAAAGGATATTATTTTCGAGATGAACATGAATGTGTAAATCATTTTCAAATTCATCGAGGGTTTTAAATAAATATGAATAGCTTGCACAAGCGTCTTCAGGCAAAGCATAATTGTTACTTATTTTCCTGATCTCATCCATATTATTTCCGACTACTTCATGTTCCATTTCCATCATGTTCACCGGTGTTTCAACTGAATCAAGGTTACCAAATTTCACAGCACCATTTCCGGCATTTTTTGATGCAACCAATTGTTTTACATAAGGAAATAAAACGGTTTCTTCTTTCACCATATGCGAAGACATTTCATCGCAAACTTCCTGGGCAAGCTTATTAATTTGTAATAATTCAGGGTGATGAGCGCCATGAACTTTGGCAACTTTTTCAGCATATACACGCAGATCAGGAATTGTTTTTTTCACGTAGCTGTGATGGGTGTTTACAATGTAATCTGCCAGAAAATCAAGGTTCCAATCATTATAGGGCAACGGCCGTGCAGTAAATGAAGTTTTATCGCTGTTTTGTAATTCCTGTTCCACTTTAGTTACATCAATTCCTTTTTCAGCACAAGCTTCTTTGACTGTTTTCTTTCCGCCACAACAAAAGTCCAAACCATATTTTTTAAACACTTCTGCTTTTCTTAAATCCTTTGCAGCAATTTCTCCGAGTGTTTCATCAGCAACTCCTTCCGGCCTTTTGGAAATTTTTATACGCCACAATTTGGGGCCTTGTTCCTGGTATTCCCAGGTAAAAATATTTCCTCTTTCACCGAGCAATTGATAATACAACGGTTTTGGATCGTGATCATTAAGAATCGTTAAGCTTTCTCCTGCTTTTAGTGCGTCAAATCTTGTAAAAATCGTTGGGTGTTTTAGTTTAGGTTCAATTTCTGTAACGTTCAAAATATTTTCTGTGCCATTTCCTTTCTTTTCTTCTTTCACTTCCTCTAAATTGTTTTTGGTGATTTTTATTTTGAATATTTCCGGTCCTTGTTCTAAATATTCCCATCCGAAAGTGTTTCCATGAATATTTTCTAATTGAAAACGAAGCGGCCGTGGGTCATGGTCATTCTGCAAAATGAAACTCTCTCCTGGCTTTAAGGAATCAAAACGATTGAAAATAGTAGCATGTTTTATGGCAGGATGTAATAAAGTCGCATCCAGAATATTTTCATCTGATGCTTCTTTCTTTATAGTGATTTTTACTTGCCAAACTTCTGGTCCCTGCTGCAGATATTCCCAGGTAAAAATGTCGCCTCGTTTTGCTGAGAGTTCATAATAAAGCGGTTTGGGATCGTGGTCATTATGAAGAATCAGGCTTTCTCCTGAAATCAATTCATCAAACCTTTCAAAAATGGTTGAATGCTTGAACCTTGGTTCTATTGAGGTAACATTCAGAATATTTTCATTTTCCAGCGTTGTTTCCATGTTTTTAAATGTGTTTTTAAAATAAATAAATGAAGACAAAGGTAAAACTATTTTCGAATAAAAGTATTAAAGTACTTTTATTATTTTTATTTTTTTCTTTTAATTGAAATTCCACAAGCGGCAATAGGGACGTAGGTTTAAAAGAAAATAGCCCGAAAATTTTATTTTCTTTTAGCTATGATTAGAATCATCTTTCACACTGCCGTTGCTCATTTTTGGGAACTTGTTTTTTGTAGAATTTTGTTTGCTCTCTTTATAAAAATCTGAAAAGCAAAAACCATGATGGGGATTATGAAAGATATTGATAATGACTATCAGCAATGGACTAACAAGCTGGAGCTTTTCCGGCAGGAAAGTGCTTTGTTAAAATACCGCCTGAGCGACATGGTAGATGCTGATGATGGAAATGTTTTTTTGCAAAAAGCAGAATATTTTCAAAACGAATTGTTGCTTAAAGATGAGTGGCTGAAAAAATTAATTCCTGAAGTTCAGTACTATAAAGATCTGGCAGAAAATAAATTGCATTTGCGTAAAAAGATAAATGCACTTCACAATAAGTTGCAGAAAGATATTTCAAAGTTTGAAAATCAATTTTTGATTCTTTCAAAAGAATTTAACGAACAAATGCTGCAACATTTCTAACGTATTAATTCAACATTTGCAGCAATTTCTTTTCATTGAGAACCTTTACATATCCCGCTTCAGCTTCTATTAGCTTTTCACTTTTAAAATCGCTCAAAGTCCTTATTAAAGACTCGGTTGTGGTACCGGCAATGTGCGCCAAATCTTCCCTGGAGATGTGTATGATAAAATCGGTATTGCCTTCTTCCTTATATTTTTTTGATAAAGTAATGATGGAATCAGCCACTCTTTTGCGCAGTGAATTATAAGCAAGGTTAATAAGTTGTTCTTCTTTTTCAGAAACATTATGTGCAAGGAGTTTGATAAATTTTTGAGCGACTTTTTTGTTGTTATTGATCAGTATTTCAAAGTCCTGTCTTCCTATCGTGCCAATTTCACTCTCTTCCAAAGTCTCTGCATTTTCTTTATAAACTGAGTTTTCAAGAAGCGCGTTATAGCCAAAAAAATCACCGGCATTGTACAGGCTTGTCGTCAGTTCTTTACCGTTCTCATTAATTTTATAAGTTCTTATTTTCCCGGAATTTAAGTAATATAAACTGTGCGGATGATTGCCTTCTGAATAGATGCGTTGCTTTTTTTTATAATGATTGATAACTTTTGTATCGGTTAATTTTTCAAGTGTATTTTCATTTTTTATTTCATCAAAAAAATCATCGAGACTTTTTGATGCATTTGCCTGTTCTTTTTGATATTGAATTTTTTGTAAACGGCTTTCTATTGCATTCAACAATTCCAGGTCGGTAAAGGGTTTTGTGATATAATCATCGGCGCCCATTTCCATTCCTTTTCTGAAATCGCCGCGCTCTGTTTTGGCGGTTAAAAATATGAATGGGATGCTTTTTAAACTTTCATTTTTTGTTACCAGGTGCAACAATCCATATCCGTCTAAAACAGGCATCATGATATCACATACAATCAGGTCAGGCACTTCTTTCACTGCAATTTCATAACCTTCTTTTCCGTTAGCAGCAAGTGCAACTTTATATCCAGCCAGCTCAAGAATTTCTCCCGTGTTCTCCCTGATTTCATTATTGTCTTCTACTAATAAAATTTTTGTCATTGTGCAAAGATTAAATTTATTTCGGTTCCTTTATCCAATCCGCTTTTTATATTTATTTCTCCATGCATCATTTCTACATATTTAGCTACAATGTGAAGCCCAAGGCCGGTTCCCGGTATATTTTCCGCATTGGTAGCCCGAAAGAATATTTCAAATAAGTGCTCCTGGTCTTTTGTTGAAATACCAATTCCTTCATCTTTGATAGAAAATTTGATTAAATGGTTTTCCACTGTTGTAGAAATGAAAACCGGTTTATTTTCTTCTGAAAATTTCACCGCGTTGGATAAAAGATTTATGAGAATATTTTTAAACAATACTTCATCCAAAGCCACGTCCGTGCTTCCTGAATGTTGGTAATTTACATACTGGCCGGGTTTTAATATTTCCGCCATTTCGTTTACCTGTTGAGTGATCAATTCTTTGAGGTTAAAGACAGAAAGATGAGCGGTCAATTTCCCATCTTCAATTTTTCCAAGAGAAAGAAATTCATTCAAAATGTTATTGAGATTCATCACGGAAGATTTGATTCGTTGCACGTGCTTATCCCGTTTGGGTTGTTCTTCTGTCAATTTATATTTTGCCAATAAAGAAGCTGATGAAAGTATGGTGCTCAACGGTGTTCTGAATTCATGAGAAGCCATTGACACAAAC
Source organism: Ginsengibacter sp. (assembly GCA_051959325.1). GTDB lineage: Bacteria > Bacteroidota > Bacteroidia > Chitinophagales > Chitinophagaceae > Ginsengibacter. The sequence continues at coordinate 13,278 of JBQCFI010000532.1, read as the reverse complement.
GCGCTTTTTAATTCGCCCAAATCTTTTTCTTTGCTTAAAGCTTTTGAGAGCTCATCTTTTGAAGCTTCGAGTTTCTCCATCGTTTCCTGCAGTTTCGAAGTTCGTGCGGCGACTTTTTTTTCCAATTCTTCATTTAACGCCTCCATCTTCTTATTCATCGCAGCGAGTGCTAATCGTTGTTCGCGCAATTTATTCTGAACTTCTATCCTTGCACTGATATCACTGATAAACGCAATTGAAAAAACTTCTTCATCATCGGAATAACTGCTGAGACTAATTTCAAGCGGCATTTCTGTTCCATCTTTTTTTACACCAAAAAGATCCCGTCCCATTCCCATCGGCCGCGTTTGCGGATGTTCCACGTAAATTTCACGGTCGTGAACGTGCTGATGATGAAATCTTTTTGGAATCAGGATCTCCACTTTTTTTCCTGATAACTCATCCGGGTTGGAATATCCAAACTGCCTTACTAAAAAATCATTTGCAAGCGTAATATTTCCGTTTTGATTAATAACAAGAATACCTAATGAAGCATTTTGAAAGATTGCCTGGAATTTTTCCTGCTCACTTCGTAGTTGTTTATCCATCACCGTTTTTTTGTAAAGAAAAACAAAGTTCTAATAAAAAGAATGAAAGAGATTTTATCATGATGAAGTGTTAGCGGATTTTTAAGAATTGCTATTTGGTAACGAATACCACACATATTTTTTACTAATGAAAAAGCTATTTAATGAGAAAAGTTAATTACAGAAGATTAGAAATGAGTTTATGAAAAGTTACAGTTTTAAAGAACAATAAAACAGCTACTTAATTTAATTTTCATCCTTATAATTTTGATTTGCAGCAAACCGAGAAATAAACAGAAATTTTTGTTTGTTAGTTCCCACAGTAATGGTGGCCGTAATTTCTGAATCCTTGTATTACTATTCCGTCAATTTTATTCACCCCACAACTTCCATATAACTCTCCACCGGCTCGCAAGTGCAAATCAAATTTCGATCACCATAAGTATTATTCACCCTGCTCACTGCCGGCCAGAATTTGTTTCCTCTAACGTAATCCAATGGGAATGCGGCTTTGCTGCGCGCATAAGAATGATCCCACGCGTCTGCCGTAACAACCGATAAAGTATGCGGTGAATTTTTTAGCACATTATCTTTCTTGTCTGCTTCGCCGTTTTCAACGCTTTTTATTTCTTCATAAATAGAAATTAGTGCATCACAAAACTTATCGAGTTCCTGTTTGTTTTCGCTTTCTGTTGGTTCGATCATGATGGTTCCTGCAACCGGGAAGCTCAGTGTTGGCGCATGAAAGCCATAATCCATCAATCTTTTTGCAACGTCTTCCGCTTCGATTCCGGCGCTGTTTTTAAAAGGCCGAAGGTCAACAATAAATTCATGAGCGCATGTTCCCGCTTTTCCGGTAAAGAGAATTTTGAAATATTTTTTCAAACGCGCTTTCATGTAATTGGCATTCAGAATGGCATATTCTGTTGCTTTTTTCATTCCGCTTTCACCCAGCATTTTTATGTAGGCATAACTGATCAGCAAAATAGTTGCAGAGCCATATTGAGCGGCACTTACGGTTCCTTCATTATTTTTTCCAGGTAAGAAAGGCGCTAATTTTTGATTGACGCAAATCGGTCCCATTCCAGGGCCGCCACCGCCGTGCGGAATCGCAAAGGTTTTGTGCAAATTCAAATGACAAACATCAGCTCCAATAAATCCGGGTGCGGTTAATCCAACCTGCGCATTCATGTTTGCACCGTCCATATAAACCAATCCGCCGTTTTCATGAACGATGTCACAAATTTCTTTGATACCTACTTCGAAAACGCCGTGGGTAGATGGATAAGTTACCATCAAACCTGCCAATGAATCTTTATTTTTTTCTCCCTGGATTTTTAAATCCTCAATATCAATATTTCCCTGCTCATCACATTTGGTAACCACTACTTTAAAGCCGGCCATCACTGCACTTGCAGGATTGGTTCCATGCGCTGAAATTGGAATCAAAATTACATTTCTGTGTGTGTCATTTTTGCTTTCAAAATATCTTCTTATCGCCATCAAACCTGCAAATTCTCCCTGCGCTCCGCTGTTGGGCTGAAGAGAACAAGCGGCAAATCCTGTAATGGTTGATAATAATTTTTCCAGGTCTTTTATGATGAAATGATAGCCTTCTGTTTGCGATGAAGGTGCAAAAGGATGAATGCGGCTGAAATGAGCCCAACTCACAGGAATCAGTTCTGTAGCGGCGTTTATCTTCATGGTGCACGAACCCAAAGCAATCATTGATTTCGGGAGCGAAAGGTCTTTATTCTCCAGCGTCTTTAAATAACGCATTATTTATGTTTCGCTGTGATACTTTTTAAAAACCGGGTTTTGTAAAAAATCAGAAGTGCGCTGGAGTGAATCAGGAATATTATTCAAATCAGCTTCATTATCAAATGTAACTGCTGAAGTATCAATATCGCGGGCAGAATCGAAAACACTTAAAATATCGAGCACATCATTTTTTGTGGTAGTTTCATCCAAAGAAATCGTAACAAGATCGTCAGAAGAAAAATGAAAATTCATTTCATGCGCCTGGGAAATTTCAGTCAGTTTTTCACGATTATTTATTTTGAAACTTATGGTATCAAAATAATTTTTGTTCGTTAATTCATAACCACTTTCCTCCAAATGTTCTGCAAGAGTTTCGGTTAATAAAGTGATTCTTTCGGCAATTTCTTTCAGCCCTTGCGGACCGTGATAAACCGCATACATCGCGGCCATATTTGCTAGCAAAGCCTGCGCTGTACAAATGTTTGAGGTAGCTTTTTCCCTGCGGATATGTTGCTCTCTTGTTTGCAAAGCCATACGAAGCGCACGATTATTTTGCGCATCGATACTTACACCAATGATCCTTCCGGGAATGTTTCTTTTAAAGTCATCTTTTGTAGAAAAAAATGCGGCATGAGGTCCGCCAAATCCCATTGGTACGCCGAAACGCTGAGAAGAACCAATCGCCACATCAGCGCCTAATTCCCCGGGAGGGGTTAATAAAGTCAAAGCAAGTAAATCGGTTGCCATGATCACCTGCGCATTCACTGAATGAACTTTTTCTATGAAGTTGCGGTAATCTTCAATGCTTCCTTCGCTGTTGGGATATTGTACGATTGCACCAAAATGTTTTTCATCTAATTCTGCCGTTTTATAATCTCCAAAAACCAATTCAATGCCGACTGGTTTTGCTCTTGTGATTAAAATCTCTTTGGTTTGTTCAAATATTTTTTCATCCACAAATAACTTTCCTGCAGTGATGTGATCGTGATCTTTATTTTTATGGTTGAAAAGCATCGCCATCGCTTCGGCAGCTGCGGTTCCTTCGTCGAGCAAACTTGCATTGGCAATTGGCAAAGCCGTTAAATCACTCACCATTGTTTGAAAATTCAGCAAACTTTCCAAACGTCCCTGGGCAATTTCTGCCTGGTAAGGCGTGTATTGCGTGTACCATCCCGGATTTTCAAAAAGATTTCTTAAAATAACCGAAGGTGTAATCGTGTCATAATATCCCTGGCCGATGTAGGATTTAAAAACCTTGTTTTTATTCGCAATTTTTTTTAATTCAGTCAGGAATTCAAATTCACTGATTGGTTCGGCAATATCCAGTTTTTTTTGTAACCGGATTCCCGAAGGAACGGTTTTATCAATCAAATCATCCAGCGAAGCAACACCAATGGTGGCAAGCATTTCGTTAGTTTCGGTTTGGTCAGGTCCAATGTGTCGTGAGACAAATTCTGACGATTGTTTTTCAAAAAGATTCATAAAGTTTTTGCTTTTTATTTCCACAGTAAACCAACAAAAAAGCGCTTTTTTTATTTTGCTGTGAAAATGACGGCGCGAAGTTACAATTAGATATGTTATTCTGTTTTCTATAAAATTGGAATGGCTAAATTTATCAATATCTTAATTACACATTTGATCACTTACTACAGAAGACATTAAAAATACTTCAGGCGGCTTTGAACAGTCGTTTTTCTACAACATCCAGTTCTTTTGAAAAGTCACGGGTATTTTGGAAAGAGAACTCTTATCAAATGGTCACTTTTAAGATGCCAGTTGTTTGAAGAGAAAATAATTATTGTTCTTCTGCTTTTCTTTTTTCGTTTTGCCACCATTTATAACCTACAACGCCAATCGCAACATAAGGAATAAACATGAGGTAAAGTATTCCTGTATTAAAACCTTCTGCAGGTTTAGAACCCATTTGGGCTACAGTTTTGGCGCAGATGGAACATTGGGCAAAAACACCTGTGGTAAATAACGAAAAAAAAACTGCTAAAAATAATATGAGGAGTGGTTTTTTCATTTTTCAATGGTGCAAAGATACATTCAAAAAGGGAAGCTTGGGAGAAGTTTATTTTTTTTTCAATTAACTTCATGCGATTTTTTTATGGAATTGCCGTTATTTTTTTTCTAATTTATTTGAATATTATGGATCATCACTCTTCGCTTAGTCTGCAAAATTTTAAAAATTATGTTGGAATAAAATTTCAATTATACAACAGTCTCTTTACCTCTTTACCTTTTTATAAAATTGAAAAAACAGGGATGCTTTTATCCTTGTTTTTAAATATTTGTGAAGAAGGTTACAAAAAGAAATTGAGCCCCGCGCAAATTATTGAAGAATTTTTTTCCAAAGACACTTCCTATAAAACTGAATCCGAAAAACTGGATTTACTTTTCAGGTTTATTCAATTTGTAGAACGGCAAGTGGTGCTATTTGATGCGCTGGAAGATGCGGCTTTCAAATACGTACACGATACAACCGGCGCGGGTACTCTTAAACAACTGGAAGTAGAAGTGGTCCAAAATAAAAAAGAAAAAGAACTGGATAAAAAACTGGAAGATTTTTCAGTGGAAATCGTGCTGACAGCGCATCCTACACAATTTTATCCAGGTTCTGTTTTAGGTATTATTAATGATCTTTCAAGATCATTATCAGAAAATAATACCACCCGTATAAACATGTACCTGCAGCAATTGGGAAAAACACCTTTTTTTAAAAAAGAAAAACCAACGCCTTATGATGAAGCGTTGAGTTTGATATGGTATTTAGAAAATGTTTTTTTTGCTGCGGCAGGTAGAATTTTTTCTTTCTTAAAAAATCAATTTCCGGCAGCTGATTATAAAAATAACCCGGTCATTAAAATGGGCTTTTGGCCTGGAGGAGATCGTGATGGAAATCCTTATGTAGATACCGAAACTACTTTTAAAGTAGCCGATGGCTTGCGTGGCGGAATTATAAAGTGTTACTATCTTGAAATTAGAAAACTGAGACGCAGATTAACGTTTAAAGGCGTGGATGTTCTTTTGGCAGATCTGGAAAAACAATTGTACAACAATATTTTTATTCCCGGGGGCCGTACAGATATCAGTAAAGAAAGCATTCTTCAAATCTTAAATGAGATACGTGAAATCATCATTTACCAGCACAATGGATTATTCCTTTACCTCGTCGATGATCTTATAAATAAAGTGCACATTTTCGGATTGTATTTTGCTTCACTGGATATAAGGCAGGATAGCTCCATACATAAAAAAGTGTTTGCAGCTCTTGCGGAGTCCGGTGTGGATTTTCCATCAGATTATCAAAAATTAAGCAAGGATAAGAAGATCGAATTTCTCACAAAAAACACGAAAGAAATTCCGGAGAAAGATTATGGTGATCCCATCATTAATGACACTTTTAAAAGTATAAGAGCGATCAAATTAATTCAGCAGTTTAATGGAGAGCAGGGATGCAACCGCTATATTATCAGTCATGCTGAAACTGCGTTGAACGTGTTGGAAATTTATGGTCTGTTTATCATGTGTGGCTGGAAAAAAGAGGAAATGAAAGTGGATATCGTACCGCTTATAGAAATGGTAGAAGATTTGAAAAATGCCGCTGATACGCTTACTACTTTGTTTAAAAATGAAGAATACCGCGCACATTTGAAAAGAAGAAATAATACCCAGACCATCATGCTTGGATTTTCTGATGGCACAAAGGACGGCGGTTATCTTATGGGAAACTGGTCTATTTATAAAGCAAAAGAACAGCTCACTTCCGTTTCCCGCGAGTTTGGAATTGATGTAATATTCTTTGACGGGCGTGGCGGCCCACCAGCCAGGGGCGGCGGAAAGACTCATAAATTTTATGCATCAATGGGTAAAAATGTTGCCAATAAAGAAATTCAATTGACCATCCAGGGACAAACAGTAAGCTCTAATTTTGGAACAATTGAATCAGCACAATATAACATGGAGCAACTGCTTCATGCGGGCATCTCTAATGATATTTTTTCCAACCGTCATATTACTCTGGAAAAGGAAGAAGAAAAATTATTGCAAGAGCTGGCAGATGCAAGTTTCGTGAGTTACAGCGCTTTGAAAAATCATCCTGAATTCATGAATTATTTAGTGCAGATCAGCCCTTTAAAATTTTATAGCGATACAAATATCGGCAGCCGGCCTACCAAAAGAAAGAAAGGAAAAATGAACATGGAAGATCTGCGCGCTATTCCCTTTTCCGGTTCGTGGAGCCAGATCAAACAAAATGTGCCAGGTTATTATGGTGTAGGTACTGCATTGCAAAAAATTGAAGAGGAAGGAAAGTTGCCAGAGATGAAAAAGCTTTATCAAAATTCTTTATTTTTCAAAACTTTGATTGACAATTGCGAAATGGCCATGAAGAAATGTTTTTTCCCCTTGACAGAATACCTGGCCAATGATGAGCAATTTGGTGAAATATGGAATATGATGTTTGAAGAATATGAAAAAACTAAAAGATACCTTTTCAAGCTTACCGGAAATAATGAATTGATGGCTGATTATCCTGTGGAACAGCTTTCCGTCAGCATGCGGGAAAAAATGATTTTGCCTTTGGTAACGATCCAACAATATGCAATGATGAATATACGCCAAATAGAACAGGAACAAACTAAAGATTCATTAAAAGGAACGTATGAAAAACTGGTGATGCGCTGTTCATTTGGAATTATCAATGCGGGAAGAAATTCAGCATAGGATGATTTATTTGTACACGGCAAATCAAGAAATAACCGGGATTTGTGTTTTTGTTCATCAAAGGAAAACCTGAATAGTAATTTCTTTCAAATTGGAATTGTTGTCCTTTGAAAAGAATTTATTACGGATTCAGTTTTACACAATTTTTTCTGATGGCTTCTAACACGAGGCCCACTCTGCTTTGCACTTTAAATTTGTGAAAAAGATTTTCGCGGTAGCCATCAATGGTTCGTTCACTCAGATGCATTTCAATGCCAATTTGTTTATAAGTGAGATCACTGCACGCAAGTTGTAAAAAATGTTTTTCATTCTCTGTAATATTTAACGGATCATTTTGCTCCTGCAGCAAACGCCTGTAATTAATGTTGATTACATCCGAATTATAATAACCTTTTGTATAAATTTCGTGTAACGCTTTTTCCAGTTCGTTTGGATGCGTATCTTTTAGTAAATACGCACAACATCCGGCTTTGATCATTTCAATAATTGTTCTGTCCGAGTCATTCATGGATAGCGCTACTAATTTTATCAAAGGATAATTTTGAGTCAGCCATTTTGCTGTATCAATGCCGTCCATCACCGGCATACTTACATCGACTAAAATAATGTCGGGCGGCTCGGTGGATGAGATTCTTTCCTGCAATTCTTTTCCATTCATAGCCATGACTGCCACTTTACATTCTTCAAAATTTTCAATCATCAGGCCGAGTGATTTTAAAAACAACTGGTGATCATCTACCAGCCCTACAGAGATTTTCATTGTTCGTTTTCTTTAAAAGGTAATTCAATCTTTATTGAAGTTCCTACGCTAATTGAGTTCCAGGTAATTGAGCCCCCGAGCAATTTGGTGCGGTGTTTCATGTTTCTCATTCCCAGGCCATCCGAGTGTAATGAATTATTAAATCCGATTCCATCGTCCACCACGTCGACTCTTACAATTTCTGATGTTTTAGTTAAATTGATCTGGATGTTTTTTGCCTGCGCATGTTTAATTGCATTTTGAATGGCTTCCTGCACAATGCGGAAAAGAATTATCTGCTCATCGGCTTTCAAAAATAATTTATCAGGATGGGAAAATGATATTTGTAAATATCGTGCCTCATTGATCCTTTCAGCTTCCGCTTTTAGATTTTGGATAAAATCAAATTGTTCGAGCCAATCTTTATCCAATGATTTTGAAAGAGCACGCAATTCATTGATGGCTTTCCCTAAAGTTTCTTCAGCGATATTTAGTGTTTCCGGAGGTTCTGGAAGATTGCGTTGGGTTATTCCCAAAAACATCTTTGTGCTGGAAAGCAACTGTCCAATATTGTCATGCAATTCTTTGCCAATGCCTGCCAATGTTGCTTCCTGTACTTCTATTTGTGATTGAAGCAAAGTCTTTTCAAAAAACTTTTTCATGGCTTCTTTTTCTTTTATGTAAGCATTGTTTTTGAAACGGTACCTGATAAAAAAGAATAATAAAAATGCTACCAGTAGTAAAAGAACAATTGTCGTAAAAACAATAGTGAATATCAGGTCTTTTTTTTCCATGACTGATTGCTTAAAAAACCAATTGAAAAAAAACAATACAAAAGTAGGTTTAAGGTAATTATGATCACCTCATAAATATTTCCACCGCTGTCCAGGTTGTTTTCCAGGATATAATTGAGAAAACTGAGGTAGAGAAAATTACCAACAAAGAAAAAAAGGATTCCGGTAGCGATCCAGAACATGGGAATTTTGAAATAGTTTATAAATCCATCGGCATTAAACAACGCTCCAAAATACAGCAGGCAGAACAGTATAGTGAGTACACTTCCAATCGTAAAAGCGAGGGAATTGAACGTATGAAATCCGTCGAGGAAAATAAAATTGATAAGCAAATAAATTAAAAAGCAAATGCTCACAAACAACGTAAAGGTTTTTAATTTCTTTGTCTGAAAAGTTTTATAAAAGATGCCAAAATAGAAAAGAAACTGAACGAGTAAATACAGATTGAAAATGAAATGGTTTCCTGTTTTTAAATAAAAAGAATAAAAATAACCGGTTATTGAAATAAGCATGCTGAAGAGCAGGAACCACGTGAAAAGCCGCAGCCAGGATGGTTTTAGCCTTTTATAAAAAATGATACTTATCAAAAGGCTTATTAAAACAGGAATTAAACCTATAATAAAAGCGGTCACTCGCATAAAGAGTTATTTAGGGCAGAGCGGCGGACAAAGCGGAAACATATCAGGGCCTGCTCCAGCGTAATTTTGAACAGATGTATTGGCTTCGTCAGGTTTTAGTTCTTCTTCGTTTAGCTGGTCTTTGCTGTTTTCAAACGTTGGGTTCTCCGGATCTACGTCATCTTTTCTAGCTACCAGAATAATATTATGCAGTCCATTATAATCTTTTGCCGGATCGCTGTTGGTCCTTTCATGATGCCATCCGTAATATATTCTCAGCCCGTTTGCATGGTTATCATTTAAAAGTTTTTCTAATTCTTTGCGGCTTATCCACGCAGATGCCGCATCTTCAATCTGTGGTTTTTCAGGAAATTTCTTTTTAAGCTTTTCTGTAGAGGATTTACGAATCGTGTTATCATATTCGTGTGTCATTTTTTCCAGTGCATTTTTAGAAACTGGCTGCATAAAATAACTGTTGTTTTTTGCAAAAATTGCTACTTTAAAAGTGCAACGTTTGTATTTTAATAAGAATGGGAAAATTCCCATTCAAAAAGGGGAAATTTCCCGGTTGCCTTTATTTTTATTTGTTGGTTATTTGTATCGCTAAAGAAGACATAAAGCTTGTTGATTGAATAAATTAAACGGAATTGCTATTATTCGAGAACGGCCGTTTTAAAAGTTTTCGGATTCCTTACATACTACCTGCTTGCATCAGAGCAATAAAATCCAAGAAAATTCCTGTAGTGAAATATTTATAAAAAAATATAATTATGAGCTATCAGTTGTTAAGGCATGATGTATTATTCTATCAGAGATTTTTAAAGGTTGCAGGTTATTATAATGGTCTTTTAGATGGCCAATGGGGCCCAATTACCAATACAGCTGATGCTGAGTTTGTAGAGCAAAGTAAATTGATCGCACAGCAATATGGAACATTTGATGCCGCAAGTGAATCGAATATTATTACCTTATTACCGCTGGCGCAAGTTGAAGCGCGAAAGTTTTTAATAATTGCTAAAGATAATAATCAGGATATACGAATCTTATCAGGCACGCGAACTTATGACGAGCAGGATTCTTTATATCAACATGGAAGAAACGGCGACACCCGGCCGATTATTACCAACGCCCGTGGCGGGCAAAGCAACCACAATTTTGGCATCGCATGGGATATTGGCATATTTGCAAATGGCAGTTACGTTGAAAATGATATACCGTACAAATCTTTTGCCGCCATTTCTCTTCCGCTGATGAAAACCATCGAGTGGGGTGGCAACTGGATTTCATTCAAGGATTACCCTCATTACCAGTTAAAGCCTGTGAGCGAAAGTGAATCAGTCATTCGCGGACTTTTTGAAGCAGGAAATGTATATGTGTGAAATAATAAAGTGATGCTGATTATTTAATATGTACTGAAAAATAAAAATCTGTACTATTTGTTGGTTTACTGAACAGTTGTGAATCTGTGTATCGAATGATCAATTAAACTAAGTTTTTCAAACTTTTAAAAAAACAGAGATGCCAAATACAGTCGAATTAATTCCCCAAGACAAGTCAAATGCGTGCTGGCTGGCAAGTTCTTCAATGATGGAAACCTGGAGAACAGGAACCCATCATTCACTTTCAGATACATTAAAAGTGCTGGATGCTTCAGGCACCAGTTTTTCAACCATTTATAACAATGACCAGGGATTGTCATTTGCAAATGATAACATCATCACACAAACGTTGGGACTTACACAACTGCCGCCCGCCAGCTATACGATTGAGTACCTTACCAGCATACTGGATCAAAGCCCTTTAATGGCAGTGATCATGTACGCTTCTACTTCTAATATAGCTCACATGATCATCATTACCGGCATTTCAGGTGATGGAACCCCCCAAGGCACTTCTTTGCAGATAAACGATCCTCTTCCTTTGAATGCCGGTAAGACTTACACAATAGCTTTTAATGATTTTTTGACCAAGTTTGAGCAGGTCGTTGCTTATGAAAATAACTGGCCAAATAATGATCTTACGTCACAGTTATTTTATTTTGCCGGCTCAACCAGTTCATCAAATTCCTCAACTGATATATTCTCCAGTTCGTCAGCGAATTCATCAGGCAGCAGCCAGGATGAAACTTCAAACGAATCCACTGACAATTCGGATACAGATAACACAACCAATACGTCAACCACCGGTTCGCAAACGGATGACACAACGAATACTTCAACTGATGATTCCACAAACAATAATTGAAATGAATTTTAATAAAAAATAAAAAACTATAAAGGCTTATTTCCATGAAGCCAGAAAAAAATGGACGCAACTTCCCTGCTTTGCGAGAATGAGCAGGACAAATTTTTAAAACTTATAAATCTTACAAAAATGGACGTTTACAAAGTTCTGGATGACCTTAAAAAAAGGGCCGCCGGAGTCGATCCCAAAACCAATAAAATGCCGGAAGGATATTTTGTTTCATTCAGGCCAATCGGATTACCGATTGCACCAGAAGATTATCAAAACCCCTGGTCGCCCTTTGGATCAGAACTGCTTGGCGCTACTGAAAGTGCGGCGGCAGAGTCTGCCAAAATAAATCCGCCGGCTACTTCAGCTAACGCCATGCCATCAAGCGCTCCGCCACAGATTACGATGAATCAATTAATAGCAGCGGGTGTGGGTCAAAGTGAGAAAAATTATTACAACACTTTCTGGCTTACCAATGACAAATTAGCTATGGATGAAAAGTGGACGGTAATGCCGGATGCAGGCACTGTAGATTCGGCATGGTTTGCTATTATCAACGGAGCGCAGGAGGTAACTTCCAACATGGTGCTGAACAGCGATCTGCAAAAGTCTATTGAGGCGGCAAAAGCGGTTTTGGTTGACCCGAAAACCGGGAATCCTACTCCTCATTATAATGCTTATTTGTACTACCAGCAGAAATATTATGATGCGCAGCAGAATCTGAATGGCCAGTATGCAGACGCCATTGAAGATCCAAATGAATTTGCGATGTGGCCTATCAAGGGTAAAATACCACAGGAGAAAGTAAATTCTGCACTGGAAGCCTGGGCGGGTTTGGGTTATAAAAGTGAGATAGAAACGGCGTTGGATACCTTGAACGCACAAGGAATGGATCCTGCCATTGCCCTTATTAATCGCGCCAAACTCGCGTACGAAAACAGTCTTGGTGAAATGGCAAATATTGGTACAATTCCTTATACTTTTATTGAGCCATCCACTTTCTATGATGCTTACGAGCAGGATGGCTGGACAAAATATTACCAGGATAGTTCAAATGTGAGTGAAACAACTTCCTCCTCAGGTTCTTCTGAAAGTGGATTTGCAGGTATCAGTGTCGGATTCTTTAGCATTGGAGCCGAAGCAAGTCATTCACAAAGCCAGACAGACCTGCACATAGATACCTCCAGCATGCAAATATCATTTGAATTTTGTTCGGCTGATATCAGAAGGCCATGGTTAGATACCAACTTATTGGATCTTACCAACTGGTTTTTATTGAATAATTCAAAAAATTGCATTTCGGACGGAACATTTAATCAGCAACTACAACACGCCAATAACGTGACTACTTTCCTGCCATCAATCGTTACGAGCCTGATATTTGTAAGAAATCTGAAGATTAAATGGGCAATGACACAACAGCAAAGACATACATTCCAGGAAGCAACCAGTGGCGGAGGAATGGTTGGAATTGGCCCATTTTTCTGTGGAGGAAGCGGATCGTCAACTGATGCAAATGCCAGCTATCAAAGTACTTTCAATGATGAAGGAATTGAGGTAGCAGGTGTGCAATTAGTTGGCTATGTATCTGTAATCACTCCCGCCTCACCAAGGTTGGATTCAAAAGACTATATGGTAAAAGCCAGCAACCAGACAGGTTCGGGCACTTCAAATACGAATACAACGACTGCAAACAGTACCACTTCCGCTACCCAGCCAGCGATGAGTGGTGTTCCCCAGTAATTTTCCCCATGGCCAGTGTATCTTCTGCACTGGCCATTAAAAATCATCATTATGGATATAGACGATTTAATTCAAAATATTCACCAGTTTTTTATAAC
>JBQCFI010000531.1:0-24140 GCA_051959325.1 Ginsengibacter sp. | reverse complement strand
TGCTGCCTTTATTTTTTACGGCGCCACTGCTTTAGGCGTTTTTATTTTAAGAAAAAAAATGCCGGATGCACCGCGTCCTTACAAGGTTTGGGGATATCCGATTGTACCTGCTATATTCATTATTTTTTGCGTGTTCCTAATTGGCAATACGATTATAGCACGTCCTCGCGAAGCTGGTATTGGTCTCGTTTTGATACTCCTTGGAATACCATTTTATTATTGGTTTAAAAGGAAAAAATCTTCGTGAAAATTAAATCCATCTTTTCATTTTTTTATTAAAATATAATTGTATTATTGTGTTTAATTCCATGCTCTAACGTGCTTTTCATAAATACGTTCCCTGCGAAAGCTTTTTATAAAATCCCATTCTTTGGTGTTTTTTATTTATCAAAAATTAAACTTTTTGTATGGGAAATTTATTTAAAAGTGAAGCGATATTTCAAAAGGGTATTATTAAAAATCCCTCCAAAAAATTTCTGGCTTACATAATAATTACTGTAGGCTCTTGCTTGACGGAGATTGGCAGCGAAGCGCAAACTATTGCGGGCTGGAACTTTTGGAATGACAATTTTCTTGTGACAAAGACCGCAACGACCGCTAATCCTGATCTGGTTTCTCCAATCGATTTAACAAGAGGCCCAAATGCTCCGGCGTCTACCGGGGCGGACAGCTACAGAACAACCGGCTTTCGGAATGATGGGATTTCTACGGCGAATACGGATTTCTTTGAAGTAAAGCTATCAGCAAAACCCGGATTTGAAGTTTCATTATTTACTATAGATGCAATTTTTCAAGGCACGAATACATTTGTAGCTTCTCCCGGAGTTTCAAATCAATTTGCTTATAGTTTGGATGGCATAAACTTTATTTTAATTGGTTCTCCATCAATCATAATAGGACAAGGCAAGGCTTTACCTCAAATTAAGTTAAACGGTATCGCGGCATTGCAAAATGTTCCTTCTGGAATTACGATTACCATTCGATATTACGCCAGCGGTCAAACTACCACTGGTGGTTGGGGTTTTTTTTCTCCTTTAGCGACATCTAATGGATTTGAAATTGGAGGATCAGTTACGGCTGTAACTTTTTTAGAAACTTATTATCGAAGCCGGCAAAATGGAGACTGGTCGTCATCTTCAACATGGGAATCTTCTCCTGATAAAGTTTCATGGTATGCGGCAACAAAAGCGCCTACAAAGGATGCTGAGGATATTTTGATAAAATTGGGACATACTGTAAAAGTAACCAGTCCGGTTTCTTTTGATCAAACGACAATAGCAGGAATTTTAGAACTTCAAAATGGCGGTGTTTTAAACATTAATGATGGAGTAGGAGATGATCTTTCGATTTTATCAAATGGTATTTTAAAAATACTCACTGGTGCTAATTATTCAACCTCAATAAATCAAATTGCCAATGCAACTATCAATATTGCAACAGGAGGACTGATTTCAATCGGTAATGGAATCTCTTCCATGGGAAAAGGCTATGAAGTGTTTGCAACCTCCTCGGTTAATAAATGGAACGACGGCGCTGTATTTGAATTTAATGATGTGAACGTATTTCCGATTGCGGGACTTACGTATTTTCCAAATGCTGGCGTGGATGAGATTCCGGTTTTTAGAGTTTCGAAAGTGAATGGTTCACTTCCGGCCGGGTTAGGAAATAACTTATTGTTAAATGGATTATTGGAGTTAAATACTGACGCAACTTTTTCAGGAGCCGGCGGCAAAACTTTTCGAAATGGAATTAGAGGTACAGCTACTATAACCCAATTAAATACTGGTAAGATTTATCTTACTGCTCCCGGTGCAGTTTTGGAAGGCACTCCGTTGAAAATAAATTTAACCCAATCAATCGATTTGTCACCCGCTACTTTTATTCGATCTGGTGCTCAGGTTGTTCTATCCGGTGCAAATTTGAATAACAATGTTGCGGGAAATCTATTAGAAATTAACGGGGTCTTAGATGTTACAACTAATGGAATAGCCAACACTAATGGAAAAGTAATTCTTAATGGAACTTTCAGAACAGCGCATGCTGGTGGCTTCTCTGGATCCGGCTCCTCAATTGTTTCGGGAACTGTTGTTTTGAATCCCAATTGTGCAATCGAATTATATGCCAATGGAAATCAATCTTTAAACGCAAGAGCTGATTTTAAAAATATCATTTTGTCAGGAAGTGGAATTAAAACCCCAACAGGTCCGTTTAAGCCAAATGGTACAATTACTATTAAAGGCAATGCAGTTTTTGACTGCTCTGGAAACATCAATGCCATCAATATTGGTGATGATAATACCAATCTGACAATGAATAATAATAGTAGATTGATAGTGAGCGGCTTTGGACCAAATCCACCAATGAATGGGATGTATAATTTAACCAGCGGCGTGATTGAATTCAGAGGGTCTGGAGCGACGCCGCAAACGATCCGCAATCAAACCTATCAAAACATAGAAGTAACCGGAACAAATGTGAATAACTCGGATGGAAATATTCTTTTGAACAACGAAGGAACTTTCACAGTAAAAAGCGGTGGCACATTCACAATTAATGACAATACAATCGCCGGACCAGTTGGAGTGCAAACTGTAACTGTGGAAAAAGGTGGAACTTTTAGATGCGGCAATACAAAAGGCTTTCATGGATTTGCATTTACTACTGCTCCTAAATTTAATTCTTCAATAAATGAAGATGTTGAAAACACTATTTTGCAGCCAAACAGCACAGTTGAATATTCAAGAGCAAGTCCTCCGTTAGCAAATGGCGATCAACCAATCACAAATGCCAATAATCTTGTTTATCAAAATCTCGTTCTTTCCGGCACGGGTAATAAAATTGCTCCTTCAGATAATTTAGTGATCCAAGGAAATTTTTCAAAAACAGGATCAGCAAGTTTTGTCCATAACAATGGTACAGTTATTTTTAATGGAAATGCTGAACAAACTTATACAAGCACTTCTCCACAGGTGGTTTTCAATGTTTTTAAAAATCAAAATAGCAAAGGATTAAATATCAATGACAGCTTAGCAATTTATAAAGAACTTTCCTTTACAGATAATTCAACAGTAAATATGAATGCTGACGTTACTTTATTAAGCAATAAAAACCAAACTGCTTCAGTGTCACGGCTACCTTCAAACATAAAAATTAATTATGGAGTGGGACGATTTATTGTAGAAAGATATATAAACACAAATGTTAACGGCGGACATGGCAAATCGTGGCAACTGATTTCCACCCCGGCTTTTGGCGAAACGATTTTCAATACCTGGCAGGAGAAAGGAAATAAAAATATTGCAGGATATGGTACGTGGATAACTGATATTGCAGGTGCGGCAGGCGGCTTTGATGCAATTTCGAATACTCCTTCGATGAAATTTTATGATGCAAATACCAATAATTGGAAAGGAATTTCTTCGACATTCATAAATCTTGATAAAGAAACGGGATATATGATTTTTGTGCGTGGAGACAGGTCATCCAACACAATAAATTCTCCTGCCACTCCAACTATTTTACGTACAAGAGGCAAAATTTACAGTAATGAATTTTTACCTCCACAAACCGTTGTGCCTGCGCAGAAATTTCAGTGTGTAGGAAATCCATATGCATCTGCGATTGATTTCTCAAAAATTCTTCGGTCGCCTGAAATTGAAAATTCCTTCCGCGTTTGGGACCCGGCTTATTATGGAGTCAACGGATTAGGAGGTTATCAAACAATTTCACCGGCAATAGGATATAGAGCCATGCCTGGCGGAAGTGTGATTTATGATAACGCTTCTCAATATAAGAATATACAATCAGGACAAGCATTTTTTATTGCTAATTTTTCACCAAACGACGGTTCGGTCAGCTTTACGGAAGACTGCAAAATGAACGATGCGCATCATCTGGCAAACAGGGAATTAGATGCTGAAATCAATGAAAGGCAAATTTTATTTGCAAAATTGATCTCACAAAATGGCCAACTGGCAGATGGAAACGCTGTTGCCTTTGACAAAACATTTTCTAGTAAGATTGATGGTGACGATGCTTTGAAAATAAGCAACGGCAATGAAAACTTTGGAATAAAAAGGAATGGCAAAACACTAACCGTGGAAGCACGCGAAAAAATAAAAGGCGCTGATACCATTTTCTACAAAATGGAAAATTTATCCAAACAAGCCTATAAATTATTCTTTACACCAGAACATTGTCCAATTGATTTAGAAGGATTTTTACTTGACCAATATTTAAAAACAGAAACTCAAATCGATTTAAACGATACTTCTTCTGTTGATTTTTCTATCACATCTGATGCTGGTTCTGCAATGCCAGATAGGTTTTTAATGGTGTTCAAACCTGTTATTATTCCCCTTAAAATTTCTTTAAACGCTTCTGAAAAAAATGCTGCTGTTTTTTTAGAATGGAATGTTTCAAAGGGAAATGAAATAAAAGAATTCAGGATTGAACATTCGACAGACGGAATTAATTTTCAATTGTTAGAAGTTATAGCCACTTCATCCAATTCAACTGCTCTCTATAATTATTTTCATAGGGAGCCGCAAACTGGAAGTAATTATTATCGAATCAGAATTGATAAAACCGATGGAAAAAGTGAATATAGCGAGATTGTAAATATTTTGACGCACTGGTTTGACAGCGGCATAACTATATTCCCTAACCCATTTAATGGAGAACATCTTACTATCCAATTGATGCACCAGCCTGCGGGAAAATATTTTTTGGAATTTATTAATTCATCAGGACACGCGATAATTTCAAAGGAAATAAATCATGCAGGAGGAAATGGATTGCAACGATTTAATGTCAATAGAAAACTGGCCCATGGAATTTATTATCTGTCCGTAAAAAACGGTGATAGAGAAATAAAACGTTTGAAATTGATTTATTAAAATAAAATTCAGCAAACAAAGAAATAATCTGAATTTGAAATTAGAACAAGCCACGCAATTAAGTGTTTAACGAAATGCTGCGTATTGATGGTGATTATTACACCAAATACCCAAAAGCATTATCGTCTTTTTTTAATTCCGTATAATTGATTTTATAAAAATCCAGGTTTCTTTTTAACGCATCATAATCTTTTTTAACCCCTAATTCGATTCCAACCAAAGCAGGACCAGCTTCTTTATTATTTTTTTGGATATATTCAAAGCGGGTGATATCGTCATTAGGACCAAGGACTTCGTTCACGAATTCTTTTAGTGCTCCTGGCCTTTGGGCAAAGCGAATTAGAAAATAGTGCTTCAATCCTTCATATTGCAAGGATCTTTCTTTTATTTCCTGCATTCTGTCAATATCATTGTTTCCTCCACTAATAACACAAACTACATTTTTGCCCTTTATTTCTTCGGCATAATCGTCCAAAGCCGATATCGACAAGGCTCCTGCAGGTTCTACCACAATGGCATCCTCATTATACAATTGTAAAATGGTGGTACAAACTTTTCCTTCCGGAACCAAATGCATTTCATTCAAAACATCTTTACAAACAGAATAAGTGATGTCGCCTGCGCGGCTTACAGAAGCGCCGTCAACAAAATGTTCAATATCATGCAAGGTTACAGGATGTCCTTCTTTAAATGCTTCTGACATTGAAGGAGCACCTTCCGGTTCTACACCGATAATTTTTGTATCAGGGGAAAATGTTTTAAAATAAGAACCAACTCCGGAAGCCAATCCGCCACCACCAACGGGAACAAATAAATAATCGACATGAGTTAAATCTTCCAGGATTTCTAATCCAACAGTTGCCTGGCCTTCAATGATTTTATAGTTATCATAAGGCGGAATAAAAGTCATATTCTTTTCCTTGGTAAATTTCAAGGCAGCTTCCAAACAATCATCAAATGAATCACCAACCAATTGTACTTCAACAAAATTTTCTCCAAACATTTTTGTTTGTTTCACTTTTTGTTTTGGAGTGATTACCGGCATAAAAACAACGCCATGACATCCTAGTTTTTTACAGGAATAAGCAAAACCTTGCGCATGATTTCCCGCGCTGGCGCACACTACACCTTGTTTTAATTTTTCTGGAGGCAATGTGCTGAGCATATTGTAGGCACCGCGAAGTTTATATGAACGAACCACCTGTAAATCTTCTCTTTTCAGAAAAACATTGCACTGATATTTTGCGGATAAATTTCTATTCAGTGTAAGGGGAGTTCTGTTTACGATTTTTCTTAATCGTTCCTCCGCATCCGCTACTCCAAGACCATCGAAGACAGGAAAATAGTTTTCAGATTTTCCATTTGTGCCCATTGTGAAAGTCATTTAATTACATTTTAAAAAGGTTGCCAACCTTCCAAAGATTGGCAACCTTCAAGCTTTTTTACTATGCCGGTTCCTGGTTTTCTGGCCTGAGACTTCTTACTGTTTTCCCTGCACGCCACATTTCGCTTTCGCGTAATTCTTTCAATTCTTCATTCAATTTTTCACGATAATCAGGTTGCGAATTTGAATTGATTGAAAATTGTGCTTCTTTGCCAGCAGCAACACTCTTATACAAATCATCAAACACAGGCAATGTTGCATCACGAAATTTTTTCCACCAATCAAGTGCGCCACGTTGCGCTGTTGTAGAGCAATTCGCATACATCCAATCCATTCCATTTTCAGCAACTAATGGCATTAAGGATTGCGTTAATTCTTCAACAGTTTCATTAAAAGCCTCAGAAGGAGAGTGGCCGTTTTTGCGAAGCACTTCAAATTGCGCAGCGAAAATACCTTGTATTGCTCCCATTAAGGTTCCGCGTTCGCCCGTCAGATCGCTAAATACTTCTTTCTTAAAAGTTGTTTCAAATAAATATCCTGAGCCAATTGCAATACCAAGAGAAATAACTCTGTCAAATGCTTTGCCTGTTGCATCCTGGTAGATAGCATAACTGCTGTTTAATCCGCGTCCCTGCAAAAACATTCTGCGTAATGAAGTACCTGATCCTTTTGGTGCCACTAAAAATACATCGACATCTTTTGGAGGAATAATTCCTGTCTGATCATTATAAGTAATTCCAAAACCATGAGAAAAATATAAAGCCTTTCCTGGCGTTAAATGTTTTTTTACGGTTGGCCACATGGCGATTTGTGCAGCATCGCTCAGCAAATAGCAAATGATCGTTCCTTTTTCCAAAGCTTCTTCAATTTCAAATAAAGTTTTTCCTTCTACAAATCCGTCCTGAACAGCTTTGTCCCAGCTCTTTGAATTCTTTCTTTGTCCAACGATTACGTTGATCCCATTGTCTCTTTGGTTCAATGCCTGCCCTGGGCCCTGGACGCCATATCCTATTACGGCTACTACTTCGTCTTTTAAAATTTCCTGTGCTTTTGATAATGGAAATTCGTCTCTGGTTACTACATTTTCTTCCGTACCTGCAAAATTTAATGTTGCCATGTCGTTGTTTTAATTTTTAGTTTTTGTTTTTTTAAATAATAAATACTTATTCCTGTGAAAATATTCTTATAAAGTATTCTGCAAATAGAAAATCTACTTTTTTCTTTGTTTACTGTAAAAGCATTACAAGATTCATTTCCATGTAACAATCAAACAATTCGACAATCGAATAATTGAATAATCAAATAATTAATTGCTACATAGTAAATACTTCTTCCTGTTTATCCAGGTATTCATTTTCAATAACTTCTTCTCCTGGCTGTTGTTTTTCAAACTCTTTTACTTTAGTATGAAAGCCTTCGCTTTCTTTGATAATTGCCACCCGTGCACTTCTTACAAATTCTATCAATCCATACGGTTCAAGTGCAGAGATCAGCCGGTCTGTTTCTTCTCTATGGCCGGTTGTTTCAAACACGGTATAATCTTTTCTGATAGCAACGACTCTTGCGCCAAACTGATGAAGCAATCTTTCTACTTTTGCTTTTTCTGCAATGACATCTGTTGGTACTTTATACAAGGCCATTTCCTGCCAGATGATTTCGTCATTGGTGTTGTAATAAGCTTTTAAAACATCCACCTGTTTTTCAATTTGACGAACCAGTTTTTTAATAACTTCTTCGGTTTCATCAATTACAATATTGAAACGATGAATTCCTGGTACTTCAGAAGGAGAAGTATTCAAGGTTTGTATATTGATTTTTCGTCTTGAAAAAATAATGGATATACGATTCAGAATTCCGATCTGGTCTTCTGAATAAACGGTGATAGTATATTCCTGTTTACCAGTAACAGGAAAAGAAGAATTTGACATATTTGTTGGTTTACTGTTCATGTTTTAATTTTTTTTCAGTAGAAGATATTTTCAAAGCCTTTCTGATTTTTAAGATTTTCTTGCTACCATTCTTAATCTTTTATAATCAGCATGCCATTTATTGTTATAAAATCTTGTTGGAAAAAGGGAAGATTGTATTTCAGTCAAAATAGATTCAACGGTTGTTTTATCCAGCCCTTCAAAAAAATCTTTGCCAAACATTTTTATCCAGTCTTTAATACCGTCACCACTTTTTAATTCTGTTTCACGATCGAAATGAACGGCATATTCTACAGTGAATCCGTGGGCTTCCAACAAACTTGCATATTCTCCAATTGAAGGAAAGTACCATTGCCGGTTTAAAATTCTCTCCCCTAAACCATGTTTTTTTAATGTTTTTGCTATTGCACTGATAATTTCACGGACATTAGCTTTTCCGCCGATTTCCAAAACAAGCCGGCCTCCATATTTTAGATTTTCAAACATTTTCTCAATCGCTTTTTCTTTATCTACAATCCAATGAAGCGTAGCATATGAAAAAATTGCGTCATAAAATTCCGGCTGTTCATATTCGGTAATACTCGCAAGGGTGAAAGAAATTCCAGGAAATTTTTCTTTTGCCTGATCAATCATTTCTTTTGATAAATCCATCCCTTCCACAATCGCTCCAGACGCTGCAATCATCGCGGTAAGATCGCCGGTTCCGCAGCCTGCATCAAGAATAATTTCGCCTTTTTGTGGATTCAATAATTGCACAACATCTTCGCCATACTTTGAAACAAAGTTGTGTTTAGTGTCGTATAAAATTGAATCCCATTTCATTTCAACATTTATTTATTTGTTCTATTCAAAAATGATTTAGTAATCACTTTAAGACAAACGGATTTCGGCAACGCTGCATCCTTGTGGCACCATCGGGAAAACGTTGTGTTCCTTGCCCACCATCACTTCCAGCAGGTATGCACCATCATGATCCAGCATTTCTTTCAATGCATTTTTTAATTTATTTCTTTCAGAAACTTTTTGTCCTTCAATGTGATACGCTTTTGCCAAGGCAACAAAATCAGGGCTTTCAATATCAGTAAATGAATATCTTCTTTCATTAAACAACTCTTGCCACTGACGCACCATGCCAAGAAACTCGTTGTTAAGAATGATCATTTTTAAGTTAATATTATTTTGCATAATCGTTCCCAATTCCTGCAATGTCATTTGAAAACCACCATCACCGGCAACGCAAACAACGGTTCTTTCCGGAGCGCCTAATTTAGCGCCAATTGCAGCCGGTAATCCAAAGCCCATTGTACCTAACCCACCTGAAGTAACATTGCTTCTCGTTTGATTAAATTTTGCATAGCGACACGCTACCATCTGGTGCTGGCCTACATCAGAAACAATCACTGCATTTCCCTCAGTCAATTCATTTAAAAGATTCATCACTTCACCCATTGAAAGTGTTTCAGTTTTTGGATGAAGATCCTTATCAAAACATTTTTCCTTTTCCTTTTCTTTATATTCCTCAAATTTTTGCAGCCATTCTTTGTGAGTTTTCTTTTCGATCAGTTGGGTTAGTATTGGTAATGTCTCTTTACAATCGCCCCAAACGGGAACTGTTACTTTTACATTTTTATCAATTTCTGAAGGGTCGATATCCAGGTGAATTATTTTCGCCTGTTTTGCGTATTTATCAAGTCTTCCAGTAACCCGATCATCGAAACGCATACCAACAGCAATCAAAACATCGCATTCATTTGTCAAAACATTTGGCCCATAATTTCCATGCATTCCGAGCATTCCGACATTCAACGGATGATCTGTTGGCAAAGCGCTCAAACCAAGGATTGTCCATGCAGCAGGAATACCGCCTTTTTCAATAAATGCTTTAAATTCTTTTTCTGCTTCTCCAAGAATTACTCCCTGTCCAAAAATCACAAAAGGTTTTTTTGCTTCATTGATCAATTTTGCAGCTTCCTCAATATATTCTTTTCTTACAATAGGTTTTGGACGATAACTGCGTACATGATTGATGCTTTTGTAACCTGCAAAATCAAATTTTTGAATTTGTGCATTTTTGGTAATGTCGATCAAAACAGGTCCGGGTCTTCCGCTTTTAGCGATATAAAACGCCTTTGCTAAAACAGAAGGAATTTCTGTTGCATCTGTTATCTGGTAATTCCATTTGGTAACCGGTGTTGTAATATTTACCACATCAGTTTCCTGGAAAGCATCCGTGCCAAGAAGGTGAGCGAAAACCTGCCCGGTAATACAAACCAGCGGTGTGCTGTCGATCATTGCATCAGCCAAACCCGTAACTAGATTTGTTGCTCCGGGGCCGCTCGTAGCAAATACAACACCGACTTCTCCTGAAGTTCTTGCAAATCCCTGGGCGGCATGAATAGCCCCTTGTTCATGTCGGGTCAAAATGTGTTCGATTCTGTCAGGATAATCATATAATGCGTCATAAATTGGCATGATCGCTCCGCCTGGATAACCGAAAACTGTTTTTACATTTTCGGCGAGAAGGATTTCAAAAACGGCAACCGAACCGGAAACGTTGGTTGAGTTTTTTGTTGTTAATTTTTTTTCTTCTTCTAATTCGATGGTATTCATAATCGTAATTTTTTTATTGGTTTCAATGGTGAAACATTGGATAAATTATTTGTTTTATTTCTGCGAAATTTTGATATTTTTTAAATTTCCTCTTATATCAAAAGCACACATCATTTTGTTCGCTTGTTTCAGATGCCTTCTGCAATTCTGTTTTCTTCCATTTCTTTTTCTTGCTGTTCTTTTTTTACGGATTCCAACTCATCTGTCACACATCCTTCAGCGGCGCTGCTTACACAATATGCATACTTGAGCAACACGCCTTTGTTTGCCTTAATATCCGGCTGTTTCCATTTTTTCTTTCTTTGCAGAATCACTTCAGAACTTACTTTCAAATTGATTTTGTTTACAGTAATATCAATTTCGATTTCATCGTCATCTTCAACGAGTCCAATTAAGCCACCGTTGAAAGCTTCAGGCGTGATATGTCCGACGACAAAACCATGGGTGCCACCACTAAATCTTCCATCTGTGATCAGTGCAACACTTTTACCAAGGCCGGCGCCGATTAATGCGGACGTAGGTTTGAGCATTTCCGGCATTCCCGGGGCTCCTTTCGGCCCTACATAATTTATCACCACCACATCTCCATGTTTTATTTTACCTGAGTTGATTCCTTCGATCAAATGTTGTTCACCATGAAAAACCCGCGCCGGTCCGCTAAATTTTAATCCTTCTTTTCCTGTGATCTTTGCCACACTGCCACCTTCTGCAAGATTGCCATATAAGATCTGCAAATGACCGGTTTTGTTAATGGGATTTTCCAATGAATGAATGATGTCCTGCTGTGAAAAATCAAGGTCAGGAACGTTTTCTAAATTTTCTGAAATCGTTTTGCCGGTTACTGTGATACAATCTCCGTGTAATAACCCATTCTTCAATAAATATTTCATCACGGCAGGAATACCGCCGTATTGATGCAAATCCTGCATCAGGTATTTTCCGCTTGGTTTAAAATCAGCAAGCAACGGAATTTTATCACTGATCCTTTGAAAATCATCCTGCGTCAAATCGATATCCACACTCTTTGCCATCGCAATTAAGTGTAAAACCGCGTTGGTTGATCCTCCCAAAACCATCACAACGGTTATGGCATTTTCAAAGGCTTTCTTCGTCATGATGTCGCGCGGTTTTAAGTCCAGTTGCAACAGGTTTAAAATCGCTGCACCGGCATTTTCGCATTCCTTTTTTTTATCCTCGCTCATAGCAGGATTGGAAGAAGAAAACGGCAAACTCATTCCCAACGCTTCGATTGCCGAAGCCATCGTATTTGCTGTATACATGCCACCACACGCTCCAGGTCCCGGGCAGGAATGACGGACTACATTTCTGAAATCTTCCGGTGTGATATCACCAGCTATTTTATGTCCCAGCGCTTCAAAAGCAGAAATAATATTCAGGTCTTCTCCTTTATAATGACCTGCGGCAATGGTTCCTCCGTAAATCATTATAGCCGGTCTGTTCAGCCGTCCCATTGCGATCACCGAACCGGGCATATTTTTATCACAGCCAGGAATAGCAATCAATGCATCATAATATTGAGCGCCACAAACTGTTTCGATTGAATCAGCAATCACATCGCGACTCACCAGCGAATAACGCATGCCATCTTTTCCATTTGCCATTCCATCACTTACACCGATTGTGTTAAAGATCAAACCAACAAGATTATTTTTCCATACACTTTGTTTTACCATTTGTGCAAGGCCGTTCAAATGCATGTTGCACGTATTGCCGTCATAACCCATGCTCACAATTCCGACCTGCGCCTTTTTTAGATCTTCATCTGTCAAACCAATGCCATAAAACATGGCTTGCGCACCGGGTTGTGTTTCGTCTTGTGTAAGTTCTCTGCTGTATTTATTTAATACTGTATTTTTTAAATTATCGCTCATTTGTAAAATTGAAATCTTAATTATTTATTTGTTTGCTGTAATTCTTGATTTGTAAAATTCTTAATTAACTTACTGTTTCTAGTTGTTCCTGTTTCTTCTTTTCGGTAACCAGGTTTTTATATTCTTTCTGTATCACACTGCCAAGAGAATCTTTCCATTCTTTTCTAAACAGGATTTTATCAAGCGAAGCAATTCCGATTACTTCTGCGGCCGTCCCACAGAAGAAAGCGCTGTCCGCACCATGCACTTCCGCAAGAGTAATATTCTTTTCAACCGTGTGGATGCCAAGCTGAGTGCATATTTCAAGAATAGTCGCTCTTGTAATTCCGGGTAAAATATTTCCAGCCTGCGGTGTGTACAAAACATTATTTTTCTCAACAAAGAAATTTGCTCCCGGCGCTTCTGCTACAAAACCTTTCATATCTTTTAAAAGCGCTTCATCGTAGCCTTTTGCTTTTGCTTCCTGCGATGCAAGAATAGAATTCACGTAATGTCCTGTTGCTTTTGCTTCTATTTTGAAACCCTTTGGATTTGGTCTTTCAAAAGAAGATGTCATCACACTCAATAATTCATCTCCAAGAAAAGGTTTCATCTCCCACGCCTCAATCGCAATAAAAGATTCACTATTGCGTACAAAACTCATATTGGCAGGAGCATATACCAAGGGCCTGATATAGGCATCCTGTAAATGATTCAATTTCAAAATTTCATAGGTCGCTTTTATCAACTCATCATTGTTCCAGTTGTATGGAATATTCAGTGCATCTGCAGAATTTTTTAATCTGTCAAAATGAGCCACTTCTTTAAAAATCTTTGTTTTTCCTTCAGAAGTTTTATAAGAGCGAATGCCTTCAAACACGCCATAGCCGTAATGTAGCGTTTGCCCATACAAATCTGTTTTTGCTTCCGAAGCTTTTACGATTTCTCCGTTTAGAAAAATAAAAGTGTTGTCATTGTAATACATAAAAAATCTATTTTGAAAAGGGTTTAAATAAAAAAACCCGCTTCTTTTGGAGGCGGGCTATTTTTAAAATTTTATTTTTTTTAAATAGTGATTCCACCTCCATTCAAGGATAAAATAATGACGATGACAGCAATAATAATTACTGAACCATTTGGTATGCCATTATGAATTTTGCCTTTCAACATTGGTGAGAATTATTTGGCAAACTTACCATACCCTTATAAAAAAACAAAGAACTTTTTTAAGGTTATCAACTTTAGAAAAGCTGTAACCTCTTTATTAAATGATTGTAGCCTGTCCTAAAGCCATATTCCTGATGTTCGAATGTTGCGGAATATCATTGCTGATATAATTACTTACCAACTCTCCGATCGTGGAAGTGAAATAAGAATTTACCGGGTCAATATCTTTTGTTACAAAACCATTGTTCAATGTCCAATCCACTGCATCCCGGATGGCTTTTGCCTCTTCATTTAAACCAAAATATTCCATCATCAAAGCTCCTGATAAAACAGAACCAATAGGATTAGCAATGTCTTTTCCTGCAGCCTGCGGATAGGAACCGTGAATTGGTTCAAACAATGCATTTACTTCTCCAATTGAAGACGAAGGAAGCAATCCCAAAGAGCCGCTGATGACACTTGCCTCATCACTCAAAATATCGCCAAACATGTTCTCAGTAAGAATTACATCGAACTGCTTTGGGTTGACAATGATTTGCATAGAAGCATTATCAACGTACATATAATCTACTTTTACATCAGGAAAATTTTTAGAGATTTCCTGAACATTTTTCCTCCAAAGTCGGGATGTTTCCAATACGTTTGCTTTATCAACCAACGTTAACTTTTTCTTTCTTTTTTGTGCGGCTTCAAAAGCTAGAAGAGCTATTCTGCTTATTTCATCCTTATTATAGATACATAAATCCGAAGCTTCTGTTCCGGCTTCATTCAATTCTTTTTTCCCGAAATAAATACCACCTGTCAGTTCGCGATAAATGATAAAGTCAACACCGGTTAAGTGTTTTTCTTTCAAAGGTGAAAGATGATGCAATGATTTGTAAGTGGATACCGGCCTGATATTTGCAAATAATTGCAATTCTTTTCGCAATTTCAGCAAACCTTGTTCTGGCCTTACTTTCAATGAAGGATTGTTGTCATATTTTGGAAGACCAATAGCACCCAATAATACCGCATCGCTTTTATGGCAGCTATCTATTGTTTCCTGCGGTAATGGCTCACCTGTTTTTTCAATAGCGATTCCACCCATCAGGCAGTGAGTAAAATTAAATTGATGATGGTATTTCACACCCACTGCATTTAATACTTTTAAAGTTTCACGCGTTACTTCCGGGCCAATGCCGTCTCCTGGAATAACTGTTATGTTCTTGTTCATTTTTTTCTTCGCACTGCGGATTTATTTTTCTGTTTTAAATAATTTATTTCTTTAAGCTACTGCAAGTCCTTTTTGTTGTTTGAGCGAATAAATTTTATGTTGTCCTTTTTCTAATTGCAAAACTTTTTCAATGCATACCGGTATGTTCTTTTCTTCATGGCTTACATAAATCAATGTCTTGTTTGAGTTTGTGCAAACATGATCGATCAAAGAAACAAATTGTCGGCTTTGTTCCTCATCAAGGCCCTGGCATGGCTCATCTAACACTAACAATGGCGGATTTTTTACCAATGCCCTTGCAAGCAAGATCATTCGTTGAAGACCGGACGAAATTGAATGTAAAGACTTTTTTGACACATGAGAAAGTTGTAAAAAATCCAACCACTGCAGTATATTATTGTGTTGCGTTGTACTTAATTTTTTAAACAAGCCAATTGTATCAAAGTAGCCTGATGCGATCGCGTTGAAACAGGTGATATTTTTGTCAAAATAAGCATGCAGCTCGGGAGAAATATATCCTGTTTTTTGCTTTATATCCCAAATGCTTTCACCGGTTCCTCTTCTTTTTCCAAACAAGTAAATCTCATTTGAATATGCCTGGGGATGATCGGCCGTTATCAGGCTTAATAATGAAGATTTGCCTGCCCCATTACGTCCTTTTAATAACCATTTTTCTCCAGATTCTATCTTCCAATTCAGATTTGTTAGAATAACATTTTCCCCATAATTCAAGTGAATGCTTTTCATTTCAACTATTGTGTCAAATTGAAAATCTTCATTTGAGTCAGGCAATAATTCTGTGTTATAAAATATTTTTGTTTCTTCAGATTGAATAAAATTTTCTGCTTGAAAATTTTCTTTTTCTTGAAAAAGGCAGAGCTTTTTATTTTTTAGAAATGCGATGTGTGTAATAAAATCCGGAATTGGAAAAGTGCCCGGTATTAAAATAATCTGTGTGCCATTTTGAGAAATGCCTCCCAGCATTTTATTAAGATTTTTCCTTGCAGAAATATCAAGTCCGGTATAAGGATTGTCTAAAAGCAGCAACTGTGACGGATTTAACAAGGCTTTTGCTAATTGAAATCTTTTATGTTCGCCACTTGATAATTGAATAAGCGGCGAATTTTTCAAATGGAAAATCCCTAAATGTTCTAAAACAGAATTGACGTTATTTATTTGTTTGCTGTTAGTAATTGTTTTTATCAATTCCTGAAAAATGGTAGGTGCATTTGCTGAATCAAAACTATTAAATCGTTGCTGATAATAAAACTCTGAGGTGCCCGATAAGTTTTTAAAAGAATAACGTTGTTCTACGAATTCAATTCGTGTATGCTTCTCCGTTACATTCTCAAAATCAAGAAAAATATTTCCCGAAAAATGCATTTTTCCTGCTATCGCTTTTGCTAAAGTTGTTTTGCCGCTTTCTGCATTTCCAAGAATGGCTAAATGTTGATCATGTTGTAATTCAAAAGAAATTCCATCAAGCACAGTCTGCTCCTGTGTTTTCACAACAAGATCTTTTACTATGATTGACGGCGTTTGCATGATTTATTTTTTAAGCAAGTGTCTTTTCAAAATTGATTATGTCCTGCCTGATGCTTAATAGATAATCGATGTCATCATACCCATTCAACAGACATGTTTTTTTATAATTGTTAATCTCAAATTTCTGTTGCTCTCCCGTTGCATCTATGGTGATCGTTTGATTTTCCAAATCAACAGAAAGAGTAGAACCATTTTCAAGTGCGAATATTTTTTGTAAAAATTCATCGCTCACCTGAACAGGAAGCACACCATTATTCAATGCATTGTTTTTAAAAATATCTGCAAAAAAACTTGATACTACTACATTGAAGCCATAATCAAGCAAAGACCATGCAGCATGTTCGCGTGACGAACCGCAGCCAAAATTTTTTCCTGCAACCAAAATGGAACCTTTGTATTCAGGCTTGTTTAAAATAAAATCAGCTTTCGGCTGTGCTTCATTATTATTAAAATATCTCCAGTCGCGAAACAGATTTTTTCCGAATCCTTCCCGCGAAGTTGATTTTAAAAATCGTGCAGGAATAATTTGATCCGTATCAATATTCTCTTCCATTAGGGGAATAAAGGTGCTTTTTATATTTTTAAGTGGCTTCATTTTTTCAATTTAATAATTCTCTCACATCAGTTACAACTCCCGTAATTGCAGCAGCGGCGGCTGTTAGCGGGCTTGCTAACAAAGTTCTAGAACCGGCGCCTTGCCTTCCTTCAAAATTTCTGTTGCTGGTCGAAATGCAATATTCTCCCGCCGGCACTTTGTCTTCATTCATGCCCAAACACGCGCTGCAACCTGCCTGGCGGATCTTGAATCCTGCTTCAGTAAAAATAACATCAAGACCTTCTGCAGAAAGTTGTGCGGCAACTTGTTGCGAGCCGGGAACGATCATCACATTTACGTTTTCATTTTTCTTTCTTCCTTTTATAACGGATGCTACTAAACGTAAGTCTTCAATTCTGGAATTGGTACAACTTCCGATAAAAACATTTTGAACCGGCATCCCCTTTAAAGGTTGACCAGCGGTCAATCCCATATATTCCAGTGCTTTTATAAGATTTTTTCTTTCTCCTTCATCTGATACGCTTTCAACAGTTGGCACATTTGCATTGATGGTAATTCCCAGTCCCGGAGTTGTCCCGTAAGTGATCATCGGCTCGATGTCGGCGGCATTGATATTTATCTCCTTATCAAAAACTGCATCTTCATCAGAATACAATTTTTCCCATTCTTCTACTTTTTCATCCCACGCGTCATCTTTTGGCGCAAACAACCGGTTCTTCATGTATTGAAATGTCGTTTCATCCGGAGCGATCATGCCACCGCGGGCGCCCATTTCAATACTCATGTTGCATATGGTCATTCGTGCTTCCATAGAAAGAGCACGAATAGCAGAACCGCCGTATTCTACAAAGTAGCCAGTAGCGCCACTTGCAGAGATTTTTGAAATGATATAAAGAATAATATCTTTTGAAACGACACCTTTATTTAATTCGCCTTCAACATTAATGCGCATTACTTTTGGCTTGTTTTGTAATATGCATTGCGAAGCAAAAACCATTTCTACTTCGCTGGTTCCAATTCCAAAAGCAATAGAACCAAAAGCACCATGAGTAGAAGTATGACTATCGCCACAAACAATGGTCATTCCTGGCTGGGTGATTCCCAACTCCGGACCGATCACGTGTACGATTCCCTGGAAAGGATGCCCCAACCCATATAATTCTATTTGATGTTTTTGACAATTATCCACCAATTTTTGAACCTGAAGTCTGCTCAGTTCTTCAACAATAGGAAGATGCTGGTTGATTGTTGGAACGTTGTGGTCAGCTGTAGCCACGGTTTTCAACGGTCTAAAAATTTGTTGTCCTCTTTTTTCAATCCCCGAAAAAGCCTGTGGACTTGTTACTTCATGAATGAAATGTTTGTCAATATAAATTACATCAGGCCCATCCGGTATTGATTTTACCAGATGCTTTTCCCAAATTTTTTCAAATAGTGTTTTGCCCATTTTTAATTTAGTATCAAGATTTAAAATCAAAGATTGGCTTCTGCATTATGCCTTCTGCATTATGCCTTCTGCTTTCTGATAGTTACTTGCCAATTCAGAAAGATCCTCGTCTTCCACCACTTTCTTATGATCGGCTATTTTTAAAAACCGATTGTATAAAACATCCACATCGTTTCTGTAAAATTCATATCCCAATTTTTGAAAACGATACGCGAGGGCGCTTCTTCCGCTTCTTGCAGTCAGAACGATTTTGGAGCTATCTGCACCAACTTCTTCGGGACTGATGATTTCATAAGTAAGTGTATCCTTTAAGAAGCCATCCTGGTGAATCCCGGAGGAATGTGAAAATGCGTTGCTGCCAACAATTGCTTTATTCGGTTGAACCGGCATGCGCATGGTATCAGAAACCTGCCTGCTCATTGGATTTAATTTTGTAGAATTGATGCCGGTAAAGAATCCCAGATCTTTATGTTGTTTGATGATCATCACTACTTCTTCCAATGAAGTATTTCCGGCTCTTTCGCCCAACCCGTTTATGGTACATTCAATTTGTCTTGCTCCATTTATCGCTCCGGAAATCGAGTTCGCTGTTGCCAGTCCAAGATCATTATGACAGTGACAAGAGATTACGGCATTATCAATATTGCTGACATTATTCTTTAGAAAAGCAATTTTTTCTCCGTATTGATTAGGCAAACAGTAACCGGTTGTGTCAGGAATATTAACGGTTGTAGCACCTGCTTTAATAACCGCTTCGATCACTTTTGCCAGGTACTCATTTTCTGTTCTACCTGCATCTTCTGCATAAAATTCCACATCGTCAGTAAAATTTCTAGCCCATTTCACACACTGAACGGCTCTTTTCAAAATATCTTGACGGTTAGAGTTGAATTTGCTTTTGATATGAAAATCAGAAGTTCCAATTCCGGTATGAATTCGTGGCCGTTTTGCATACTTCAATGCATGAGCGGCTGTTTCGATATCTTTTTGAACTGCACGCGAAAGAGCACAAACAGTGGCTTTCGTAATTGCTTTGGAAATTTTTTCTACAGAAGAAAAATCTCCCGGACTTGAGATCGGATAACCTGCTTCTATTACGTCAACGCCAAGTTCTTCCAATTGCAGTGCCAGCTCAATTTTTTCTTCTGTATTTAATTTGCAACCTGGGACCTGTTCGCCATCACGTAAAGTAGTATCAAAAATTATTATCTTATCCATAGAGTTTTTTTTAGATAGATTATTTCAAATTGATGAAACGATCTGTACTCTTTCGAAATTAGAAACTTAATACCGTTAGGTCTAAACAATATAACATTCAATTTACGGTTCTAAAATGGAGCACAATTTCATGAAAGCATTATTGGCAGGGTGTTTCAGGTTAATTTTACTACGATGGTCAACAAACCAAGCAATAAGTTCTTTTTAACTATTTACTCTAAAAAAAACAGGAATTTGCCTTATTTATGCTTTTGTTGAAGTGTTTTTTTTTGTTAAACCGGTTGTCTAGGAATCATTAATACTTCTAATTTTTTCTTAAGACTTCTTCTTCCTTTTGATATAAAGAAAAATAATCGGTAAATTGATCTCTTGTTTTGAAGAGAAAGGAAGTTGCATTCGTAATGCGTTTTTTAATTTTATCTTTGAAGCAGAACTTGTTTATATTTAAAGAAGTAGTTTTTCTTTTTCATTAAAATTGCTTCAGCTCATTTATTTTTTATAATGCCCAACCGCTCCACAGATTCTTTATTTCAATTGATTCATTCTCTTCAAAAATCAGAGAAACGAAATTTTAAATTGTATGTAAAGAGAAATTCTTCGAACAACGATCTCAAAGTAGTGCAGTTGTTCGATGCGATTGATAAGATGTCTTCATATGATGAAAGTGTTTTGATAAGCAAAACTTCGTCTATCAAAAAACAACAGCTGCCAAATGTAAAAGCACATTTGTACCGGCAAATTTTAAGCAGCTTGAGATTGCTTGAAAGCAGCGAAAACATCGACATTGAATTACACGAACAACTTGATTTTGCAAGGATACTTTATAACAAGGGCCTTTATCATCAGAGCCTCAGGGTGTTGGAAAGAATAAAAGAAATTGCCAGCGCAAACAACCAGATTAATTTTCAAATTGAAGTGCTTATTTTAGAAAAGAAAATTGAAACGCTTCATATTACACGGAGTATGCAGGACCGGGCCGACCAATTATCAATGGCGGTAAATAATGCGAATGATCATCTCATAAAACAAACCAAGCTTTCTAATCTGGCTTTGCAGCTATATAGCTGGTATATCAAGAATGGACTTGCAAGAAATAGAGAAGATGAAAATGAGATTGAAGATTTTTTCCAATCCAATTTAACGGATGATATAAAAGATCCTCAGGGGTTTTACGAAAAACTGTATTATCATCAAAGTTATTGCTGGTATGCATTTATCCGCCAGGATTACCTCATGTATTATCGCCACACGCAAAAATGGGTTAATCTTTTTTTAGAGGAATCAATGATGATACAAATTGAAACCGGAAATTATATAAAAGGTCTGCACAACTTGTTGAACGCGCATTTTACTTTAAGAAATTATTCAGGTTTTAATAAAACACTTTCTTTGCTGGAAGAATTCAGCAATTCCGATATTGTAAAGCAAAATGATAATAATAAGATCCAGGTTTTTGTGTATCTGTATATCGCGAAAATTAATCAGCATTTTTTAGAAGGAACTTTTAAAGAAGGGTTAGAGATTGTGGGAGAAATAACGAGCAAACTGGAAGAGTATAACTTATTTCTGGACCAGCACCGCACCTTAATTTTTTATTATAAAATTGCATCACTGTATTTTGGCGCAGGTGATTTTGACAATGCGATTGATTACCTCAATAAAATCATTAATTGGAAAGTAAATCTGCGTAACGATCTCCAATGTTATGCGCGCCTATTGCATCTCATAGCTCATTATGAACTGGGAAATTTTCAATTGTTGGAATACCTGATTAAAACGGTTTATCGATTTATGGCCAAGATGCAAAATCTGAGCCTGGTAGAAGAAGAAATATTTAAATTTTTGCGCAAATCATTTTATATGTCTGCAAGAAAATTGAAACCGGAATTTGAAAAATTGTTGGACAAAATAAAACAATTGGAGACAAGCAAATTTGAAACAAGGGCGTTTGCTTATCTTGATATTATTTCCTGGTTAGAAAGTAAAGTGCATGAAAAACAGACATACGAAATTATCCGCGAAAAATATTTAAGCGGAAGAAAATTACACCAATTAAAAAGTCAGTGATCGCTTTACTCTTTTACCGTATCGCCAATAAAATAATTTATTTTTCTTACCAATTCGTTTGCATCGAAAGGCTTTGACATAAAATCATCAGCCCTGCAGAATTTTTTCACTTCCTTAAAATTGGTATGTGCAGAAATCATGATGACCGGAATGTCTTTTGTTTCGGGAGTAGATTTTAAAGTATTGCAAATGTCAATTCCATCTATGCCTGAAAGGAAAACGTCCAGCAGAATCAATTGTGGTGAAAACATTTTTGTTTTAGACAAAACTTCTTCGCCTTTTAATGTAGTCATTACTTCAAAACCGTACCTTTTCAGAATTACCTCAACAACCCATAAAATATCCCTGTTGTCGTCAACGATAAGTACGCGATTCATATAAAATTATTTTTAATAAAAATCAATAAATTTTGAATTGTTTTTACTACAGTATTTTGGTTTACGGACCGCATAATCTGTTTATCTTATTAAATGAAAAGATACAGTTGTAGTAATATTGGAACTTTCCCTTCATATAGTGTGCCATATTTATGATAATTCTATGATAAAATTATTCCTCAATTGTGTAGGGGAAAAAAAGTGCAGAAATTCTGAAAAATTTATGAAATTTAGATTAAAATAATATATATGTATAGTGTTTTTACGGACGCTGTGAAGATTTTTATTCCCACTCTTGTACATTTTGTCCTGCAGGGAAAATGACATTATAATTATTTCTTATTTGTTGCAGAGTTTTCTCTATGATAAATAGAAAGTTGTTACAAAAGTGAGAAAATACTTTTTGCGGCATTTTCAGAAGCATTTCCACCTTCCGAAAGTAAGAGTTTTAATGACGAATAATCCTCTTTAAGCTGGTGCTTTTTTTCTGAATCAAATAAAATTGCTTTTAAATTAACAGTTATTTTTTCTGAAGTAAGATCGTTTTGAATGAGTTCTTTTACTACTTCTTTATTCATGATCAGATTTACGAGGGAAATGAATTTTAGGTTTACCAATCGTTTTGCAATTTGATAAGAAACATTTCCTGCCTTGTAACAAACAACCTCGGGAACACCAAATAGTGCAGTTTCCAATGTCGCGGTTCCGGATGTTACCAAAGCGGCCGCGGCCTTCATTAAAAGCGAATAGGTGTCATTTGAGATCACCTGTACATTTTTGTAATCTTTTATGAAATTGTCATAAAATTCATCTTCAACCGAAGGTGCTTTGCCAACGATGAACCGATGACCGGGAAAGTTTTTTGTAGCTTCCAGCATTACAGGCAGTTTCATTTCTATTTCCTGTTTGCGACTCCCGGGAAGCAAAGCAACAGTATTTTCAGAAACGCGAATCTCCGGATGTTCCTTTTTAAAATCTTCTATCACTTTCACCAATGGATGACCGACGTATTCTACTTCGTAATTCCATTTTTTATAAAAATCTTTTTCAAATGGAAGAATTACCAGCATTTTATCAATATACTTTTTGATATTTTTCACACGGTTTTCTTTCCAGGCCCAGACTTGCGGAGAAATATAAAATACGGTCTTGTAATTATTTTTCTTAGCCCATTTGGCCATTCGTAAATTGAATCCCGGATAGTCGACGAAAATAATTACATCAGGTTGAAAGGCGCTAATATCATTTTTACAAAATTTAAAATTCTTTAAAATTTCGGGGAGATTTTTAATTACTTCTGCAAATCCCATGAAAGCAAGTTCTTTGTAATGCTTAACCAAGCTGGCTCCGGTGGCTTTCATTTTATCTCCGCCCCAGAAACGGATTTGTGCGTTTGGATCTAACTTTTGCAGTTCTTTTATGAGATTACTTCCATGTAAATCCCCCGAGGCTTCCCCGGCTATAAGGTAATATTTCATGCGGATGCTAATGTACGATGCAAATTGAAAAGTTATATACCGGTGATGGTTCTTCTTTCTTTTTGAAAATGTATTTCAAAATAAAACAAAAAAGGGCAACCTTTTCAGATCGCCCTTTTTGCATTGAAATATCGATTTTAGCCGATTAATTTCACATTAACGGCATTCATGCCTTTTTTGCCATTCTGCAAGTCAAATTCTACTTTGTCATTTTCCTTAATTTCATCAATTAATCCGCTTGCATGCACAAATGTTTCTTTAGAAGAATCATCGTGTTTGATAAAACCGAAGCCTTTTTCAGAATTGAAAAATTTAACGGTTCCTGTGTTTTTGTTGTCCATTGTGTTGTTGTTGATTATAAAAAATTAGCTGCGAAGATAG
>JBQCFI010000530.1:0-2962 GCA_051959325.1 Ginsengibacter sp. | reverse complement strand
CAACCCGGTGCAGCCCATCGAGCCCTACCAGGAACGTTTGCCTTGCCTGGAACCGATAGTAACAGCAACAGGAATTGAGATCGCCTTACAAAGATTACTGGATGCCTTATGCCATCGTCTTCAACAGGAACAAAAAGGCCTTCGTACGGCTTTGTTCAGAGGGTACCGCATGGATGGTAAAATTGAAAAGATTGAGATCGGGACCAACAGGCCATCCTGTAATGCTAAACATCTTTTTAAATTGTTTGAAGTCAAAATCGAATGCATCGAACCCGCATCAGGAATAGAATTATTTACACTCGAAGCTTCAAAAGTAGAAGACCTGCCAACAGTACAGGAACAACTTTGGGGAAACAAAATGGACCTGGATAATGTGGAGCTATCTGAACTATTAGACAGGATAGCAGGAAAGATCGGGGCCCATAACATTCATCGCTATGTGCCTGCTGAGCATTATTGGCCTGAGCGTTCATTCAAAGAAGCTTCCTCGTTAAATGAAACAATCCAAACCACCTGGAAGGTTGACAGGCCGAGGCCGTTGCAACTATTATCCAGGCCGGAACCGGTTGAAGTCACCGCACCCATTCCCGATTATCCACCCATGTTGTTTCGCTACCGGGGTAAGCTGCATAAAATAATGAAGGCAGATGGCCCCGAAAGAATAGAGGCGGAATGGTGGCTGCAGGATGGTCAACACCGCGACTATTATTGTGTGGAAGATGAAAACGGATGCCGCTATTGGCTATTCCGGTCAGGGCACTATGATACCGCTAAATCGTATCAATGGTTTATTCATGGCTTCTTTGCATAAAACCGAAAAATGAATTATACAGAATTACAGGTAACGTCTAATTTCAGTTTTCTCCGGGGTGCTTCTCATCCTGAAGAACTGGTAGAACAAGCGGTGGCCTTAGGTTATAAAGAAATAGCCATAACCGATCATAACACCCTGGCAGGAATCGTGCGTGCGCATGCAGCCGTCAAAAAAAAAGGCATCCGTATTATCGTGGGTTGCCGCCTCGGTCTTTTAGATGGCCTCAGCCTGCTCGCTTATCCAACTAATCGTAAAGCTTATTCGCAAATTTGTAACCTGCTTACCACCGGCAATCTTCGGGCAGAAAAAGGGGAATGTCATTTATATAGATCTGATGTATATCAATATGCAAATGGCATAAAATTTATTGTACTGCCCCCTACTGAATTAAATCAATTATTTGAGTTTGATCAATCTTTTATCAAAGGTTTGAAAGAATACCGCGAAGTTTTTGGTGATGATCTTTCCATCGCAGCAACCCGTCGTTACCAGGGTGACGACAGTAAATATTTATACCAGCTGGCGCAACTCTCATTCCAATTAAATATTCCTTTAGTGGCCACCAATGAAGTGCATTATCACGAACCCGCGCGTCGCCAGTTACAGGATATCGTAACCTGTGTCCGGGAAAAGTGCACCATATACAATGCAGGCTTTCGCCTGTACCCAAATGCTGAAAGGTATCTCAAGCCCCAGGAAGAAATGCTTCGCTTGTTCAGCCATTACCCAAAAGCCATTATGCGGACTCAGCAAATCGCGGAAGCCTGTCAATTCTCATTGGACGAACTAAAATATGAGTATCCTGAAGAGATCACTACTAATGATCGCACACCACAGGAAGAGCTTACGTTCCTTGCCTGGCAGGGAGCGAAAGAACGGTATGGAAATGACCTTCCTGCAAAAACCATAACCGCCATTAAGCATGAATTAAAATTTATTGAGCAGATGAATTATGCGGCTTATTTTCTTACCGTGTATGACATTGTGCGCTTTGCAAGGCAGCAGAAGATCCTGTGCCAGGGACGCGGCTCTGCAGCCAATTCAACCGTTTGTTACTGCCTCGGCATTACTTCAGTTGACCCTGCTAAATTCGATCTCTTGTTTGAACGCTTTATCTCTACCGCCCGCAATGAGCCGCCGGATATTGACGTAGATTTTGAGCACGAGCGTCGCGAAGAAGTGATGCAATATATCTATCAAAAATATGGGCGCGACAGGGCCGCTATTGTTGCTACCGTTACACAGCAACATCAGAAAGGTGCAATAAGAGATGTGGGCAAAGCGATGGGTTTATCCATAGATACCATCAATCGCCTGTCCGCATCCATCTGGGAATTTACGGATGAATGGTTCGAAGGAAAACGGTTGACCGAACAGGGCCTCAACCCCGGCCATGCCCATCTTCGCAAAGTATTGCAGCTTACCAAAGAGTTCATGGGTTTCCCCCGGCAGCTTGGCCAGCATACCGGTGGTTTTGTGATTACCCGTGGCAAACTCTGCGACCTCGTGCCCGTGATGAATGCGCGTATGGAAGACAGAACCTGCATTGAATGGAACAAGGATGATATAGATACGCTGGGCTTTATGAAAATTGATGTGCTGGCTTTGGGAATGCTTACCTGCATCCGTAAAGCTTTTGATATTGCGAAACAAAATTATGGCCTTGATCTTACACTGGCCAATATCCCGCAGGATGATGCTGCTGTGTATGAAATGATCTCCCACGCAGATACCATTGGTGTTTTCCAGGTTGAAAGCCGCGCCCAGCAATCCATGTTACCCAGGCTAAAACCCAATTGTTTTTATGACCTCGTGATTGAAGTGGCGATCGTAAGGCCCGGCCCTATACAAGGCGATATGGTACATCCTTATTTACGCAGGCGAAATCACGAAGAGCGGGTTGAATATCCATCCAAGGAACTGGAAGAAATTTTAAAAAGAACCTTAGGCGTTCCGCTTTTCCAGGAACAAGCCATGAAGATCGCTATTGTAGCGGCTGGCTTCACTCCTGCAGAAGCTGACGGACTGCGTCGTAGTATGGCCACCTTTAAAGCAAAGGGGCTGGTTACTAAGTTTCAGGAAAAGCTGGTGAAAGGGATGATCCAAAACGGGTATACGCCTGAATATGCCCAAAAGGTATTTAAGCAA
>JBQCFI010000529.1:0-14264 GCA_051959325.1 Ginsengibacter sp. | reverse complement strand
AATAGGAGGCATTATCAGAAAAGGCAGTCCTGTACGAGTTATAGAAGAAGTTGCAAAAGAACTGGACCCGAAAATAATTGTAATGGGTATGAAAGGAAAAGGCGAAAGTATCTCTGCCTTTGGAAGCACCACCGTTAAAATGATTACAAGAACCCTTAATCCGTTACTTGTAATTCCTGCAAATGCCGGTTACCAAACCATCAATACTATTACGCTTGCTTCTGATTTTAAACGTCAGGATTTTCAACTCCATTTTCCGGTACTTGAACAATTAATTAAAAGATTTCATCCCTTCGTAGAGATATTGAATATACAGAAAAAAGATTCAAAACTGACACCGACAATGATTGCAGGCAAAATGGCAACAGAATTAATATGGGATAAATACGATCATTCCTTTAATATAATTGAAAAGAACGATGTGGAAAAAGGAATCCATAATTTTATAAAAAATCATCCGACAGATTTATTGGTAATGATAGCACGAACAAGGCATTTCTTTAATCAAATGTTTGAACCTTCTCATACGAAAAAGATGACTGCCTTAACCAAAACTCCCTTATTAATTTTGCATGAACAAGTAAAATAAAAATCAAACGTATTTATTCTTTTACTGTAAACAAATCCTTTCCAGATGCCGGAAGAGCAATTTTTATATTTCTCTGCCTTCGTAATTTCTTCATAGCGGCCGAAAAACTAATGGGTAAAAATGTAACAAGCTATTTTGTTTAAGGAGAAATACGGCTAATTTGAAGCTGGACAAAGAAATCAGGATCACCTGTTTCCTGTTGAATTCCATTTTTATAAGAAAGGTTGTTGATACCATTCTAATGCTTATGTAAACCTTACTTAGACTAACTTTCTAGCATGCTTCAGGATTACTCCCTTTGACAAAAGCCGAAATAAAATGTATAAAAACCCTATGCAAATGAGATAAATTATTAATCCTGACCCGTATATGCGAAACAAATTCATCAAATAATTATCGGGCAGTACTTTATGCCTATAAGAATTGACCACCATATACAAAAAAGGGGCAAAAAAAAGCGGCAAGCTATGAAGCAAACTTAGATATGTCTTGTGCCTGAACGAGCTGAACCAAAACAGGAACGTAGATAAACTGTAAATTAATATTAATCCGCCGGGTGTCAGCGCTGCAATTCTTTGAATCACCGGAGACATTCTGCCGCTCATCAGAATGAATATCCAGAAAATTGTTGAAACAAACGCGTAAGTTACAGGCAGCAAAGGGAGAAATTTTTCCGTCAGAACGGGCTTCAAATTCCTGTTTCCTGCTAATAAGTAAAGTAGCAAATACAGTAATGGATATCCTGAATAAAAGATGAAAAAGTAAATCCACCAAATAATTAAAAAAAATAGTCGCATGATTTTTTTTCTGCAAGGTTACTGGTTGCAGGCGTTAAAAATGATGACTTTCGGCACAGAAGTGTATGAGTCAGCTCATAATTTTATTTCCTGTTACAGGGCGATTCTTTTGAATGACATAAATATGTTTTATCGGCTAATTCGACGATTATTTCACTATCAAATGTTGTATGCGTAATTTGCCGGTGAGCAGAAGTCCTATCGGAATTGGTATCCAAAACGACAAAAGTCTGAATAAAAGGGTAACAACAATAGATGTTCCCAAAGGCGCACCAAGGCGGGTGAGAAAAAAAATGAGGCTGCTTTCATATAAGATCAAAGCTCCCGGTGAAACGGGCAATAATGAAATAATTTTCGTTAAGATAAGCGCAGTAAAAACAGTTGCAAAAGATATTGAAACACCAAGTCCGTGGAATAAAGAATAAATAGTGTAACCATCACATACAAATGTGCCTGTCTGCAAAATGGAAAGTTGTGCAACGCTTCTTTTATGCTGAATGAGTAATGGCAAGCTGTTCTGCAAATTGTCTTTATTTTCATTGACAAATCTTTTTAGCTTTTCTGCATATTTTCCAAGCCATTTAATTTTTGCGAGTTTCAGGCATAGAGTAATTATCGTTTGCTTCTTATCCAACAACACAATCCCATACGCGAAAAGGAGATAAACAAAAAATCCGGCGATCAGAATAACTGCGAATAACGAAGTCATTTTTATCAAGAAAAAACCCAGAAGCAATACTGCGATAATGATGAATTCTATAGTTAAGTAAAATGTAATCAGTTCAACAATCACCACTGTAAAAATATTTTGAACAGCAACATTTTTATGCTTTAAATAATTATAAAAAAAGATATTCCCACTAATGCCGGCGAGTGGCGCAACCTGGTTGACAAACAAGGCAATGACACTCGCCTGGTAAAGTTGCAGAACTGTGAGGTGCATGGATGGCTGGAATATTTTAAGCAACCGGTAATAAATGAGCGCACTAAATAAATAGGTCAGCAATTGGGCAATGACGGAACTTGTCAGCCACAAACCATTTACTTTACCGATGAGTTTTATGTCCGTTCTGAAAGCAGAAAAATATAAGACCACTATTATAAAGGCTGCAAATGAAAAAATATAGAATACCGGTTTTAACTTGCTTTTCATTTCCAATTGCAGTTTTTAATTTATATGATACCGAAAGCCAGCCAGGTACTCATTTTTTTATCAGGCAGCGTGTCCGCGTTCTTGCAGGTTTTTTAGTAACAACTTCACTTCTTCATCACTCGTCTGGCTGAAATCTTTATAAAATCTGCCGACACCATAAAAAGGTTCCGGCGTGTAGAGGCAGATAAATTCGTCGGCTTCTTTAGATATTTGCTTAGCCGCTTCAACAGAAGAAACAGGAACGGCAACAATAATTTTTTTTGGATTTTTTGCGCGTAATAATTTCAAGGTTACCAGTATTGTTTTACCCGTTGCAATGCCATCATCCACAACAATCACGATTTTATTTTTGATATCCAGCGGCTCTTTATCACCCATAAATTCTTTATAGCGTTCCGCCAGCGATTTCCGGATACGGTTGCTTTCCCGTTCAATATAATCTTTAGGTATGTCATAGCTGTTGTCCACAATACTTCCTTCCAGTCCAACAGCGCCAATCGCAAATTCTTCATTGGCCGGATGTCCGATTTTTTTTGTCATCAATAAATCCAGCGGAAGACCAAGATACTTGGCAAGGTAATAGCCTATTGGAACGCCACCGCGTGGCACGGCAAGGATTACGCCTGCTTTATCCTTATATTTTTCAAGAAGCGGCGCCAGTTTTGACGCGGCATTATATCGGTTAAGAAAATACATTTTTTGCAATATTTTTTCGTTTACTGCTCGGAACGTTAACGGATTTATGGGCAAATAATCCCATTTCCCGATTGTTTGCACCATCAAGTGTTGTTTGATATTTTCTCTGATGCATAATTCTTCCATTGGATTTACGAAATAAGACCAAATAAAATGTGATACTCGTGACTACGATCAAGCATTATAATGATACCGCTCATTCATTATTTGGTGTTAAAAACTGACTTTTAGAAAAGTTTTTTATGGGGTATCTTTTTTAAAAGAAGGAAC
This sequence comes from Ginsengibacter sp., assembly GCA_051959325.1. Lineage (GTDB taxonomy): Bacteria > Bacteroidota > Bacteroidia > Chitinophagales > Chitinophagaceae > Ginsengibacter. The sequence continues at coordinate 10,759 of JBQCFI010000529.1, read as the reverse complement.
AGTACAAAGCACAGGATTTCTTTAAGGGTGCTGCTTTGCTCAAAGGAATTGAAAACATTAACCTGGCTGAAAAACAAGTCCGGTTGACAGCCTAAAATATTTTGTATGAATCACAACGATATTTCTGCCATAATTGAAGACAGATTCAAAGAAATCAACAAATTGCTACGCAAAATTCTTAAAGAATTCAATCACCTCGATATTGATGAATTCATGCTCGAAGTCAGAAAGTTAAAGGCTTTTCTGCGTATGGCTTATATAAACGAAGAAGAGGAAGCGCAAAAAACAGTTATTCCCCGCTTGTTGAAAATATTTACAGGCTATGTTGGGGTAATCCAAAGCATTCAATTGCAAATACACCGCATATTTCAATACATTACCACCTATATGGCCGACCAGCCTGACCAATACCTGAAATTGTTGAATATCGAAAAGAAATACTGGCAGGACGAGGCGTTAAGTTTGATGGAAGACAAGAATTTTAAAGAGGTAAAAGACCAGATTCTAAAGCGTATGCCTCGGAAAATTCATGCTCTGCAAATCACAGACTTTTCACGATCGCGTCTTCAGAGCCTTGCAGGAATTAATGATTTGCACAGTGAGGCTCAAATTGATGCGGCTGGTAGTATATTGCGCGACTTTTTATACCTCTCGGAATATATAAATGTTGAATCAGTATTTCCAGGTGCAACTTTAAGCAAGGACGGTTTACAAACGATTGTCCTGGCACTGGAGGAGTTTAAAAATATTTGTGCCGGACTCGAGCTGATGCAGCCAGAATACTTAGACAAAATTTCTGATGAAAAGGAAAAAAATCTTTTATCTGTTTTTCAAAAATCACTTTTGGCTAAAAAAAATGATGTCCGGAAGAAAATAGCACAGGAGTTAAATGTTCTAAGTAAAGCGATTTATCAGCGGGAAATTATTTTAAGCCATTAAAAGCGCAGGCAGACCATTATCGCTTCAATTATTACCGTCACTTTCAATCCATGGATTAAGCAGTTTGTCGACAAATTCTTCGATAAAAAGCTTCGGTGCGAGTTATTCAAAAAGAAGCCGGTGGAGGAGATATTAAGGTGGCAAGAGCGGCAATTTTATAAAGTAATGCAGCAGTATATGAAATAAAAAATCACCTTTAATGCTTGTTTGCTGGTTATCTTTTTAAGAAGATTATAAATATCGTCGTAATAAGTCGTAATCGTTTCTGTGCATCCACTGTTATCCTTTTTTGACGTTACTTCCTTGCTAATACCACTTCAGTTTTAGGAATTTTCGTGATATATACGCTACCTTTATAATGCAGAATTAACGCAAAAAGCGACTTGTGCAAATTGACCCAGGAATTTAGATTTTAAAATTGCTTGGGCTGTTTCCTTAATTTTCCGGAAATGAAACAACGTTCGACAACCGGTTCTAATAATTACTCTGTTTTCTTTACAGTACTCGTACTATTTTATGCCATTTTAATAGGTGGTCTGGTAGTTCTTCGCGTTTTATTTAATCATTATAATGACGCCTTCAACAATGGTTTCTCAATGATATCCCACACCCGAAATGTTATTGAAAGTACGGATAGTATGTCGCTTCTGGCACAAAACCTTGCATGGGAACACCGGAACTTTGTATTAACAGCGGACTCCAATTACTATTATGCCGGAATTTCAATTCGCTATTCATTGCAAAAAAAGTCGAACCGTTTGATGAACGTTATTAAGGCCGATAGCATTACAAATAAAAATGCGCAAAAGCTTCAAAAACAAATAACAAAGCTCGTCACCTTAACGAGCATGTCAATTCAGCCGGAAGCAGCATCGAAAAATCGTTTGAGTCAAACAGGTGTTGCACAGACAGCAGAAGCCGATAGTGTTATTAATGAACTTCAGTTAATTAAAGCAGAGGCTAATAGTTTGCTTGTACAAAGAAGAGCTGAACTTTTTAAAACTGTCGGTTTAACAAGAAGGATTTTTGTTTTGTCCAATATTTTAATGTTGATTTTGCTGATAGCTTCGTTTATGCTCATATATTATCATTTCAGAAGAAGGCAAAAAACAGAAAGAAAACTGATTGACAGCGAAAACAGGTTTAGCACATTAATCAACGGTACAAAGGACCTTGCAATTTTTATGATTGACAAAGACGGTATGATCCTAAATTGGTATGAAGGTGCTCATAAAATAAAAGGTTACAGAACCGAGGAGGTCATTGGCAAACATATTTCTTTGTTTTATCCGCCTGAAGCGGTTGCCAATGGAGAGCCGGAGCATAACCTCCAACTTGCTGCGGTGCAGGGTAGTTTGGAAACACAGGGGTGGCGCGTGCGAAAAGATGGAAGCATGTTTTGGGCTGATGTTTTAATAACCGCTATTTATGACGAAAACGGAAAGCTAAAAGGATTTACAAAAGTTACACGGGATTTCACATTGCATAAAAGAGCTGAGGAAAAAAGCCACCTGGCTTTCCAAAAAGAGAAAGAATTGAATGAAATAAAATCGAATTTTGTTTCGATGGCTTCACATGAATTCCGTACGCCGCTTAGCACGATTCTTTCTTCGGTTTCCTTAATGGAATTTTATAAAACCACGGAAACCCAGGATAAACGCGACAAGCATATTCATCGCATTAAGTCCGCGGTAGACGAAATGGTGGCAACACTTGAGGAATTTCTTTCGCTTGAAAAAATTGAAGAAGGGAAAGTGTCCGTCAAAAATGAAACATTTAATATCCGGCAGTTGGCAGAAAATATTCGTTCAAAATTTAATGCAGAGCTGAAAAACAATCAAACGATAGAATACTTGCATACCGGAGCGGAACATGTCTGTCTTGATGAAGGATTTTTGAATCATATTCTTAGCAACTTACTTTCAAACGCTATTAAATATTCACCGGAAAACAGCTCCATTTTATTTGACACAAGGGTCGAAAATACCACAATCGTTTTAAGAGTTAAAGACAATGGAATCGGCATTTCTCCGGAAGATCAGAAACATTTGTTTGAGCGTTTTTTCAGGGCTTCAAATACAGGCAATATCAAGGGGACTGGCCTTGGCTTGCATATTGTAAAAAGATATGTTGAACTGCTGGGCGGAGCTATAAATGTGAAGAGCACCCTAAACGAAGGAACTGAATTTACAGTGAAAATTTAATAATATTCATACGGCCCGAGCAGTAATCATCTTAAGGTAACTGTTCATTAGCAAAAGATATTTGTGAACGTTGTCAAGCGCTTTTCTTTTTTCCTTTTCATTGCTTGCATCCTGCGCTCTTAAGCTGTTAACTTTGGCGCGGATGTTTGCACGATAGGCTTTGTAAAAAGTAAATAAATTTCGTTCTTCTTTCGTATTTACAATTGAAAATAACCGGTTGTATTCATTAAAAAATAATTCTGATAAATAATGGCTCTCAAAAGCATCCAGGTCCATGCATAAAAAAGCAATCTCATTCAATACGTCTATTTGCCGCAGTTCATCGTTAAATTCAAGGCAATCGAACGGAACAGGCTCTGGCAACAAAAAAATATTGCGGGAATGAAGATCGCCGTGGCAGTCTCTTATAAAATTTTGTGCGACCCTGTTTTCCAGCAAACGAACATTTATCGCGAAAAACTCGTCTGAGACGCTAATGGCATCGTCAATCAAAGCAGTGCAATTGTAATATTTTCCCAAATAGGTTTTTTGTGTCAGTATGTCGTCAAAAAGTCCTTTCAATAAATAATTGTTTTTCGCGTGGATAACACTGGCGGTTTTGTGAAAAGCGCTGATTTTTGCCGCAAGATTTTTAATATCTGATTCGTATACCTTGTTTTGAACAAGGAGCTTATCCATTCTTCGTTCTTCCGGAAGCCTTCGCATGGTTACTGCGTAGTCAACGATTTCTCCATCAAAACTGTCAATAAAGAATTGAGAAGCCTTCTTTTTTATAGGAGCCACTCCAACATAAATATCAGGAGTTAATCTCCTGTTAAGCTCTACTTCTTTTTCACAAAAGAACTTTCGTTTTTCCAGTGTTGAATAATCAAGAAAAGAATATTTAACAGGCTTTTTAATTTTATAAACGAACTCATCGCAGAGGATGACCCATGAAATATGTGTCTCGACTATATCTGCCTTATTCGTTTGAACTGGAAAGTGTTTTTGCTGTGCGAGTAACCTGATATTTTCATCGTTCATATCCCTTGAAAAAATATAGTCGCACGTGGCATCCAGCATTTGTTCAATGTTGTCGTTGGTTGAGCGTAACACGAGGTGCGGCTCTTCGAAGGGCAACCAGATATTTCTTAATCTTTTATAAACGTCAAAGTCCGCGTCACTATCATCTCGCGGGATGGCAAGTCGCTGCTTTATTAATTCCTCTTCAGCAGTTACTTCAATAAAATATGCAGTAGCGATACTCTTTACATTGGCTATAAACGATTGGCGAATGGCAGCATCCGAGAAGGTAGCATCAACCAACACTTCTTTTCGATGTTCCGCCTTAGAAATTCTTTTGAGCATCTCAGCATACACCAGTTTTTTCTCCGATTCAGAATACGTCGGATTTTGGAAAAGTTCTTTTCTTATCACGTCGCTGTTTATATACTCAGCCTGCAGCATCTTCGAAAGGCGCTGAGCGAGGTAACTTTTACCTGAACCGGGTAATCCAAAAACTACTATTATCATAGATTAAATTGATGGGGCTAGCTGTAAGGCTGGCATGAGGTCAATCCGGAACTTTATGCCGCTTTAGTCAGAAAGCCTTTTTACCCAATTATCAATAGCTTTAGATTTTCTTTTTTCACTTTCTCTAAATCATCGTGCAATGCCTGATTTTTTAGCGGATCTTAAAAACAAACGGGCTACGCTCAGGATGAATGGTGAAAAGAGAAAGCTGGTGATGCTCTTCGCAGCGACCATTCATTTAAAAATTTTCCGAAATAGACAGATGTCCTGATAAAGACAACGTCATAGTTCTTGATCTTGTCTTTTGATACGTCGTCCGCATCTTCTGCGGAATGGCCAGCCTTTCTGCCAACCATGCAGCATACTGCCTGGTTGCGGCATACTTACTCTTATAGAGAATCATGCTTTTCATTTTATCTGTTTTCTCAAAAATAAGAGCTGATTTCTTTGTATCAGATGACTAATGTCAAAAGCTTGGGTGATACAAGTCAACAGATGTCATCACATGAATATTTCCTTTATAGTCATTTATTCAAAAGAAATCTAAACATCCTGTTTGTTGAAAGATATGAAAAGGGGGGCGCTTAAGGGCTTTTAAATGCAATCCTCGTATTTCCGTAAATGATACCGTTGCAATCTAAGATAAATTTCAAAACGGCAATGATGCACTCCCTTAACAAAGCTGTCGATAAAATCAAATGTGATTTGAACGAAAGGTATCAGAATGAAATAGAATTAGTTTTTGAAAAATCAAAAAATGTAATTGCACATCTTGCTTGTCGTCTATCATCGTCAATAAGGGAGATTTCGTAGTTTATTTTCGTTTAAAATCGTTATGGTGGTGCCTTGTACGTCAACCAGTTTTTCGCTTTTAAAATCAGATAGTGTTCTTATCAAAGATTCGGTTGCAATACCTGCGGCCTGTGCCAGCGTTTCTCTTGAAAGATTGATTTCATTTTTTCCCGATTCATTTTTAAATTTATCAAGTACTTGTATTAGCTGGTAAGCAACTTTTTTGCGTAAAGTATTATATGCCAGATTTAGCAGGCTTTCTTCTTTGTCAAGAACATTGCGCGTTATCAATTTTATAAATTGTTTTGCTACCTGTGAGTCAGCAGAAATAAGAGTAATAAAATCGTCTTTAGGTATGAGCATCAGCTCTGTGTCCTCAAGGACTTGGGCACTTTCGTTGTAACACTTTTCTTCAAGAATATATGTGTAGCCAAAAAAATCACCACTGCTACAAATGGCAGTGATAAATTCTTTTCCATCATCATTAGTTTTATAAATTTTCACTTTCCCGCTTTTTACATAATACACTGCCTTTGGTCGCCGGCCTTCAGAATACACTATTTCTTTTTTCTTATAATGACACAATTCCGTTTCCTCGGTGGTTAACTTGAAATCGGCCAGTTGACTTGCCTTATCGATGAACGTGTTTATATCTTCATGATTTTTCAAAGCGGTTTGTTTTATTAATTCCGATTTTTTCAGTCTTATTTCAATTGCATTCAATAATTCAATACTGTCAAAAGGTTTTGTAATGTAATCATCAGCGCCCATCTCCATTCCTTTTCTCAAATCAGACTTTTCTGATTTTGCAGTTAGAAAAATAAATGGGATCCCATACGTTTCTATATGCTTAGCCAGAAGATGCAACACGCCGTAACCATCCAATTCAGGCATCATAATATCGCATACAATAAGGTCCGGTGGCTGTTTCAATGCAAGTTCAACGCCTTTCTTTCCGTTGTCTGCAGTGACAGCTTCGTAGCTCGACAAAGAAATTATTTCAGCAATATTTTCTCTTATTTCTTTGTTGTCGTCAATGATCAAAATTCTTTTCATTTTATTTTTTTACCTGATGAATTAGAATAATAAAATGTATTGCAAACAGTTTTCAATCCTCATTATTGATTGTTCAAATTGTATTGGTCCGGAAATTTTTTTCGACAGATTTTGAAAATGAAATTCTTTCTTTTTTGTTTGTTTGTTGACAGGCTGCTGTAATACTATTAAACCATATTAAATAAGAACCATGTCTTGTGATTTTTGTAAACAGTTTTTGCCACCAGGCAAAACATATTTAATGAAATCGGTGTAAAATTACTCAATCTTATAAACTAAAATTCACACGAGCAGTGATTTTGATCATTTTTTGAGCGTGTTTTTTAATTGTTTTTTGTGCAAAAAAAATCGAAACTTTACCAATAAAGTTTACCTGGTTTAATCAGGATTTCTCGAATCTCTGATTGTTGCAGTTTCCGAAATGCATTAAATCTTAATAAACCCTTTGTTGACTATAATCATTCCTATTGTTGACAAACATCACCTGGCAGGCCTTTGATGACCGCTAATTTTATTCTCTTAAAAAGTATTTAAAAAGTAAAATATATTATCATGAAAACAATAATTGCTCCAACCGATTTTTCTGTAATAGCAGAAAATGCGTGCTTATATGCTGCGAAACTGGCAGCAGATATTAAAGCGGAACTGGTGTTATTTCATACAATAGAACTTCCCCTCACTGTCGCTGAGTATCCGGTGGAAGACGAGTTCCTTGATGAACAAGCGGTGAAGAAAGAATTGAAGTTGTTACGAGACAAATTGCTCGCCGTTTCGGATAACAGGGTAAATATTAAAATAAAAAATGTAATCGGTTCGGCCGATTTTCAAATAAAAGAATTGTGCAATAGAACCAAACCTTTTGCAGTTGTTATGAGTACACATGGACCGGATTTACTCACGCGTTTTTTTGGCGGAAGTACCACTTTGTACACAACAAAGCATTTGAGTTCGCCCGTAATTGTTGTACCACAGAATGCGTCTTATAAACCTATTAAAAAAATTGCGCTGGCTTGCGACTTGAGACATATCTATGAAGTGCCGGCGGAAGAACTGGAAACGATTATAAAAGCGTTCCATGCGAAGTTTGAAATTTTTTATGTTGGCAAGAATGAAAATGACATTAACGAAAATGCCGTAACTACAACCTTACTCGACAGTTTTTTGGGCCATTTATTTCCTACATCTTATTCTGTGCAGAATGACGACGTGTGGAAAGGCATAGAGATACTGGCAGAAGAACATGGTATAGATATGGTAATCATGATTCATAAAAAACACAGGCCTTTTCATAGGTCACAAGCAAAAGATTTTGTTCTTCATATGAATATCCCGGTAATGGCAATTCATCAAAATGATAAACAAGCAAAAGAATAAATATTCAAGTTTCTATTGGCCCCTATAAAATTTTGATATTCCATCAGTTAACCAAGAAAAATTCATGCAAGCCGTCCTTAGAAAGATCGGCTATTCCTTGCAAAAAGAACAATTTTATACAGTTTTTTACACGTACTAAGACCACCGCATGTCTTCTTTAAAAGCAGGTGCCCAAACTTTCTGCTAAGCGCAGGTTTGTTCGCTTTTGTAGCTTATTTGATCATTCATTATCTTCCCTTATTAGATGACCTTGTACTATTTCCTTTGTCGGCAAGATACTCGCCGCAATGGTCGTTGTAATGCTTGTATATATGGGTAATCGCACAAATTACAAAACGGCTGTTCATGACAAAATGGTAACATTATTATCGTTAGAAAGAAACATAAGCTACTACCTGAGAATTTTCATCGAAAACTGTTACATATAAATGCGCTTGCCTGTTTTTTTAATTCAATTTTATAGGGTTGAAAAAGAGCCGGATAAAAATCCAGCTCCGTTTTGATCCAATATCCTATGAAAAACCGTAGTAAAAATAGAAGGTTCCAATTTCAATAATGGTGATTATAGTCAGGCACCGGCGTGATTATAGTCAATTAATTTTTTATTTAAAAATGATAAAAGTGCCCAGTATCATAAAGACTTTATTAAAGAAAGCATCGTACAAAGTACCCCTGTCTATGCCTTTCGAGAGCTAGCTTTTTTTCCCAAATGATTTTCGGAATTGCATAAAAAAATAGCTATTTAATTGGCATTGGCATGGAAGAAAAAGGGCAAGGTAATTCTGAAAATCAAAACGATTTTTTGACGAGCAACATTAATGACCCTGACAATAATCATGAGAATAGGAAAAAACAAGATTTACATTTACGCCAGTTTAATTTCTAGCGGTTCGGTTAATTAGTAAACGACACAAATTGCTTTTACGGCAATAAGATCTGTTTATAAATGCAGATAAAAAACTGTAAGACTAGCCAGTAAGACCGGGAATTAAACGAGAAAATGATGCGGGATATGAAAATTCCCAAGTATCAGTCGAACGGTAAGGCAGGTGATAATAATCCTGCCTTATTTTTTTAATAAAGTTGGTTCCTTAATGGTACGAAAGACAAGAATATTATATTCACAAAGAAAGTAAAAATGGGTTGCGGAAAGAATTGTTTCTGGTCATGAAGGCATAAGCAGTACAGCCGCGCCATTCAACTTCCCTTCACGCAGCTGCTTCAAAGCTTCGTTTGCCTCATGGAGATGAAACAATTTTGTTTGTGTTTTTATATTTGCCTGTAAAGCGAGTTTTAAAAAGTCTTCCCCATCCTTTATGGTAAGATTGGCAACCGACCTGATACTTCTTTCCTGCCATAAAATATCATAAGGAAACGTTGGAATATCGCTCATGTGAATTCCGCTACAAACAACGATTCCCCCTTTGTCAACGTCCATCAATGCCTTTGGAATCAGACTTCCGACGGGCGCAAAAATGATGGCTGCATCTAATTTTACCGGCGCAGGTTTTGATGAATCGCCAGCCCAAACAGCACCAAGTTGTAAAGCGAATTGTTGCGCTTTTATATCCTTATCTCTTGTAAATGCATAAATTTTTTTCTCTTGAAAAATGGCAAGTTGCGTAACCAGGTGAGCCGCAGCACCAAAACCATAGATGCCAATATTTTGTGCAGATTTACCAATCATATTGTAGGAGCGGTATCCAATCAAACCGGCGCAAAGCAATGGTGCACCCGAGGCATTTGCATATTTTTTATTCAATAGGAAACAAAATTGCTCATAGGCAACAGTGAATTGGGCGTAGCCTCCATCAATTGTATAACCGGTAAATAGCGGACTATCGCAAAGATTTTCTTTTCCCTGCAAACAAAATTTACATGTGCCACAAGTATGAGCAAGCCATGGAATTCCAATAATATCACCTTCTTTTAATGTTGAAACGCCGCTTCCTTTTCCCGCCACAATCCCAACAATTTCGTGACCAATAATCAAGGGTAGCTTAGGGTTTGCTAATTCACCATCAACGATGTGCAGATCCGTTCTGCATATCCCACATGCAATCACTTTTACAAGCACCCTTTGAGCCGATGGAGAAGGCACCGGTAATTCTTTAATAACAAGTGGATGCTTTTGCTGTTCAAGCATCATGGCCTTCATAGTTACAGGTATCTGCATATCAGGTTGGTTATTTAGTTTTTGCTTTCCGTTTAAAATAACTTCTAAATAAAAAATTATGCTGTATCGCTTCAAGATCATCGTTTAATTTCTTCCCTGCTTCTTTCACGCTCTTAATGGATGATTCAATATCCGCGGCTGTTTCTTTCCGGTTCAACAACATGCCGGCAGTGTTGGTCGTGTCTGATAAATTATTACTTGCGTTGACCAGGCTTTGAGAAATGAAATTCATATTATCTGCAAAGCTGCCCGCTTTTTGCATGATTGATTTTAATTCTGATATCGCAGACTTCAGTGTATCATACAATAAGCTGTCTGCAAAAAATTTATTTACTGATGAAGATTTTGTATTCGCCGTCAAGTCTTCAATGTTTGCAGCGGATTGTTTGCCCTTGAACGCAATCAATCTAAAGTCGCGGATTGCGAATTGCAAATTATTTGCCAAAGACGAATCATTAATAAATCTTCCGGCAATGCCTTTTCCATCATTGACTTGTTCAAGAATTGACTTGACCCGATTGGTTATATCTAAAAGATTTTTATTGCTCGATTGAAGCGTTGCAAGCATATCCTGATTGGTGATGGTATCTTTTTTCACCTGCAGATAACCATTGTTTTCAATGCCTGGCATATTATCGGAACCGCCGTAGATGATTACAATTTTGTTTCCCAAAAAACCATCGCTTCCGATTTTGGCGTAGGCGTT
>JBQCFI010000528.1:0-18737 GCA_051959325.1 Ginsengibacter sp. | reverse complement strand
GTTCGAATCTTATATCTAGGAATAAAAATCGAGTTGAATGGACATAAATTGATCGTACTGATGGATTAATACAAATTGATATGGTATTTTAAATTTATAAACGTAGGCTTTAAGAATTAAAAAAAGACTATTAAATATATGCAACTATTTCTTTCCCATCAATTTGGGTCTGGCGATGTGTATTTATCTCAGATTGACGGCCAATTTGCCACCAATTTTGAGCATTATATCCGGACAAGGCCAATTAAGGAACATGATCCATGTAAAGGAAACGGAGTCGGAAAACATATTCAGCGCTTTAAACGTATCCTGAACTGGGCAGCCAATGATCTCAGGTGGATGAAAGAAAATCAATGCAGCCACTATTCATGCCCCTTAAAAAAATCAAAAAGAAGAAAATTGGACATGGCTGATCTGGTAAAACTCGAAACGAAGCATTTTGGTGATCCAACTTTATGTTATGTAAAAGAATTGTTCTTAAACAGCTGTTATACCGGACTTGCTTTTGCTGATGCCATGGCATTATCCGAACACGACTTTGAATGGAATTTGGACGGAGTTGTTTGGTGTAAAATGTATCGCACAAAATCAGAAGAATTATGTGCTGTTCCTTTGCTTCCTTCTGCTGCTAACATCCTGAAAAAATATTCGGAAGATGCGGCAAGCAATGATCGAACCACTATTTTTCCCCGCATTTCCAATCAGCATGTAAATGAATGTTTAAAAGTTATTCAGCAGGTTTGTGAAATAAACACTTATCTAACCTTTCATGTCGCACGCCATACTTTTGCTAAAACCGTCGCTTTAAAAAACGGCATTCCTTTAGAAACGGTACAAATGATGTTAGGCCATAGTAAAATAACTACCACCCAGATTTATGCAGACGTAGATGAAGAGAAAATTATCAATGATATGGCTGGCCTTGAAGAAAAGCTAAATAAAAAAAGAAGTATGTCGGCGGTACAATGAATTGAGCTGAAAGGTTATGACTGTACTTTATTCTTAATATCCTTCTCCAGTGAGAAGTGGGATTCACTTTTATTATAATAATATAAGGTGCCTCCAATTTTCTGGGTTCTCGGTTTGCGGCTAATAAGCATGGACACTAGTTTACTTACAAAACACCGCGGCTTTAATAATTGCGTTTGTGGTTAAATATTGTCACGATCAAGTTTTGTGTGATTGACAAGGTTATTTCAACAAAGTAAAATTTGCTTCCATGCCTTCTTCACTATTGGTACCAATAAAAATTTTAAAATCTCCCGGCTCGTAATTGTATTTTAAATGCTTATTGTAAAATTTGAGATCATCAGCAGTAATAGTAAAGCGAACGATCTTACTTTCACCTGGCTTTAAAAAAACCTGTTGAAAGCCTTTTAATTCTTTTACTGGCCTCACAATTGAACCTACCATATCTCTTATGTACAATTGCACAGTTTCAGTTCCTACATATTTACCGGTATTTGAAATTTGAATAGTAGCCACCAGGGATTGCCCCGGTTTGAAAGAAGTCGCGCTTAAATGAATATCGCCGTAACAGAATGTCGTATAGCTTAACCCATATCCAAAAGGAAATTTAGGGCCATTTTGTAAATCAATATAGGAAGAAACATAATTAAGGTCGCTGTCATTTTTTGCCGGCCTTCCGGTATTAAAATGATTATAATAAACGGGAATCTGACCTTCACTTTTTGGAAAGCTCATTGGTAATTTTGCAGAAGGGTTGTAATCGCCAAATAAGACACCAGCCATCGCATTACCCGCCTCAGTCCCCAGCCACCATGTATAAAGGATGCCCGGAATATGATCTGCAGTCCAGTTAAAGATCAATGGCCGGCCCGCATTGATCATTACAACAACCGGCTTCCTGGTTGCATAAATCGCTTTGATCAAATCTTCCTGAACGCCCGGCAAGTGAATATTGCTACGGCTTTTGGCTTCTCCACTCATATCGGCCGCCTCGCCAACATTCATTATTACCACATCTGCTTTCAGCGCCGTTTCTACCGCCTCCTGAAATCCAGCACGCGAAGTATCATTAATATTGCAGCCTTTGGCATAAAGCAACGTAGTATTATCTCCTAATTTACTTTTAATGCCCTTCCATGCAGAAACAATTCTTAAAGAATCATCAGGCCATGTATAGCTCCAAAATCCAAGATTGTCCCTGATTCCTTTTATAAAAGGGCCTATTAATGCAATTGTTTTTCCTTTTAACTTCATTTTATTCAAGGGCAATAACTGGTTATCATTTTTCAATAAAACAATGGTCTTTTCAGCCATTATTCTTTCTGCCTGCAGGTTGACTTTGTTGTTCCATTGTTGTTTTTCTCTTTCTTTATTGCAAAATTTAAAAGGATCATCAAATAATCCCATTTCGAATTTCTTTTTTAAAATGCGCCTTACAGCTTCATCTACTAATTGGATTTTCACTTTCCCATCTCTTACTAACTGCGACAAATTTTGTATGTAGCTGCGGCTTTCCATATCCATATCATTACCCGCCTTAATGGCCTCTTCTGACGCCTCGTAATTGTCTTTTGCAAATCCATGAGGTATCATTTCACCAATAGAGTTCCAATCACTCACTACAAATCCTTTGAAGTTCCATTCCCCTTTTAAAATATCTCTTTGCAGATATTTATTTCCTGTTGCAGGTATGCCATTGAGCGAATTAAACGAATTCATGAAAGTAGCAGCGCCTGCATCGGCAGCAGCTTTAAAAGGCGGAAGATAAATATTCCATAAAGTGGTCAGGCTCATATCAACAGAATTATAATCTCGGCCCCCAATAGCGGCCCCATAGGCAGCGAAATGTTTGGCGCAGGCCATGATTGCATCTGTACTTCCCAGGCCTTTCCCCTGAAAACCTTTTACTCTTGCGATAGCGATCAATGATCCGAGATACGGATCTTCACCGGCGCCTTCCATAACTCTCCCCCATCTGGGATCGCGGGCTATGTCCACCATGGGTGCAAAAGTCCAGTGCACACCCGCAGCGGCAGCTTCTGTTGCCGCAATGCGGGCGGATGATTGTATCGCTTTCATATCCCAGCTTGACGCTTCTGCCAACGGAATGGGAAATGTAGTCCGGAAGCCATGAATAATATCCTGACCGAATAGTAACGGAATCTTTAATCGCGATTGCATAGCAATTTCCTGAAGTTGCCTTGTGTGGTCAACACCCGTAACATTAAGCATAGAACCCAGCATTCCCTTCCTGATTTGATTTTGTTTATCACCATCAGAAGTAATAGGCCCGGTGGCGTCCCAGTCTCCGTTGTATTGATTCATTTGCCCAACCTTTTCATCAAGGGTCATTAGTTTCAATACAGAATCTACCTTCTCATCAATTGTTTTTTTCTGTCCAAGGGTGGTAATAGAGAATAAAATTCCAAAAAAGAGGATACTGCACCCCAGAGCAAAAGAAATTTTTTTCATATTAGTGGAAACTTATTTGATTTGTTAAACATTATTTCCTTGTGAGTTTTATTACAAATCCACCACCAGGCGCAAGATGAATTTTCACTTCATTATTTTTTTTCAACGTTGTAGCAGATAAAATATAATCAGCAGCATATCGGTCAGCATTTACTCCGTCTTTGCAAATTATCGCATTATAGGTAGCCATTGAATCTAAAAAATCCAATTTAATATCTACATCTCTTGGGGTCCAGTTGGTCATTCCTCCAATAAACCATTTGTTTCCTTTTTGCCTTGCAGTAATAATATATTCACCAACTTTTCCATCCAGGATCTTCGTTTCATCCCATGTTGTGGGAATATTTGCCAGCAACTCGCTCTGTTCCCTTACCCGGGTTTACCCATGATGCATCCCCGATCCTTGAAGGAGAAGCCAGCCTGTAAACAATATCATTTGCTGGTAAATCTTTATCCTGATCAGCAATTATTAAAGCACGCCACGGAAAAGTTCTTGTTCCTTTTGTCCTCGCAATATAGCCAGCTCTTTTGGTCACTATAGATTGAGGGTATTGTCCGTTGGTCATCTTTTCTTCTAATGGATAAGCTGCAAATGTTGCCTCTAATACATCTGAAGCTGTACCCTTTAAAAACATTCCCGGATAATCTTCTAAACCGGATTCAGCGATCCCAATTTTAGGATTAGACGGAGGTGCCACAAGAACCGGTGTATATCCCACTTCAGAATTTTTAATTGAATCCAATTGTCTTAATGGATATAATTCCTCAAAACTTGTATGAAAGATATCTGCATCCTCTCTCTTGTGTATAGAAGGAAACCAGGCAGCAGAAGATACAGGAAAATGAAATGATGCTATTTCATTTTGAACGATAATTGAATCTTTAAAAGATGTGATGAACCGATAAGCAACACCATCATCATAGGCACGAATTTCTATTTTATAAGGTTTACTGAATACTATGGACAATAAATTATAATGATCTTTTATCCTTTTCCTTTTTTCAGGAACAGGTGAAATAATTATCGAATTCACCTTCTTTATTGAATGGGATTTAATGCGGTTATTATCTGAAAAGCTTTCATTATTCGCTAATAACAAATTTGCTCTTGAAGGCTCTAATATGGATAGGCCATTTTCATAAACCCGAAAGTTAAACTCTTTTGCCATCCATATTTTTACGCATATTTTTCCGGAAGGAGAACAAACGGATAGAGTATCCGTGCAATAGGCATTTAATGAAAGACTAATGAGGATCGCACACAGGAATTTTTTCATGATGATTTAAGCCGAAGATCTCTTTTAGAATGATTACCAAAATACTTTTTGTAGTGACTTCTCTACTATAGTCAGCGTTTCCAGCGAGGAAACCGTCAATTCCAAGCAATTTTTATAAATTGCCTTTTTTCATTTCATTTACTGCATAATTTGCTGCTCTTGCCGTAAGTGCCATATATAACAATGAAGGGCTTTGGTTTCCGGTACTGGTCATGCAAGCTCCGTCTGTTACAAATACATTTTTACAATGGTGCAACTGGTTAAATGCATTCAACAGAGAAGTTTTTGGATCTTTCCCCATTCTGCAACCGCCCATTTCGTGGATGTCCAGTCCCGGCGGTTGTTTGTTATCATGCTGACTTATATTTTTGCAGCCTGCTTTG
Source organism: Ginsengibacter sp. (assembly GCA_051959325.1). Lineage (GTDB taxonomy): Bacteria > Bacteroidota > Bacteroidia > Chitinophagales > Chitinophagaceae > Ginsengibacter. The sequence goes on along the minus strand of JBQCFI010000528.1, from coordinate 13,636 downwards.
CGGAGCATCTCTGAACTTTGGGTCAGAAAATCCTGAATCATTTTTTCATCATTATCATCATAATCTACCGACATAATCAAAAGCGGAATTCCCCACTGGTCTTTTTCGTCTTTGCTTAATCTTATATGGTTGGTTTCTTTTGGAATTGTTTCACCCTGCATATACATATAAGTTTTCCAACCTCCCGGCTCTGCCATTGCATCTTTAAATTTGCCCCCAATAGTTTCCGGCAAAAAATTTTCGTTAACATCTCCCCGGTAAGCGCCCATGAAAGTGGTGAAACCACCTAAATAATCTGTATCAATTTTCCCGAGATTCCTGTAATTGGCCAGAATCGGCTCAGTCGGATTTTTCCCATAATAATACTTGTCTTCAAAACCATCCATTTCAGCATTTACCGAAGCCCTGTAGTCATGATGCGCCACATATTTTCCAAGCAGTCCACTGTCATTTCCCAATCCATTCGGGAACCTGTCAGAAGTGGAATTCAATAAAACAAGATTACTGTTTAAAGCCGACGCATTTACAAATACAATACGCGAAAAAAAATCGGTTATTTTCTTAGTATTGCTGTCAATGACCCGCACGCCAACGACTTTACTTTTTTGGGCATCATAAATAATGGAATGTACAACAGAAAAAGGTCTCACTGTTAAATTTCCTGTCTTTTTTGCCCAGGGTAAAGTAGAAGAAACCGAGCTAAAATAACCGCCATAAGGACATCCACGCATACACAGATTCCTCGCGTAGCATCTTACTCTTCCCTGCTGAAAGTGAATTTCCTTCGGTTCTGTAAGATGCGCCCACCGGGCATGAACCAAGTGGCGGTCTTTATAGTTGGCGCTGACCGATCTTTGTATATGCGCTTCAACTGAATTGAAATCAAATGGGGGAAGGTATTCGCCATCCGGCATGGCTTCTATTCCATCCCTTGTACCGCAAACACCGATAAATTTTTCTACATGAGAATACCAGGGAGCAATATCATTATAACTAATCGGCCATTCAATTCCATACCCGAACCGGGAAGGCGCTGAAAATTCGTACTGGCTCCATCGCTGACACGCCCTGCCCCAAGTTAAGGATTTTCCCCCTACCTGGTAGCCTCGTATCCAATCAAAAGGTTTTTCCTGGATGTAGGGATGGTCTTTATCCTTTATGAAAAAATGAGCGGTGTCTTCGCCAAATCCCGCTGCCTTACTGATCAATGGATTTTCCTGCAAAAATTCTTTTGTCATCTGACCCCGATGCTTAAATTCCCAGGGCGCCTTCGTTGCCGTTGGGTAATCTACAATGTGCTTCACATCTCTTCCTCTTTCCAGCACCAGCGTTTTCAAACCATTATCACATAGCTCTTTGGCCGCCCAGCCGCCACTTATTCCTGAACCTATCACAATGGCATCAAAGGTATTCTGTTGCTTGCCTTTGGAATTTATATTTAATGAATGACCTGGCATAAAATTTCAATCAAAATTATTTCACATTTAAAGTTAGCAGATTTTTTATTCTGCCTTTTGTTGATTACTTCATTAGGATGCAAGATTATAGTATCAAAAATAATTAAGAGAAAAGGTGAAACCGGGATACTGACTTAAAGACAATGATCCCGGTTAATTATAACCCGTTTTTCAAAACAGTAATGCTATTTTCTTTTTTAGTTAATAATATTAATCCCGAATCCGCCAAAACAATTGGTTTATCATTGAGAATATATTGGACGTTGCGATCCGGAGGTAGTCTAAACCGGATTTCCCATCCAGCATCTTTCGATGTGATCACGTATTTTCTCCCACGTTTGATTGGCTGGGATGAGATCGAGAGTTGGTTATTCGCCACTGGAAGGGCTGTAAGCCTTAAAGTATCTTTATTCCATGAATCGGGAATATGAGGCACTATTTCTATTTCTTTTTGTGATGCATCCGGATTTATGCCAAAGATGTGGCTGATTAACGGAAGGACAATCCCATAATTGCTCCACGATTGTGTAAAACATCCATAATCCGGCATCATTTCCGAAATAGAACCCGGCAAAACGCGGCTAAAGGTTTTAACAATATCGTTGACATAAAAAAGACATTTATCAGTCCTGCCGTACTTGTATTCCGAAACAGCCTGAACTCCCGTAGCTATTGTCATCATATATTTTCCGTATACTGCTGAGAGGTAGGGCCCATATTCGCCTAAATTGTTGTCATGAATATTATCCAATGCGCGGATCGCCCTATCGTATGGAGCTATTCCTGTTTCTAGCGGTGTATTAATTACCCAATTTTTATTTATTATCCATCCACGGGTAGTGTCCGGTGTTTTCGACAGACGTTTACCGAGGTCTTCAAAATACTTGATTTTATCCTTGTCAGCTGCCTCACCATCTTGAGTTAGTTGCCTTATATTGCCCCTGACTGCGGAAATCGCCTGGGCCTTGGTGCCATAAAAATCACAATACGAACCGGCCTTATCATCCCAGAAGTCCTTATTGATTTTATCTTTTAATAGCTTCGCCAACTTCTTATATTTTTCTGCTGCTTGATTGTCGCTGAGAATGTGAGCAACTTTGGAACCGGCAACCAAAGCTTGCTGGGTATAAACAGCGACATCAATCAATTCAGCATTCAAACCGGATATTTCCATGATGCCATACCCCTCAGGGAATAAATTTCGATTTGTATCCTGATCTGTTAATAGCCAGTGTAATCCTTTTTTTATTGTTGGATACATTTCACGAAGAAATTGCTTGTCGCCTGTCCATCGATATAACTTTTCCACGCACATAATAAAGTGGGCGGTTTCCTGGGTATTGCCAGCGTTAGCCACAGCGCCATTTGTAGAAATTTCATGCGGAATTCTGCCATTACCATTCTTTTGAATTGACTTATTTTTTAATAGTCTCAATGTTTCTTCGGCGAGTTGAAAATCCCCGGTTTCCATAACTCCCTGCAAGGCATAAGTATTATCGCAGCCGAACCACCACGGGTATTCCATAACACCGGCACTAAGTCCCCGTCCAACGCCAGGAACATCCCTGACAAGCCATTGCGTATTCACTTTTACCCAATTATAGACTTGCAATAACGACGTATCAGGAATAGAGATTTTCGCACGATTATAAATAGCACTGTAAAGTGTTTTCTTTGCACGCAACAATTTTGCGTAATTCTTTAGAATATATATGTACGACTCTATTGCTTTTTTTGAGCTTTTGGTCGATCCGGCTACAACAAATATAATTTTTTTATTGGCATGAGCTCCTATAGTTATGTGATAAACAGATGAACACGCAATACCCTGGCCCCGGGATTTACTTTTGGAATTAGTAATACCTACTTTTTGTTCTGTTGATGTCAGCGAGGTGCCCCATGCTGCATACCAGTTATTAAGACTATCAGCCGCAACAAAGCAATTTTCCTCTTTTAACCAATCAGCATTGTCATGAGAATCGCGGATTCCTATTTCTTTTGAAAACCAAACGGGACTCAAATCGGTCTTAGCCAAAAACTCCACATTCAAATCTTTCACCTTGCCACTGTTATTTAATAATTCATATTCTATTACAACACCCGGTTGGCCATCCGGGCAAAACTGCTTCCTTTGAACATCTAATCCTTCAATAACCGATTTATATTTAAAGGTATTTCCATAGGGGTAATTAATAAATTCTTCTGCATCAGATAACCAGTGATTTGTTTTTAAGGTTAAATCGCTAATTTTTAAATAGTAACCATCCAATAATTTAATGGGATGCATCCAAATTCCTCCCATTTCGCCTGCCAGATGTTGGCCTATATCCGGAAAATCTCCATTCATTGTACCTATGATGTAAGTCCGGTCCCCAGCGGTTACATATGGTTTTTCTTTATTCAGTCCGTTGTTACTAATACCCGTTAGCAGCGAATTGTAAGAATGGATGGCGGTTTGTCCCTGTGTGTTCGCAGAGTATATCAATAAAATCGAATATACCAGTACACCGTAAATTATTTGTTTCATATAATAAATTTAGGGGAGGCCAATTACCAACTTTTAAATTAATTCAACTTCAGATTCCTCTCTTAAAAATCAAAAGGTTAACAGAGTAAAAAATCATCAACGATTTGATTATTTGATTATGAAAAAATTACTGCTTATCATTCCGCCATTCCTGCAGATAATTAATTATGAGAACAGCATTCGAATCACTGTGAATCATTAATTATTTTTCTTCATACTCCCTGTAAGCTCCAAAATGCGCCAACCTGTCCTCTCCTAATTGTTCCGGTATGGGCAAAAAGGGAATGTTTAGCTTTTTAGTTATTTGTTCCCACAAATCAGTTCGGGTATAAGTTTGATGCACCTTTTGAAAGGGAACCGATAAGAGCAAATCTTTCGCCTGTTCAGCCTTATCTTCATCAATTAAAAGCTGCACTCTCCGCTCAATAACCCATTCATCTTTCAAAGCATCAACCTTTGACAACCATTTTTCACGTTCAGTCAAAGAACTTTTTATTCCTGAACGACGAAGGATCTGATCCCGCTCCACGACCAATTGCGGATGAAGCTGAAGCCATGGTTCATGTATACTGTTAATAGCATTTACAGCAGCAGGGATATTGCCCATAAAATTAAGCTGACGCGCCAGCAATGCCTTTCCGACGCCTATATTACATTGTGAAAGAATTTGAATTGACTGCTGCTTTTCATTTCTGCCAGCCAGCCATGTTCCATAATAAAACTTCCACAAATCCACGGCATGGCCGCTGGTCTGTTTTATAGCCCATTTAAATGCAGCATCCAGCTTTTCCATTCCGGAAGGTGCCCAAAGCCTTTGATTAATTTCCGGAGGTGATTTTAAGCCTTTTTTTTGCTGATAAGCTTTTGAGAGATTCAGCCAATCTTTTACTTCTCGTGCTCTTGCCCATTGAAAAAGTGGAATATTTTTTAGTGGCCTCAATTTAATTTCAGGAACCTTCAATGAATAAATATCCAGCGGTTTATCAGTTGGAAACCAATATGCTGAATGCCATCTCGTTTCTCCAGGTTGCAATTCCAATTTTATTGATTGATCACCAATCGGTCCTCCCTGGATCTCAAGATACGTTTGATGTTTGGCCGTGCTTAGAACCGACCACGCGCTGTCATCCCCGTTTCCATAACTCCACAGCTTTATTCCTGATGCGATTTTTTCATCAGCAATGTGGTATAACCCTGTTCCAAAAGAAGGGGTATAGGCGCCAAATGCATTCACGTCTTTTGTTTCCCAAAAATATCCGGTCATTTCCTTAATGTCGGCCTCTGTTTTTGGCCCTTCCTTTACCCACTCTATCGTATCTACTTTTGAAGAATGGGATAAAACTCTACCCCTGGGAAAGTAAAACCTCGTATCAGGAGCTGACGGCAAAGCCGCATTTGACCACGACATCCAGGGATAGGCCTCTGTTCCCGGATTGTGATATACAACCCTTTCTGTTAAAAAATGATCATTCCTGCCTAAAGAATATTCCACTGTCCATTGCATTCCAAAACGTAATTCTCTTTCACCACAACTAACATATATCCTCTCTTTTGTGCTGTCAATTTTATATAAAAGCGTTTCGTTTTGTGTCGGAGAGTGAGAAATCGGAAAACTAACTTCAATACCACCAGCAACAAAGTAAAATCGGGGTAATATCCTGGTGTACCGAACAACATCAGGCTTGTATAAAATTTCTTTAGCTGAAGGTTTATAGAAAATTGAAGTAACCTTTCCGCCAAGATCAGGGCAGATGGTAATCTTTAATTGATCATTTTCAAGAACTATAAATTTATATTTTTTGAGTACCGGCCTGTTTGAGGTTTCCACATAGCTAACATAAGGATATACACCATCAGGATCAAATGCAGTAGGAATAGGCCCTGCAGGTGTTAACTGACAGGTAAGCATATAATCTTCATATTCTCTACAGGACAGCTTTTGTGCCAAACAGCCGGCTGTTAGGAAGAGCATCAGGCATAGAAGTGAAAAGCTTTTCGGCATAAGTTGTATAATTGATTATTGAAGTTTTCTTTTTATCTGGTGGCCGGGATCAGGATTTTTTGGCCAGCATTTCGCTTAGTCGATCTATCATCTTCCTGCCCTTTTCAATATCCGTCTTGATTGTATCTTCTTTAAGATCCTTTTCATCATTTAAAGTTTGCAGATAACTATTAAAAACAGCCAGCGACTGTTTTATTTTTTTATCAGAAGATCTTGCTGCCAGCTCCCTGATGATTCTTATTTTTTCATAATCAGCAATTCCTTCCCGTAGCTTTTCAAAACGAATACAACTATTTCCGCCCGGATAGACCAGGAAGCAATCACCTGCCGCCCAGGAGCCATAACGTGCATCACGCATCGGATCTTCAGGCCAGGAATCATAAGCCCATCTGAGAAAACCATTGTATCCATGAGCCGCAGAATACCATCCCATCCATCTTCCTTCCACCGGAGGGGAGAAAAGAAAGTTATTGGGTTTGGCAGGATTGCAGCAAACATAATAAGTAGTGGTTTGTCCTCTTGCTGCCCTGGCTTTTACCTGTTGCACATTGGCTTCGTTTCCATAAAGAAAACAATAATCATCGAGTAAACTATCCAGTTGCTGATGCCAGTTGCCCGCATAGGTAATCTTCCAGTCCTTGGAGTTGCTCCTGGTTATTTGGATCGCTTCAAGGGTTTGCTCCATCGTATTTTCATTGATGCCAATGTAAGTTTTTTGAAACCATCCTTTCTTTTCAAGATGCTTTTTCAGATCAGTAAGAAAAGCATTCCAATTTCTTTTAAAAGTATCTGAAAAGGTATGCCATTGCTCATAAACATAATTACCCGTTTTCTCCTCCTTGTAGCGAAATCTTTCTCCCCATGGAACCGGAGTATACACTGTGATCGCTTTGTCGATGCCTACACTCATTGCCAGTTCCACATACTCATCAAAAATGGTATAATCAAATTTCCATGAACCATTATTCGTTTTAATCCATTCGATCATTCCCCCTTCAATGGAATATTCATTATCTGCCCATGGAGAATGCACTCCATAAGTCGTAATGTATTTGCCTCCAGCGTCTGCGTATAGTTGCAAATGTTTTTTAAGTAGCGCTTTGTGCTCGGCACCCCACGGTTTCAGATGATAATAATCCGCAACGGCCCAGGGATTTTGCCAGAGGTCCAACCTGTATTTCCATTCATGGGGCTTTGGTAACAACTGGTTTTGCACATGGATCTTTATTTTCAAAACCCGCCGTTCTTTTTTATCGTTTACTACGATGGTTCCGGTATAATTTCCGGGCTTCGTATCTTCAGGGATATTCAGCGAAAGCCAAACGGGCCTTACTGTTTTTCCCGGCACATCAAATCGTTCAAATTGTTCAAATCTGTCTGGCATTAAAAAGCCGTCTCTATAAGGAGTTCGGCCACACGTAACATCTGCTGCCCCATAAGGATAGTTGGCCACCACATAGCGTACCATATTCAACTGAATATTCCTTTTGCTCAATACATTTTCTCTTTCGTTTTTTAAATCAGTTACGGTAAACCTTACCTGGTTTAACGTATCGGGAGACCATATTACAATCTGTGTATTCAGTCTTTCTCCGCGCCAGCCGGTTGCTTCCCAGGAAGCTGTTTCAGAAACTTCCGGCACTTCTGTTCTGAAATACAACTGTGCCTCAGAACCAAACGCAGCATGCAAACCATCTTTTTCATTGATCCATGCCTGAGGATTAACAGAATGATCCAGGGTATATTCCGGCTCATAATGAGCGGGGCCGGTTTTTGGAAGGATGGAAGAATCAATGCGGCCTTTATACACCTGCGAAGAGGCAGGGAAAGTAAACAACCCATTTAATGCAATAAACAGAAGAACGATTCTCATAATAAAAATATTTATATTCAGGGAAAATGATCTAATTAACAAAAGTTTAAATTGTTCCAGGAAAGGGAACAACCTAAAAAGCAATAAAAACTTTTTGGTTGTTCCTCTTAAATGAAGATTCTTAAAGAAAAAAAACTATTTATCTCTTATGAATGAGCATAAGTTACCATCCTGGATTTTGTACAAGCTTTCCTTGTGAAAGTTGAATTTGCTGTAAAGGAATTGGGTTTAAATAATCTTTTGGCTGAAACTGGCGTGCACTGGCAGGTTCAGCCACTATAAATCCGTTATTATCAACCTGAATATCAGTTCCAATTTTAAGATTTGGATATTTTTGCTGGTACTCTGTTCCCACAAATTTTACTCCCTTTATCGCTTGCGGAAGCACCGTTTCGGCGGTTTTCCATCTCCGCAGGTCATCTCTTCTAAATCCTTCAAAAGCAAGTTCGACAGTTCTTTCTCTTCTTATCTCACTGAGCATATTCAATCCATTTTGATCAATGAATTCATTTGTCAATGGGGGCATGTTAACCCGGGCCCGAAGAAGGTTAATCGTACGATCCAGATCCTGGTCGGATATCATTCCATTTTGTTCGTATAATCCTTCTGCAAGTATTAATAAAACTTCTCCATATCTAAATTCTTTGAAGTCATATGCCCCCTGGAACTGGGTAGCTGCAATGGTTTCATCCAAAAATTTCCGGATCATATAACCTGTATGAGTGGCATTGGATCCACTAAAGCCAGGGTAGGTAGGCTGCATAAGCCCTCCTTCGAAAAATATAGTACTACCAGGCACGATGAATGTCATCGACATTCTCGGGTCCCTATTTTGAAATTCACTTGTAAGGGTGTTATAACCTTTGAACAATGGTGATTTATCAATGGGCAAGCCATCTGTTGCCAAATACATGTCTGCAAGATTTTTGGTGGGAACCATAGCATTGAACCAAAGTTCACGTGTCCAGTTGTGAACCATACGGTTTTCATAATACCGTCGTGCAAGAATTACCTCTTTGCTGTCATCTCCTTTAAGAATAAAAAGATTTTTATAACTATCGGGTCCATCTGTATAAAGGGAATACTCATTTGATGCCACCACCTTTTGGGCAGCTTCTACTGCGATATTGATATATTTTGCAGGATCACCTTCCCCGTGATATTTTGCCCAAGTACCCATATATAACGCTGCTCTTGCTTCCAAACTAAGGGCTGCGCCCTGCGTAACTCTTCCGATTTCGTCGGCAGCAAGTTCACTTTGCTTTGGCAACATATTCACCGCCTTTTGTAAATCCTCTATGATAAAATCTATAATTTCAGACTGAGAGGATTTCGGTGTATACAGTTCCGGTGATGTCACATCCAGTACGGTATCAATTTTTGGAACACCACCGAAGCTCTCCACCAAATTCCAATAATTATAAGCTCTGAAAAACAACGCCTCCCCTACCCACCGGTCAATACTGTTACCCAAACCGGATGTTCTGGCCTTTTCTAATAAATAATTGGTGGCTCTGATGTTTTTATATGCATTATCCCATACAGGTGAATTTGCAGTTGGCAAATAGGAACCATCGCTAACCGGATTCGGGCCGGCACCGAAAGCGATATCAGAGTTGTTATCTATATATTGCGGAACCTCTTTGAGAGCATAATAAAAGTCATTGGCAGCCAATTCAAAATGAGCTGGAGTCTTCCAAAATGATGCATCCGAGATCTGATCTTCGGGCGTAAGGTCCAACGCCTTTTTGCACCCGATCAATAAAAAGATCAGAAAAAAATATTTATATTTTTTGAGTATTTGTATCATGATTATTAATATTAAAAAGTTACGTCAATGCCTACAGAGTAAAATCTTTGAAAGGGATAATTAAATCCTGAGGTAGAAGCTTCCGGATCCCAACCTCCCTTTACACTATCTAATTCCCACAAATCCTGTCCGCTGAAATAGATCCGGGCTTTCGAAATAGAAGCCTTTTTCAAGAATCTATCAGAAAAAGTATAACCAAACTGAAGATTTTTAAGTCTTAAATAAGCGGCATTAATTTTTTGTAATGTAGAAGGCTGATAATTCCAGTTATTGATATTGCCAAAACTCAGTTCAGGGTATGGCGCGTTTGGCCTATCCTCATTCCATGTCTTACCAAAATAAAATAATGGGGGCTGCCTCCACCATGCGCTCCATGGCATCGCATAATCTCCTTCCCTGAAAATGGTTCTTTTGCCCACTCCCTGGGCAAAAATTCCAAGATCAAAATTCTTGTAAGACAAATTTATGTTGATGCCAAAATTATAACGGGGAGTAAGGGTACCCAAATACTCCACATCGCCGTTTTCTCCCGGCTTATCACCGTACAAACTGATCTTACCATCTCCGTTTAAGTCTTTGAACATGGCATCGCCTATTTTGATATCGCTCGGTACTCCTCCCAATTTTTTATAATCATCAAGTTGCTTTTGAGTTCTAATCACACCATCAAATACGTATCCGTAATAACTATCCAGAGGGTAACCCTGACGTGGCGAAGGATAAGGCCATTCAGTTAAACTATTCAAGCCCAAAACATAAGTATCGGAGCCTCCATATTTAACAATCTTATTTTGAGCATCACTTAAAATCAATTTTACTGAATATTTAAAATTTCCAATCTTATCTTTCCAGCCTAACGACGTCTCAAATCCCCAGGTTTTTAGTTCTCCTGAATTTGAATATGGCGGTGTTGCTCCAAGTAAACTTGGATATGTTACGGGTATCAGCAAATCTTTGTTTCTCTTAATAAAATAATCAAAAGAAAAATTTAATTTATTGGAGAGTAAGGAACCATCGATTCCAACGTTTTTGTTGATCAATGTCTCCCATGTGCGACTGGTGGAAACCATACCTGCTAAAGATGCGGATTGCGTTTGGGTACCCGCACCAAAAGGATATGAACCACCTATATTTATTAGTTGGATATAGTCATATAAACCGATTCCCTCCTGATTACCGGTTTGCCCATAAGATGCTCTTAACTTCAAGTCACTAAAAATTCCGGTATTTTTAATAAAATTTTCCTGCCCGATTCTCCATGCGGCAGAAACCCCCGGAAAAACTCCCCATCTTGAATTCGGTTGGAAACGAGAGCTTCCATCGTAGCGAAGAGTCGCATCTAGCAGGTATTTATGATCATAAGTATAACTTAGCCTTGAAAAGGCCGATCCTATGGCCCAGTGTTGTGCCTGTTCGGTACTGGACATATTTTGAGTGCCTCCAAGATTAATTGACCAAACATTGTCAGTAGAAAAATGATCGCGCGTTGTATTGAACCAATCAAAATTGTTGTATTCATAAGAGCCTCCAGCCATTAGCTCAATTTCATGCTTGTTTAGAATTTTGTTATATTCTAAATAACCGGTAAAATTTTGATAGATTCCATTATAACTTGTCCTTGTCAACCAAGCCTGATCCGGATTTGCTATGGCATAATATTGAATATTACTATTATCCCATTTATAAAGTGGCACAGCCTTTCCAATATCGGTATTATTCTGATTGGTTTGATTAATACCAGCTTGCAAATTTAATTTCAGATCCTTGAAAACATCAAAAATTAATTTAAAATTCGTGTTTATATTATGCGTTATAAAAGAAGCCTTTGCGCCTTCTTTAGCCTCGGCAACAGCATTACCCCACCCGCCCTGGGCAAAAAAGTTCTTGCCGTCCTGAGTATAAACAGGATGGTTTGGCATTCCGAAAATCGCCTCTGTAATAATTCCTTGTGAACCTACTCCTCCAACATCGGTTCGATTCTGATTATCAAATGAAATCTTTGTTTCCAATCTTATTCGTTTAGAAAAATCATAGTCATAATTTAATCTCAGATTATACCGTTCATTATTGTCAGGCGCATATTTTATTACCCCATCCTCTTTACTATAGCCGCCTGACAAATAATAAGTTGAATTATTACCACCGCCCGAGATATTAATATTGTGCTTCTGTTGGAAACCGCTTCCAATGACCGCGTCAATCCAATTGGTGTTAGTAAAAAAAAGCATCCACCCTCCATATATTGGATGAGGAATTGGATTTGGATCATTGTTTTTAATTTTTTCGAGTAAGTCAGGAGTATACATCGGAGCCGCTCCATTATGAATATTTGCTTCATTTTCCATCAGAGCAAACTGATAGTTGCTTGGACTTTTCATCATTCCGGACATCTTCGAAACAGCTACGTTGCCACTGTAACCAATTTTGGGGATTCCCTTTCTTCCTTTTTTTGTTGTAACGATCATAACTCCGTTTGCCGCCCTTGCCCCATAAATAGAAGCGGCTGCATCTTTCAATACAGATATAGATTCAATATCATCAGGATTCAATAAGTCGAGGTTACCAGCAACTCCATCAATCAGAACAAGTGGCGTATTGCCTCCATTGGTAGAAGAATATCCTCTTACATTCAAATCAAATCCCTCTACTCCGGGCTGCCCGGATGATCTCTGTATTATTACTCCAGGTATCTCACCTTGGAGGGCAGACATTGTATTTGTTATGGGCTTGGATTGCAAAACCTCGGAATTTATTGTTGATACTGAACCGGTAAGATATTCTCTCTTTTTTGTTCCATATCCTACCACCACTATTTCACTTCCCGTTGTTACTTCGATTTCCATTTGAATGTTGACCGGCTGATTATCTTTTACCGTTACACTTCTTTTTTGATAACCTACAATTGTAAATTCAAGCACATCCCCTACATTAGCGTCAATGCTAAAACTTCCCTCTACATTGGTGCTTGTTCCCCTTGTAGTTCCCTTCACCACAACGGAAACTCCCACTAATGGCCGTCCTTTATCATCTTTTACTGTTCCATGAATTATGCTGATAGGTGCTGGCAGAATGGCAACAGCGCTAATTAATCCGACATGTTTTTTTGCTTTAATTACAACAATCTTGTCTATAAGTGTGTAGGTCAATGGCTGATTCTTAAAACATTCATTTAATACCGTTTCCACAGTAGCATTTCGTACATTAATGCTCACGTTGCGTGTTTGACTTATCAGGCGGTCTTTATAAAAAAACTGGTAACCACTTTGCTTTTCTATTTCCCTGAAAACTTTTTTCAGGGAAACATTGTTTTCCGCCAAAGTGATCGTCTGTGAATAACCTGTTGCACTTACCTGCAACCCGGTGGCAAACAGCAAGATGGCAATGAACTTCATGATCAACAGGGTTTTAGTAAGATATCTTCTTTTTTCGCAAGGTAACTTACATGTAACTTTTAAAAACATAACTTTGTATTGTTTAGGTTAAAAAAATAGCGTTTCTACAAGCTTTTTTGTTAATGCCCTTATAGGCTGAGATAAACCTAACTTATCGGCTGGTTGTGTTCCCGCACTTCCAGCCTTTTTTAAATTTATCCTATATTAGTATATTAATTTAATAGTTTAATTCTTAGTCTTCTTCGGAACCGACAATCATTTTTCTTCCTTCTGTTTTTACATGCACTTCGTTTAATTCTAATACTTTTATAAATTTAGACAGCGGTACATTTCTTGAAATTTTTCCTGAAAACCCTTCTTCTGTTATTTTGCCTTGATATTCTACATCTACATTATACCACCTGGATACCTGACGCATTAATGTATAGATATCTGTATTGTCAAATAAAAAATAACCGTTTTTCCAGGCCATTACATGGTCTATGTCAACATTCTTTTTTATTTCGATTCTGCTTGATGTAATGCTCGCTTGTTCACCCGGTGAAAGGATTTGAATCGTGTTAGCCGCTTTAATT
>JBQCFI010000527.1:0-5056 GCA_051959325.1 Ginsengibacter sp. | reverse complement strand
TTGACCGGTGATCAACAGGCCATCTTTTTCTACCCGGGAAGTAAAGGGAATCAACGCGGCATGATAATCAGCCCCTAAATCTTTCAACCGGGTTTCCATTTCATAAGGCACATTTTTACTGCGCATAACCATCGCTTCTTCCGTATTGGAAAATGCGGTAATCTTTTTTCCCTGCAATAATCCGGGTTGCAGCTCTGCCGCCCTGATCAGTGCAGCAGGGCCGTGGCACACCGCTGCTACGTATTTATGTTCCTGTAAAAATTCCACGATTATTTTGCCACTCTGATCATCAGTTGCGAGATCCCACAGCGGTCCGTGCCCCCCGGGAATGAATAAAGCATCATGGTCCGATACATTAATGTCGCCCAAAGTATGGGTATTATTAAATGCTGCTTTTGCCGCTTCATCATGATCAAATCTGCGGTTGGAAGCCGTAATATTTTCGGTAAGCTTACTCATCGGATCAATGGGTGGTGTACCGCCCTTGGGGCTTGCAAGGGTGACCTGGTATCCTGCATCTATAAATTCATAATAAGGATCGGTAAATTCCCCAAGCCATACGCCGGTAGTGCTATCAGTATGCTCCATCTCTTTGTGAGAAGTAAGGATCATTAATATCTTTTTCATTGTTTCATTGTTTACTATCTATGGTTCCTGTCAAAGATTGTTCCACCAATAATTATGACATGTATGATCCTTGTTTGGAGCGGCACTTCCGCCGATTTGGAAAAACTGCGTAATGAAGCCGGGAATGAATTGATAAAATGGGAATGAGGAAAGGCGGAGGGAGCGTAGTGAAGCAAGAAATAAAGGGATTTTTTATTCTACATCATTTTGCAACAAAGATTTTTACCGTGTGAATAAATTATAGATTAAATTTATTAGCTATAAACTTCTATCATGAAAAGAATTCTTCTAATTGTAACTGTTCTTGTCTTCCTGCTGCCTTGCTGCTTTGCGCAAAATGATGCAGCAAAAATTGAAACGTTGCTAAATACCTACAACAAACTCAGCCGGTTCAATGGTGCTGCGTTGGTAGCCAAAAGTGATACTGTTTTGCTAAACAAAGGCTACGGTTATCGCGATGCTGAAGCAAGGGTATTAAATGATGAACATTCTATTTTCCAGTTAGGATCTGTTACCAAACAGTTTACCTCAGCGGTGATCCTGAAACTACAGGCAGAAAACAGGTTATCGGTAGCTGATAAACTCAATAAATATTTTCCGGATTATCCAAGGGGCGACAGTATCACCATCAAAGAGCTGCTCACGCACACTGCCGGCGTTTACAATTATACCAACGATGAAAATTTCATGAAGAATGAAATTACCAAACCCAAAACCCGCGAACAAATGATGGCTTTATTCGAAAATAAACCGCTCGATTTTTCGCCGGGTACCGGGTGGAGCTATAGCAATAGCGGCTACTCTATACTTGGCTACATCATTGAAAAAGTGGCGAAAACATCCTACGAACAGGCAGTACGTAAATATATCTTTTCACCTTTGAAAATGACACACAGCGGTTTTGATTTTACCAATCTGAAAAGCCCGGATAAAACCGTCGGGTATTTCGTCTTAAATGATCATGATACCACAAGAGCGCCCATCGTTGATTCCACCATCTCATTTTCTGCCGGAGCCATTTATTCCACTACCGGCGATTTATATAAGTGGAGCCAGGCACTTGAGAATAATAGCATTTTATCAGCCTCACAGCAAACTGAAGCCTACACGCCTGTAAAGAACAATTATGGATATGGATGGGGAATAGACAGTGTTGACGGAAAAAGGAGGGTATCCCATGGCGGAGGCATACCGGGTTATATCACCACTATATCGCGTGTTCCTGCTGATGGGATAACGATTATCCTGTTGAGCAATGCCTCCAATGAAACCATAGGAGCCATTTCAAACAGCATTTATGCTATTCTTTATAATAAAAAATATGAGCTTCCCAAAGAGAGAAAGGCTATCAGCCTTGATGAACAAATCATGAAACAATATGAAGGAAAATATGAATTGAGGCCGGGATTAACGTTACAGATAAACGCAAAGGATAGTGTATTGCTGGCTACGCCAACCGGGCAGGGCAGCAAGACTTTTTTTGCAGAAAAGAAAGATTCTTTCTTTGCCAAAGGTGAAGATATTCAGTTGGAGTTTACAAGAAACGATCAAAACGAAGTTGACGGCTTTGTGCTTCACCAGGGAGGCCAGCAAATCAAGTGTAAGAAAATTAAATAGACTGAAGAAGATTGCTTGCATGGCGGCTGTCCCCGGATTTGCATTATTGGTTCCTTGAACATGACAGCCATGGAAGAAGATGCGCTTGTTAGTGGCTGTATAGTTCATGAATACCAAATTTTTATCTATCATGTTTCATGCACTTTCGAACAGAATAGGTAAACATCAGATTCCGGAAAGTCACTTTGTAATTTTTGTAATAACTAAATTTTCAGTACAGCATGGACCGGAATCTTTCGGTGTCTTTTTAACGTCACCACTTATGATAACCGGCAAGTCATTCTGAATAAATTCTTTTGCCAGATTACAAGGGATTAGTTTGGTGTCAATTGAACCTTGTTCAACTATATAAACAGCGTTTGCGGTCGCTGTCACTTTGATAACTGCAGGCGTGTCGGTTATTTGTCTGACTGTCTCGACTCCAGGAAAACATTTATCGGTTTTTCCTGTCTTTTTGCAAGAACCAACTATTAAAAGTAAAACCAGAGAGATTAAAAAATGAACAATGTTTCGCATAAAATTTTTTTAGTATGACACTTCAAAATTTAGAAACGTTGCATTGAATTTTCTTCCATGGTCGGTGTCCTCACCGACCAAGTGGAGTCACACCTTGCCTATTGCCAAACCTTTGCTTCCGTGGTCTGCTTCGCCGGTCGGTGTCGTCACCAGCCATACTTGAGAAAGGCTCATTCCACTTTCACTCCTACACATACATCGCCCCCATAATACCCGACGGCATAAACGAGATTTTTTCTGCCGGCACATGCTTCCGTTATTTAGACACAATGTAGGTAAGAGAAACGGCGACTATTACGAGAGAACGCTTTCACCTTTGAATAATGGCGCATGTCCACTTCAAAGAAATTCGCAGCTATCCCGAACCTTCAGAATGAGCTGATCAAAGGCAAGAAATCATAATTGATGGTAAACGTTAAGTATTTTCTCAGGCAAATGGGATCATTGTCAAAGTCAAGATGGTTTTAGCCTGTAGATTTATGTACCCGTACAACGTTTTTTAGCGTCGGGTGGTCACGGATTTTAAGAGGTGACACCTTTCCAAAAAGGTGTCACCTCTTAAAATCCATAAGACCCGCTATTGTGCTTGTTGTAGGCTGCTATCCCACCATCCGGAAAGGTATTTACAGCCTCCCGGCAATGACGTACATTATAAGAAAGGCGAAGCTGCCTGCTTCGCCTTTCCTTTTCTATTTAAAAAACTGATCTTAGAATTTCAATTCAGGCCATCCCTCGCGGTAAGTCCGTTTTACAAACTGGTTAGCCGGATCAAAGTTGGTAACCTTCAGGTTTTCGGCATCCCATTGAAGCGTGATGCCACGTCCGGGATAAGTAAATCCTTTTCCATCTGCTGTTGGCTGCCGGTAATCAAAACTGCGAATAGCCAGGTTGGCCATTAATATACTTTGCGTTAGCGGAACGGCGTATTCCACAAAGGGTGAATCTACTTCCATCTTTCCGTAACCAGCCAGGCAGGCTTCAACCCATTGTCCGTAGTGTCCATCCTCACCACCGGGCACACGCGGATATTTTTTAGGCACATTCACTTCTTTGGTACGCGAGGTAGGTAACAATTGAGGATCTTCTCCATAAACGCCACACATCATTTTACCTTTGGTGCCTTCGAAGATCACACCATTTCCCTTATCGCCTTTGCCACCCATTACTTCGTTAGGCCCTAATTCTTCCGGCCGCGGGGGCTGGATACCACCATCCATCCAACTGAGGCTAACATCCTGGCCATTCTTTCCTTTAAACTTCAGGTGTGAAGACGATGATACAGGACCACTCTGCGGGTAGTATGCCTGTTGCCAGTTATCTACATAAGGTGTACTTACGCTGCTTACCACTTCTGTCGGATATTGAAGTCCAAGTACCTTAAACACAGGGCCCACAATATGACAGGCCATATCACCAATCGCTCCCGTGCCAAAATCCCACCATCCTCTCCAGTTGAAAGGCACGATCATATCTTCATAAGGATGTGACTGTGCAGTTCCCAGCCAAAGGTCCCAGTTAAGACCCGCTGGTACGGTTGGATTTTTGGTTGACCATGGAACCCCCTGGGGCCATACGGGCCTGTTAGTCCAGCAATGAACCGTATGTACTTCACCAATGATCCCTGCCTCATACCATTCTCTTAACTGGCGTACACCATCACCGGAAGAACCCTGGTCGCCCATTTGGGTAACCACTTTATAACGTTTTGCAGCTTCACCCATCATGTGTGCTTCCCAAATATCATGGGTCAAAGGTTTTTGTACATAAACATGTTTACCTAATTGCATCGCATGAAATCCAACCGTTGCATGGTTATGATCAGGAATGCCCACATCTACTGCATCAAAATGTTTATGTTCCTTTTCAAACATTTCCCGCCAGTCATGATAATATTTTGCTTTGGGAAATAACTTACGGTTCTGAACTGCCTGCCGATCGTCCACATCACACAGAAAAGCAATTTCTGCTTTTCCTGTTTTGGCGAAATGACGCTGATCATCACCGCCTTTACCTCCGGCACCGACGCCTGCAATTAATAATTTATCACTGGGAGCTACACCACCTCTTCCCAACACATGACGCGGCACACTATCAAACCCGGCTGCGGCAAGAGAAGTGTTGCGGATGAAATTTCTTCTGGAAACGGACGGCTCCTTACCATCCTGTTGATTTTCTGCCATGGAAATTGTATTTTAATTGATAAAAAGAGTTTGCATTTTCTATACCTCAAATATATAATGAAAAAAATAAGTTAGCATCCATCAATCCTTATTAATTGCTTCCATGGTCGGTGTCC
>JBQCFI010000526.1:0-12326 GCA_051959325.1 Ginsengibacter sp. | reverse complement strand
TTATAAAGCTGATATTGAAGCGGCTTTGCGCACACCGGGTTTTGGCGGCTTCCAACTTTTGGGACTGAACGATTTTCCGGGTCAAGGCACAGCGCTCGTAGGCGTGGTCAATGTTTTTTGGAGGGACAAAGGATATGTTACCGGAAAAGAATACAGCCGCTTTTGTAATGCGGTAGTACCGCTTGTTCGCCTGCCAAAAATGGTTTACCTGAACACCGAATCATTATCAGTACCGGTGGAGATTGCAAATTTTGGCGCACAGCCTCTTGAAAATGTCGTTCCCCGCTGGACAATAAAAGATGATAAGGGAAAATTGCTTTTGGCAGGCAAGCTAAAGCAAACATCGATACCACTTGGCAATGGTATCTTTTTGGGAAATATTACGCAATCGCTGTTAAGTATTGATAAACCCTCGATGTTGACATTCTCGGTGTCTGTAAATGGCCACGAAAATGATTGGACGATTTTTGTATATCCTGCGGCGCCCAAACCCATCCATAGTGATGTGTACATAACTCATATTCTGGATGACAACGCTGTAGCGCTCCTGAACAATGGAGGCAAGGTATTATTGACATTCAGGAAGGGAACGGTGGATAGTTCGAACGGCGGAAAGATTCCGGCAGGCTTTTCCAGCATATTTTGGAATACCGCGTGGACACAAGGTCAGCCACCTCATACACTCGGCATTTTATGCAATCCAAAAAATCCGGCCTTACAATATTTTCCCACTCATTATTACAGCGACTATCAATGGTGGGACGCAATGAGCCACTCAAATGTCATCATTCTTGACAGCGTATCTAAAAAGATTCAACCAATTGTACGGGTAATTGATGACTGGGTTACTTCGCGCCCCCTCGGACTACTTTTTGAATGTAAAGTTGGCAAAGGAAAACTCCTTGTATCAGGCATTGACTTGCTTATAGACGCAGACGACAGGCCGGAGGCAAGGCAACTGCTTTACAGCCTTGAAAAGTATATGATGAGCAGCGCCTTCGATCCAGCTGTTGATGTGAGTTTGACCAAGATTCAATCATTATATCGCTAATTGCTTATCGATTTACATATTTAATGAAAGTTACCTATCACATTTTACAGTAGAAAGGTCTGGAGATCTGCGCAAGGGACTAGGTTTCCTTATCGAATGGTCCAGGCCAAAATTGCCTTCCGCCCAAGGAGCCCTCCTGAATC
Organism: Ginsengibacter sp.; assembly: GCA_051959325.1. Lineage (GTDB taxonomy): Bacteria > Bacteroidota > Bacteroidia > Chitinophagales > Chitinophagaceae > Ginsengibacter. Next base: position 11,132 of record JBQCFI010000526.1, on the reverse strand, counting down.
AAATCACGATTATTTCTTCGCTTACTGTAAATTAGGCCTTTGGATCAATAAAATTTTTCATTTTCAGTTTAATCACAGCGATGAGCTTTAATTAAAAAACTCAATTAAATTATGGGCGAATTAAAGCCCTTATCAGATTTTTTAGGAAAAATACAGCTGATAGCCGCATAGACATTTGCATAGGAGTATCTAGGCCGGAATGGGTGGATATTATAAAAGTGGTATGCGACCTCTCCTTGACAAAGGATATTAAGAAAGAAACTGTAACAAGTCGAAATCCTTCAGATCGATTCATTGTACCGCCGATATACTTCTTTTTTTATTTAGCTTTTCTTCAAGGCCAGCCATATCATTGATAATTTTTTCTTCATCTACATCGGCATAAATTTGAGTAGTAGTTATTTTACTATGGCCTAACATCATTTGTACCGTATCTAAAGGAATGCCGTTTTTCAAAGCGACGGTTTTAGCAAAAGTATGGCGTGCGACATGAAAGGTTAGATAAGTGTTTATTTCACAAACCCATGCATTACAACAGGTTATGAGCTATTTAGTGAGTACAAACTTTATGCCTTAAAACACTCACTGATTTACTCACTGGAATATTGATATTTTTTGATTTTATTTGACAAGAAGAACAAAAAAAATCCTTGAAAATCAATGAATTTTACAAGGATCGATAAGTTTTGATTCTCTTTTTTGTCGGGATGACTGGATTCGAACCAGCGGCCTCTTCGTCCCGAACGAAACGCGCTACCGGGCTGCGCTACATCCCGAAAAATGCAGACGTTGTAAAAGTAAGAATTATGAATTAACAAAAAGAAACTAAGCCAAAGAATGTTTTCAGCAAACAAACAAATACCATCGTTTTCATTTCATCATACCGTAAATTTTATTCCTTGTGCCAATGGAAGTGTATCAGAATAATTGATGGTATTTGTTTGCCGGCGCATATAAACTTTCCATGCTTCACTGCCGCTTTCTCTTCCTCCGCCTGTTTCTTTTTCGCCACCAAAAGCGCCACCAATCTCAGCTCCGGAAGTTCCGATATTTACATTTGCGATTCCACAATCACTTCCTGCATTGGAAAGAAATGTTTCTGCTTCTCTAAGATTTAAAGTAAAAATAGAACTGGACAATCCCTGTGGCACTCCATTCTGAAGAGCAATGGCTTCTTCCAGTGTTTGATATTTTATTAAATACAAAATCGGAGCAAAAGTCTCATGCTGTACAATTTCCATATCATTGGTCACTTCAGCGATGCACGGCTTTACATAACAGCCGCTCTCAAACCCTTTACCCGACAGCGTTCCACCTGCCAACACCATTTTTCCACCCTGTTTTTTTATCTGATCAATGGCATTCAGATAAGCAGTTACGGCATGCTGATCTATCAAGGGCCCAACGTGATTTTCTTCTTTCAAAGGATCGCCAATTTTTAATTGTTTATAAGCATTTACCAGTTTCTTTTTGAAAACATCGTAAATATCTTCATGAATGATCAATCGGCGGGTAGTAGTACAACGTTGTCCGGCGGTGCCAACAGCACCAAACAAACATCCAACCAAAGCGATATTTAAGTCTGCTTCTTTTGTGATGATAATGGCATTATTTCCACCCAGTTCGAGTAGACTTTTTCCAAGCCTGGCACCAACTGCGGCGCTTACAGCCTTTCCCATCCTGGTAGAACCGGTAGCAGAAACAAGAGCGACTTTTGGATCGTTGCACATCCATTCACCTACTTCACGTCCGCCGGTTACTAAATTACAAACACCTTCCGGAACATTATTTTCTTTAAAAACTTTTGAAATAATATTCTGACAGGCGATTCCGCAAAGAGGTGTTTTTTCGGAAGGCTTCCAGATGCATACATCGCCGCAAACCATGGCTATCAGGCTATTCCAACTCCACACGGCCACCGGAAAATTAAACGCCGAAATAATTCCTACGATTCCCAATGGATGGTATTGTTCATACATTCGGTGTCCCGGCCGTTCGCTGTGCATCGTAAGACCATAAAGTTGGCGCGACAGCCCAAGCGCGAGATCCGAAATATCGATCATTTCTTGTACTTCTCCCATTCCTTCCTGCAGACTTTTGCCCATTTCATAACTTACCAATTTTCCCAGGGTTGCTTTATTCTTTCTCAATTCATTTCCTATCTGACGAATGATTTCACCACGTTTTGGTGCCGGCCATGCACGCCATTCAAGGAAAGCATTTTGTGCGGTTTCCACCACATAATCAAAACTTCTTTTATCACATGCATTTACGCTTGCAATCAGTTTGCCATCAACAGGAGAGGAAGATTTTATTTTTTCACCGGAAGCAGAAATCCATTTTGTTCCGGTAGAAACGCCTTTATTTAATTCAGAGATCTTTAATTCTTTTAAAAAATTTTGCATTTTATCTTTTTAAGTTCAAAATTCAAAGTACAATCTTCAAAGTTAACACACTTTACATCAACGCTCAAGTGTAAAGCGATTTTGCTACCGAAGAAACATTGTAAAAGGAAAAGAATTTTGTTTCTCAGAGATAAACAATTAATTGTTTGTGTGTCATATATTCGTGACAAATAAATTTTTCAAATTATGAAACTACGCTTTATTGCTATTGCCATTGTATTTATTTCAATTCCATTTTTAGCCTTAAAAAATAAGGAGAAATTGAATGATTCGAAATTTTCTAAAAGGTCAATTATAACTGGTGCGGATCAGGTGGAAAAATACCTTCCTTATTTAAAAGGTAAGAAAGTTGGAATGGTGGTGAACCAAACTTCCATTATTGGAAATAAATTAAGTGTAGATAGCTTACTCAAACTTGGCATTCATATTCAAACCATCTTTGGACCTGAGCACGGATTTCGTGGAAATGCCAGTAATGGCGCCGTTGTTGGTGATGAAACAGATGCTAAAACAGGCATTTCGATTGTTTCATTATATGGTAAAAAAAGAAAGCCAACAAAAGATGACTTATCAAAAATAGACATTATGGTTTTTGATATCCAGGATGTTGGTTGCAGGTTCTATACGAACATAAACACACTTTGCGATGTAATGGAATCGTGCGCAGAATTTGGCAAAGAATTATTGATCCTCGATCGTCCTAATCCGAATGGTTTTGTTGATGGTCCCGTATTGAATATGAAGTTTAAATCTGGCATTGGTAAATTTCCCATTCCAATTACGCATGGTATGACTATCGGTGAATTTGCTCAAATGATCAACGGGGAAGGATGGATTCCCGGTAAATTGAAATGTAACATTAAAATTATTCCGGTGAAAAATTATGAACACAATATGGACTATACTTTGCCGGTGCATCCTTCTCCAAATCTTAATTCGCAGCAATCGATTCTGCTTTATCCCTCGTTGTGTTTATTTGAAGGTACAATTATCAGCCAGGGACGTGGCACCCATATTCCATTTACTGTTTTGGGAAGCCCTGCTTTAAAAGGCATTTATCCATTTTCTTTTACGCCGGTAAGTTTGCAGGGAATGTCAGAAACGCCTTTGCACCAGGACGAAACCTGTTACGGGCTGGACCTGAGAAATTATGACATGAGTGAGTTTCGCAGGATAGGACAGATCAACATTACATGGATAATGGAACTGTATAAAGCTTATCCGCAAAAAGAAAAATTCTTTGATCGCTCTCAAAGTAAACAGATGGGAAGCATTGATGGTCTTGCAGGAACAGACCTTTTCAAACAACAAATCATCGCAGGAAAAAGTGAAGAAGACATTCGCAAAAGCTGGGAGCCGGGACTGAGTGAGTATAAAAAAATGCGAGCCAAATATTTATTGTATCCATAGAGATTGGAATTAGAATTTATACCAATAAATGTCAAAGGGCGTTGAAATATCTGCGATGTGCAACGCCCTTTGAAACATTCGCAGTAGGCGTCGCCTTTTTGTAAATACAAATACTCATTCATCCTATTTATCACGAAAAAAATTATATCCTCTCGACTTCAATTTCCATTTTTTCATTTAGCTTTGACCTTTAATGCAACTATCCACCAAACATCTTCTCGGCATTAAAGATTTACAACTCTCCGACATTGAATTAATTCTTTCTACTGCCACCCAATTTAAAGAAGTATTACAGAGGCCGATAAAAAAAGTGCCGTCTTTGCGCGATATCACAATCGTCAATTTATTTTATGAAAACTCAACAAGAACCAGGATTTCGTTTGAAGTAGCTGAAAAAAGACTCAGTGCCGATACACTCAATTTTTCCACTTCCGGATCGTCCGTATCGAAAGGAGAAACTTTATTGGATACGGTAAATAACATCTTGTCAATGAAAGTCGATATGGTGGTGATGCGCCACAGTGCCAGCGGTGCTCCTCATTTTTTGGCAAAACACATTCCAGCGGCAATTATCAATGCCGGCGATGGAATAAATGAACATCCTACGCAGGCTTTATTAGACGCTTATTCGATAAAAGAAAAACTTGGGAAATTAGAAGGAAAAAAAATTGTTTTGGTGGGAGATATCATGCATTCAAGAGTGGCGCTTAGCAATATTTATTTATTGAAAAAAGCGGGCGCAGAAGTGATGGTTGCAGGGCCGCCAACATTAATTCCAAAGTACATAAAAGAAGCGTTTGATATTCGTGTAGAATATAATCTTAAAAAAGCTTTGCAATGGTGTGACGTGGCCAACATTCTTCGCATACAACTGGAACGTCAAAACCAGGTTCTATTTTCTTCTTTAAGAGAATACAATCTTGTGTATGGTGTCACTAAAAAGCTTTTGGATAGTTTAAATAAAGACATTGTAATTCTTCATCCGGGACCCATCAACAGGGGTGTGGAAATAGACAGTGATGTGGCTGATTCCAAAGAATCCATTATTTTGCAACAGGTGGAAAATGGCGTTGCAATCAGGATGGCTGTGTTATATTTACTCAGCAATCAACAAACTTTTAGTTGAGTTTTTCATTTTAAAATAAAGCAAAAACTTTTATGGAACGAATCTGCTTATTTCCCGGAACCTTTGACCCTGTTACGCTTGGGCACACTGACATCATTGATCGTGCGCTTCCTTTGTTCGACAAATTATACATCGGCCTGGGAAGAAACAGTAATAAAGTTCCGATGTTTTCTGAAGAGCAAAGATTGGAATGGCTCCAGGAAATTTATAAAGACGAACCGCGAATCGGCGTGCTCGCATATGACGGACTCACTGTAGATTGTTGCAAAGAAGTTGGAGCTGATTTTATTTTGCGCGGTATCCGGTACGTAAATGATTTTGAATACGAAAAAGCAATTGCTGATATGAACAGAAGCCTGAAAAATAATGTAGAAACAATTTTTTTAACAACGCTTCCAAAATATACTTCCATCGCCAGCACCTTGATAAGAGATGTGATCCGCAACAACGGCGATATTTCTCAATTTTTGCCGGAAGCAGTAAAGAAAGCCATTTACAAAAAATAAACTTCTTTTTCTTCTTCCTAATTTTATTCTTTAACATGTCGATTTGGTTTCATAAAAATATCACCATTGAAGATCTTGCGGGAATCAGCAGCAATACGATGGCTGAATTTCTCGGATTAAAATGGGTAGAAATAGGAGAGAACTTTTTAAAAATGTCTATGCCGGTGCATGCTACAACCCGCCAGCCTTATGGTTTTCTTCATGGAGGCGCTTCCTGTGTATTGGCTGAAACTATTGGCAGTATCGGCTCTGCCCTGGTTATTGACCGTGACAAATATTACTGTGTTGGCCTGGAAATAAACGCAAACCATTTGCGAAGCGTAAAAGATGGAACCGTAACTGCATTTGCCCATCCTTTGCATCTCGGCAAAAGAACACATGTGTGGGATATTAAAATTTATGATGACGAAGAAAAATTATTTTGTGCCAGCAGATTGACGGTGGCCATACTTCCGATAAGAAAATAAAGATTTCATCAAAATAAGAATTGCCAGTATTTGTTTGTTTATTGGCATTGCATAATCAAAAAAGTCAATTATTTGTAATCATTGAGTCATTTTCATGATTTTGTACACGCTCAACCGTTTATTCTATTATATTTCTTTCAAAATAATAATAATTTTATTTCAGATTTTTTTGCCTTTGATAATTGCAGGAAGATTTTTTTCTGATTTTTTAAACTAAAAAAAATGAAAATTATCTGTCTGTTTTTTATTGGAATATTGGCCTTGTCACTTACTGCAACAGGCCAGGTAAAGCATGGCGCACAACAAAAAACAAATCCAGCTGCACCATCCTTGAAAAATGCTTCTGATTCTCTCAAAACGGCGATCAACGATGCGAAATCTTCGTTTAACACGCTCTTCAAGGGCCATAAAGATACAGACGCGATCATGATTTCGAATGTTGAATATGAAGATCCGAATCTCGCTAATTTAAAAGAAGGTCTGAAAAAATTAAAAGGCGTTAAAACTGTTGCAGAGGAATACAAATCTTCTAGTGCGGTGTTGAAAATTCCATTTAAAGGGAAGCCCACTGAAATGTGGGATCAATTACCAGCTTCTGTAAAAGCACCTTTTAAACTCGTTGAGGCCGGAGAAAACTATATTTCTATAAAATTTAAAACTGATACGGGGAATTAAATTACATATATTTTTTAATGTTGCGGTCAAATAATTTTTATTTTAAAAATAACCGACTATAAAAGAAAGAATTTTTTCCGAATTTTATTTTTGTTTGTTTGCTGTTAAACCATCTCACCTGTTTCCATTCCTACGTTTTTAGTTTATAACTCAGCATTGGCATTCTTTCAAAAACCAGAAATCCCCACGCATTCAGCCATACCTGTTTACTCGTTTCAAAAGTAATATCATCGCCGCCAAAAACATTTCGAAAAACGCCTGTTACATTCTTTACTTCAAAATTTAATCCTTCATTTGAGCAGTTCAAGACCACCAGCACCTGGTTTGATTTATATTTTCGCAAATAAGAAAAAACCCGGTGGTCGTCAGGATGTGAGATGATCTTTGTAAGTATATTCGGATCTCCTGCACGAAGACATTTGTTATTGGATCGAAGCGTTAAAAGTGTTTTATAAAAATCATGTAATTCAAATTTACCAGTCCATTCGATGTGATCTTTATCAAAAAACTTCAGGCGTTTTTTATTCGGCATTTCCTGACCGGAATAAATCAAAGGAATGCCGTTCCACGTGCACGAAAAAACCGCGAATAATTGTGCAGCATCACCATATTTTTCGTACTCCGTGCCGTTCCAGCTATTTTCATCATGATTGGATGTGAAGTACGCCCGGAAAGAGTTACACGGAAATTCCGTTACTGATTTATATAATACAGTAAGCAAACTTTGAAGATTCATTTTTCCTTTATAAAAATCTTCTGTGGCATGCATCCATCTCCACGTATATGTGGCGTCAAATACTTTGTGATATTCCGGCTCTTCGCACTCACCGAACCAGAAAAGTCCTTCTTTTACCTTCGACATTTTCCTTTTAGCATATATCCAAAAATTAAGCGGAACGAGGTGTGCCATATCGCAACGAAAACCATCAACATTACAATCCTCTACCCAGAATTTTAAAACATTAACCATGTATTTCCAAACCTGCGGCACGTTGTAATTTAATTGGGAAACATCGCTCCAGCCGTGTGGATGATGAAAATCATTGTTTTCTCCCTGCACATAAAATTCCGGATATTCAGTAAGCCACGGATGATCGTTGCCTGTATGATCCGCTACAAAATCAATAATAACTTTAAAGCCCAATTCATGTGCTTCCTTTATCAGATCTTTAAATTCGTCCATCGTTCCAAATTCCACATTCGAAGCGTCGTAGTTTTTTGCGGCATAATAGCTTCCAAGAGTACCAAGCCTGTCTTTATCACTAATAGGCGTGATGGGCATAAACCAAAGCACCTGAACACCCATGTCTTTTAACCTTGGAAGGTTTTTTGCAAAAGCAACATAAGTTCCTTCCGCGGTGTATTGACGCACATTTACTTCATATATATTGGTAGAATAACTCCACTTCGGATGTTCACAATTCTTTCTATTTGCCATATTATCTCTATAGGTTAAAAAAAAATAAAAATACTGATTATTCCTTTTATCGGTGCTTTGCGCGAAAATCAGTTTGTAACTTTGGTGCCTGAAAATTGAATAAATGAAAAAATTTAATGTGCCGGTAATTTATCGAAGTTCTTTAATAACAGCAATAAAGAACCGGCGGAAATTGGAGGATAAATTAAAGAAAGATTTTACTCCCAGCCTTTTGGATTTTGGTGAGGTTCAGATATTTCTTGCCCGTCATTTTGGATTTTGTTTTGGTGTGGAAAATGCTATTGAAATTTCCTTCAGAACGATCGAAGAAAATCCGGAGAAAAAAATTTATTTATTGAGTGAAATGATTCACAATCCGCAGGTAAATGATGATCTGAGGAGCAGGGGAGTGGAGTTTCTGATGGATACAAAAGGCAATCAACAGATTCCTTTTGAACAACTTTGTCCGGGCGATATCGTAATCGTTCCGGCATTTGGAACCACTTTACAAATACAACAAAAACTATTGGAATCAGGTGTTCAGATTGAGCAATATAATACCACTTGTCCTTTTGTAGAAAAAGTTTGGAACCGCGCACAAGCAATTGCGAAAAATAATTATACCGTTATTGTTCACGGCAAGCCGCAGCATGAGGAAACGCGTGCAACCTTTAGCCATAGTGCAGTTCATTCGCCCACAGTTGTGGTGAAAGACATGAAGGAAGCAATAAAACTTGCCGGTTATATCATAGGCAATAATGATCCGGAAAAGTTTTATACGGATTTCGCAGGACAATATTCTGAAGGTTTTAAAATTGAAGCGCACCTCCAAAGAATTGGTGTAGTGAACCAAACAACCATGCTTGCCAGCGACACACAAGCTATTGCCGAATTTTTAAAAGGAACAATGATGAAAAAGTACGAGTTGAACGAATCAAATGTTGCTGAACGGTTTGCTGATACAAGAGATACACTTTGCTATGCAACAAATGATAATCAGGGTGCGGTCTATGCTTTATTGGACATACCTGCTGATCTGGCAATTGTTTTAGGTGGATATAATAGTTCCAATACATCCCATCTTGTAGAATTATGCGAAGTGAAATTGCCAACATATTTTATCGGTTCAGAAAAAGAAATTATTTCTTCAAAAGAAATCCGGCATTGGAAAATGCATGAAAAACAAGAAGTAACCACACTCTCTTATTTACCTGAAAAAAAACCAGTCAAAATTTTAATAACGAGTGGCGCCAGTTGTCCGGACGCCCTGGTAGAAGGCGTTATAAGGAAAATTACCAGTTTCTTTAATTGCAATAAAACGATGGAAGATGTGACAAAAGAATTTACAACCGTTTTACCAAATACCGAAAAAGTATTGGCATAATAAAATAGATCTCAACTTTATTTTGGCATTTAATTTTACAGCAAAGAAAGAAATAATCCGAAATTCAATTTAGCTGAAACAATCAATGTTCGGAAGAAATAAAGCCTGGTTGGAATGGAATCGAAAAATAAAAAGTGGTTCCTTTATTTTCTTCGCTTTCTACCCACACATCGCCTTTGTGGGCGTGTATAATTTGTTTACATAAATATAATCCAAGGCCGATCCCTTCTATTTTTCGTGTTTTTTTAACCCTGAAAAATCTTTCAAAAATATAAGGTAAAGATTCTTTTGAAATTCCAATTCCTTTGTCATTTACTGCAACCGTTACCGACTCATTATTATGACTAATTACCAGAGTAACTTCTGTATTTTCATTGGAATATTTCACGGCATTGCTGAGATAATTTGTAATAACCTGTATCAGCCTGTAGCGGTCTGCAACAACCAAAAAATCGCCATCCCCTTTTACCATTATCCTAAAAGATGGATGTACGCTTTCTGTAAACTCAATTGCTTCCTTTACCATATTTCCGAAATTAAATTCAGACGTTTCCAGTTCAAAAATTCCTGAATGGATCTTTGTTGATTCTGATAACCCACTGATCATTTTATTCATTCGCTGCACGCTTCGTTCAAAACGCCCCAGAATCGTTCTTATTTGCGATAAATCATTCTCTTTTATCGCTTCTTTCATCAGTTCATTCGATAGTAAAAGATTGGTTAATGGATTTCGCAATTCATGCGTTACAAATCCCAATGTGTCTTCTCTTTCTTTCTCCATCTCCTTAGATATTGTAATGTCGTGAATGACCAGCAAAAACCGGTTATTCCGCGAATTGATCAAAGGTGTACACGTAACTTCAAAAATTTTTTTATTTCCTGGTAACGTTTCAATTTCAATTTCTTTATTTGAAAAAGCTGTTTGTAAATGAATCGCTTGTTTCAACCCATTCGCAAGCCGGTGGTGAGGGTCATATTGCTTTAGAAATTCAATAAAATTCAAATCGGGAAATAGCGATTCCTCTTTGCGCGTAAGTTTCAGAAATGCATCATTTGCCTTGATTACATTCATCTTTTCGTCCAAAACAATTACCGCATCTCTGATCGTAGCCAAAACATTTTCATTAAAACTATTCAAGACCTTAAAAGAAATTTCAGCAGCTTTTTGTACATGAATGTTTTCCACCACTTTTAAAATGTATGAAGTTTCATTTGCCATTTTAATCAAAAGTGATTCACCGGAAACCCAGGTGGGGAGGGTATTTTTATTAACAAGATAATTGTTATCATTCGATTGACCGGTGTGCTGCACTCTTTCAATTTCTTTCTCAGGCAGTCCCTTTTTTTGATCTTCAATTGTAAATAAAACGGAAAAATTTTTTCCGGTAAGGTCTTTTTCAGTGTAACCAAAATGATGTGTAAAAGCAGGGTTCAGCGCTAGTATCGTTCCATCAGTATTTAATAATAAAATGGAATTTTGTCTAGCATTTTTAAACAAATCGATTACCTGGTTAAATGGGGGAGATGGCGTCATAAAAGCACATATAGCCAAAGTTACAAGCAATTTTCACAGAAAATATGAGTAAAAAATAAATTTTTTGTTCTGGCAAAAATTAAATGTTATTTCTTATGAAAATAACAAATGAGCAGCGGGAAAGCTGCTCATTTGTTATTACCATTTTTGCATGATCAAATAAAGCCGGTTTTTGCATTCTTACTCGTCACTTTTTATCTTTCAGATC
>JBQCFI010000525.1:0-4914 GCA_051959325.1 Ginsengibacter sp. | reverse complement strand
TTGTGCTTTTGCCGGATTATGTTATGCCGAATTTGCCTCAATGATTCCAATAGCCGGAAGTGCATACACTTATTCTTATGCCACCATGGGCGAATTTATCGCCTGGATCATTGGATGGGATTTGATCCTTGAATATGGTGTTGGCGCCGCAACTGTAGCAATTGCGTGGGCAGAATATTTCAACAAGTTTTTGCAAATATTTGGAACGTCGGTCCCATATGAATGGTGCCACTCTCCTTTTCAAATGTCGCACGACGGCCTTCATCATGGAATTATGAATCTTCCGGCTTTGGGAATCGTTATCGTTTTAACGCTTTTATTGATCAGAGGAATGCAGGAATCAGCGTTGGTAAATGCCATCATTGTAATTTTAAAAGTAGCGATTGTAGTGGTAGTCATTGTGGTTGGATGGCAATACATTAGGCCTGAAAATCATACGCCTTTTATTCCTGCTCCAACTACCTATACCGACCACATGGGCATCTCTTATCACTATGGAGGAATATTGGGAATTCTCGGTGCGGCGGGTGTTGTATTCTTTGCATTCATTGGCTTCGACGCCGTTTCTACTGCTGCACAGGAAACTAAAAATCCAAAACGTGACATGCCAATTGGTATTTTAGGATCACTCGTAATTTGTACGATTCTCTACATTTTATTTTCTTATGTACTCACAGGTATCGCTTCTGTGCAGGAGTTCAGAACCAACGGCAGCGAAGCATCAGTTGTATATGCTATTGAGCACATGAGCGGACAAATGGTTGGAGGCGTGTGGGTGCCTACATTCCAATGGCTGAGCGACCTCGTTACTATCGCGATTTTACTGGGATTTTCTTCTGTTATTTTGGTAATGCTGATGGGCCAATCGCGGGTATTTTATTCTATGAGTAAAGACGGCCTGGTTCCAAAAATATTTTCTGAAGTGCATCCAAAATTCAAAACTCCGTACAAATCCAACTTAATCTTCCTGGTTCTTGTTGGCATATTCTCAGCGTTTATTCCCGGAGATATAGTAGGCGATATGACCAGTATTGGAACCTTATTCGCATTCATATTGGTATGCGCAGGTGTGTGGATCATGCGTGTGAAACATCCTGAAATCCCAAGAGGATTTAAAGTGCCGGCCTATAAATTAATTTCAGTTCTCGGCATCATAGTTTGTGCAGCAATGATCTTCGGACTGGGCTGGACCAACTGGGTAAGACTTTTCGGATGGCTGCTGATTGGTTTCATTATTTATTTTGGATATAGCCGTTATCACAGCAGGTTGAGAAATCCGGATAAATACCCTCACGATGAGCGTGATGATATTCATGAAATTCCGGAAGAAATTCCTCCACTTATTTAATTTAAAATTTAAAAATAGAAGAACCGTTTCAACAGGAAACGGTTCTTTTATTTTAAGGCAAAGACGTTACAACAAACGAACTTTTAAAGAAGATTTTTATTTTCTCAAAATATATTTCCCCCTTTTCCAATGTGAAATTGCCATAAAGTGCCTTTAATAAAAATCAACTTTCACAAAATGGATCCCATCTTTATAAAAATAAGAAACAGCAAATCCATAAGTGTTACAGATGCTTTTTACAATTGCCAGCCCAAGGCCAAGCGAATCACCCGAAGAAGAACCTTTTTTGAACCGCTCGAAAAAATCGCTCGTATTTTCATTAGGTTCATTGCCTGTATTACTCACCTCCATTGACTTTTCGTTAAGACCAATTTTTATTTTCCCATCCTGAACATTATGCCTTATCGAATTCAAAATAATATTTGAAGCGAGAATTTCGGCAAGCGAATCATTAACCTTTATAAAAACATCTTCAGCAATATTTTTTTCAATGCTGATTTTTTTTATTGACGCCAGCTCTTCAAAATTTTCAATAGATTGGTTGATGATTTTAGAAAAATTCACTTTTTCAGTGCTTCGAAATTGGCGGTTTTCGATCTTTGCTAGCAACAATAAAGACTGGTTTAGCCTTGATAGTTTTGATGCAGCGTCGTTTATAATTTGTATCGATTGAATTTCTGCTTTGTCTAAGTTTTCTGATTGCAATAAAAGTTCAATTTTATTTTTAATGATCGCCAGTGGAGTTTGTATTTCATGAGAGGCATTTTCTGTAAAGTTTTTTAGTGACTCATAATCGTTTCTCACCTTTTCAGACATCAAAAGTGCTGCTTCGTTCAATTCTTTAAACTCTCTAATTCCCGTTTTGCGAGGAATAATTTTATTTGTTGAAGAAAGATTAAATTGTTTTAGTTGTTCCAGAATATGATTAAAAGGCTGCCATATTTTAGCAAGCAAAAAACGATTGGCGATAAAAAGGATCAGCAATAAAAAAATGATAACAGAAAAGGTAATGATAAAAATCAGCTGAATAATATCTTCAGTTTCCTGCTCTGATTTTTTCACGATCGCTATGTAATTCTGTCCGTTTACGTTTATCAAAAACTGAAGTTTGCGGAATGATTCAACTTGGTTGTCTCTTGAATTATATCGATGTTCTGTTGAAAAACTAGTTTTAAAAAGACCATCATTTGCCGGCTGGAATTGTATTTGTTGGTCTTTATAATTCGATGCTTCAGGCAGCGATTTTTTTTCATTTATGTAATGAATAATTTCCTGTCGTTCGATGCGCAGATCTTTATCAATCTGGTGAACCAAAACATAACGAATTATGAAGTAAAAGCCAATGCCGGTAATCAAAAGGGTCGCAATGGTAATGGGAATATTTACCCGGTTGTATTTTGCCAGCAGTTTCATGAAGCAGTAAATTTATATCCCATTCCATATACCGATTTTATAAAATCTGCATCTCCGGCATCCATCAATTTTTTTCGCAGGTTTTTTATATGAGTATAAATAAAATCAAAATTTCCCGCCATGTCATTTCCCCAAAGGTGTTCTGCTATTGCTTCTTTGGAGATAATCCTTTTTTTGTTTGAGACAAAATAAATCAACAATTCGTATTCTTTTTTCGTCAGATCTACCAGCTTATTTTCTACCGTTACTGTTTTCTGTTGCGTGTCAATTGAGATGCAATCAAATTGCAAAATGGAATTACCATCAAACTTTTTTCTCCTGATGATCGCTGCAATGCGGGCATTTAATTCAGACAAATGGAACGGTTTTGAGAGATAATCGTCAGCTCCGAGGTTCAGTCCTCTTATTTTATCATCCAACGAATTTTTCGCAGAAATGATCAGCACGCCGTCCGTTTTTTTATCATCTTTCAATTTCTCCAGGATCTTTAAGCCATTACCGCCGGGCAATGTAATATCGAGTAAAATACAATCGTAATCATTATATTCAGTTTTATACGCCGCTGTTGAATAATCTTCCGCAATATCACAATTATAATCCTGGGCAGATAGATAGGTCGACATACTTTCGCTCAGGCTTTTTTGGTCTTCTATAATTAATATTTTCAATAGAAATTTTTGCAAAAATTACAAAATCATTTTGAAGAAAAATTGAAGAAATAAATGGGAATGAAATAAAATAAAATCCGCGATATTTCTTTGTTTGTTGCAAAACTTTTTGATAAAAAAATAAAGGATTGAAACGAATTCGTTTTCAGCTGAAGAACTTTCTTTTTGTAAGCGATTCAAATAAAAAACCTAAAAGGATGTCGGTTGTTTCGAAGGATTGGAACTTTCAACTAAATGAAACCGGTTGAAACAAATCTCTTTTCAACTGAAGCACTTTTTTGGAGGCGATACAAATAAAAAACCCACAAAGATTGTGGGTTTTGTTGCGAAGGGAGGGTTCGAACCTCCGACCTTCGGGTTATGAGCCCGACGAGCTACCGCTGCTCTACTTCGCGATTTAGGAGTGCAAATGTAACAGGTTAATATCTTGCAACCAAATTTTAATCCTTAGCAAATCATAAAATTTTGCTATGATAGAAATTATACTGCACTTTCCGCTCAAATATTTTCTATTAGTTCCGCTGAGATACACTGCTGGCGCCACTTGAACTCACATCTTTCTTTTCAGGATTGCCTTTATAGTACAGGGAACTGGCACCACTCGCTTTTACATTCAACGAATTGTTTACGGTAATTTTTATGTCGCTTGCACCGGAAATATCGGCAACACAGTTGTTTACTACGAGACCGTAATTTTTTACATCACTTGCCCCACTGGCCGAAATTTTAATATTGCTTACCGCCCCGTTTACTTTGACTGTCGAAGCGCCACTCAGATTCAGGTCTACATTTTCAAAATTCATATTTCCCTGCACATCGGATGCTCCGGAAAGTTTAATTTTCAGGCTATTCCCTTTGAAACTTTCGTTGATGATGAAATCGCTCGCACCAGACCCTTCGAGGCTTTCAAGGGTTTTAAAAGAAATATAAGCACGCAATTTTGGATTGGAACTAAATCTGAAACCACTTCCATTGTAGGAGATATTCAAAACTCCATTTTTTACTTCAGTTTTAATGGCGTCTCTGTATTTTTCGTCTGAAGCGCTTACTGCCAAAGCATATTCGTTGCTTTGTGATAAATAAACATCAATGCCACCGGATACTTTTACCGCAGAAAAAGAACCGACATTTCTTACTTCCGCATTTTTATCATTGATGATCGTCTGTGAAAATGACTGAATAGAAAATAAGGCGAAAAGAATCATTAAAAAAGATTTCATAAAGTTATTTTTTGGTATAACGAAATTGGAAGCCAAAAGTTACAATCTTTTTTCAGCCTCAATAAAGAAACAAATAGGCTGCATTCTTATTTTCATTTTTATTAATTTTTATAAAACAATTTCATCTTTATTATCTTTGCGTTTCAAAACAAAAATAAACCGGGGTGCATTTCGTCAATTGACGCGATTGCTGAGAAAATACCCGCAGACCTGATCAGGATAATGCCTGCGAAGGGAGGACAAAACCTTTACCCCGCCTTCTTTT
>JBQCFI010000524.1:0-2268 GCA_051959325.1 Ginsengibacter sp. | reverse complement strand
AGTAACTGCTCCTGCTTTTGATTAAATTTAATCCCATTCAAGTTATTTTTTTTTCCATTTCATGCTACATAAAAGTTGCTGAACACCTCTCCTTCAGTAGCACCCTGTAACATCTTTTCAATATACATATTTAGCTACAATGATTTAAGCTTTTGATAGAAATCAGTCAACCTCCTTTTTGAAAATTTCACTAATAACTTTTTGAAATTCTTCTAAACCTTTTTCTGTTAAGAGCATAAGAATATCACCATTTATTTCTTTCTTATCTGCCTCTAAACAGACAGTACTTAATTGCTTTCTGTCGTTTGAATTGGCTTGCACGCATTAATATTGCGTTTCCGCGTTGTGACTATCCCATAAAATAGCACCAGAGATACACTTCCAACAAAATCTTTTGGAATGAAACATAATATTTTAATAAAAATTAAGTTATTAGCGTAATATTTCATAATCAGAAACCTGCTGTTTGATCAGGTTAATAAATCCAATTATCCATTTACTAATGACAAAAACTTTAGTTCTTGCTTTTTTACTTCTCTCATTGCAATCCAAATCACAATCGAAAGTACAACCTGCAACTCCTGCGACCTTCAACATAGGTGGGGGATCTGCAAAAATTAATTCATCCTTCATAGTGGATTGGAGTATAGGAGAATCTACTGTTACTGAAACGTATTATGGGGAGAATTCATATTCCAATTTAATTGTGGGAAAAAAATGGAATGTTACCAGTGGCATCCTTCAACCCTTCGATAAAAATCATATTATTTTCAATTCTCTTATTCCTTACTGGACTTTACAGGAAATTCGTCTCTATCCCGTCCCTACCCGGGATGTAATTTATATTGAATTTCGGTCAAGAACAACCGGTAAAATATCTATGCAATTAATGACACTTGATGGAAGAGTACTTGGAATAAAAGAATTTGCCCAGGTAAACGGCTATAGCACTCAGTCGTGGAATATCAAAAACCAGCCTTCAGGTGTTTATTATTTAAGAATACTGCTAAGTTCAGACGAGGGAGAAATATTGAAACAAGGCACATTTAAAATTGAGAAAATCCAATAACTAGTACTTATGAAGAGAGTTTTATTATCTGTTTTAACATTACTGTTTATAACTGTAGTACAGGCACAGGTACCCCAACAGTTAAACTACCAGGGTATTGCCCGCAATGCTTCCGGAGCTCCTATTACGTATCAAAATATTACCGTTAGGATTTCTTTGATTGATAGTTCCACAGGTGGGCAGGTTGCTTATCGCGAGACAAGAAAAGTAATGACCAATTATGTTGGCCTGTTCAATATACTAATTGGAAGCAGTGGCGCAACCAATGTAATGGGAACCATCCAGGATGTAAACTGGTCAACAGGAAAAAAATATATTAAGCTCGAAATAGACCCGAATGGATTAAACAATTTTAGTCTGGCAGGTATTACACAACTACAAAGTGTCCCTTATGCATTAAGTGCCACGCCTTCTGGTAATGCAGGGGGAGACTTAACAGGAATGTATCCATCTCCAAGTATTGCTGACAATGCAATTACCAATAGTAAGATAGTTGATGGCACTATAAGCCTTTCAAAATTATCTCCATCTGTAGTAACCACTTTCACAAATAAATTAAACATTTCAGACACAGCAGCAATGCTGGCTCCTTATGAAACAAAAACCGATATAACCCATTCAATTGCTGGTAAAGTAAATGTGTCAGACACGGCGGCGATGCTAAATCCTTATTACCGGTCCTCGGCGGCGGAGGAAGACATTGCGTCAATAAATACAACTCTAAATAATGAAGTAACAAGAGCCACAAATGCTGAAGGTGTTTTGACAAATAACCTTGAAACAGAGATTAATAATCGCAGTGATGCTGATAACACATTAACTAAAACCCTTGCAACAGAAACAACAAACCGCACTGCCAGTGAAGCAACAATTAATTCAAATTTAAATTCTGAAATATCAAGGGCAACTGCAGCAGAAGGCGCCAAAGAAGATGTAGCTAATAAGAGCACTGACATCACAAGTGACGCCACTTCTGATACAAAATATCCAACTGTAAAATCTGTTAAAGATTATATCGATGGAAAGCAAACTGCACTTGATTTAAAAGTAAATATCAGTGATACAGCTTCCATGCTGACTGCTTACACAAGAACACAGCGCATGATTGATTCCCTGAGTCTGGTTCAAAGCAGAATCAATTTAAAATTAAATATCGCTGATACAGCTGCAATGCTTGCACCTTATGCAAATGCATCGAC
>JBQCFI010000523.1:0-3063 GCA_051959325.1 Ginsengibacter sp. | reverse complement strand
AAGCCGCGAATGATATTCTTTAAATTTATTTTGCTGAAGCAGATCTTCTTTTTGAAGATCATTTAAAGATTGCATCGCTTCGTCGTACGGCGAAAGCTTTGACTCAAATATTTTTACGTCTTTTTTCTTTTTGAAAAATTTAAGAAGGAAAAGAACCCAGATGATTAAAAGAATAATTCCCAATGCAACGAGTGCCCAGGCCCACCACGGAAATGATTTTTTTACTTCGATGATGTTTTTGATATCATGAAAAGGCATGATGCTGTCGGTGGGCGAGTAAGTCACATTAATGGCAATGGAATCTGTAAAAAGATTGAAAGTGGAATCACCGTCAAAAGTTGACACAGAAAGGGTTTGCGGCGGAATCACCTGCCTTCCTGAATCGAAACTCGTTAGAATAATATCCTGGCTGAAATTCAGATTTCCATTAGAAAATGAGGAATCAATTTTATTTCTTGTGATGACATTGAAATTACCAACACTGTCGGGCATCGAAAACCATGCAAGCCGATAAGTATTATCCGGCATCGAAAATTGTACGCGGTAATTTATCTGTTGCCCAATGAGAATATTATTTTTGTCAACCGAGGTTTTTACCGTTGGTAATTGTGCATCAGCATTCTGAAAAGAAAACAGGAAAGCAACAATCAAAATAACCACTATCCTTATATCGTAAACACAATTCTTCAAATCAGATTAATGAGTTTTTTTTCTTCTTCTAAAAAAATTTTGCAACACTTTTACGTAATCTTCATCTGTACGGACGTGCAACAATTGTGCTCCTGATTTTTTAAAAATACTTTTGGTCTCCGTACTTTGATTGATAAAGTTCTGATGATAATTATACCGCACCATCGCGTCTGAAGTGTTGAGCCATTGCGCTTTTCCGGTTTCCAGATCCTGTACTTTCACCATGCCAATATCGGGTAACTGGCTATCCATTTTATCATAAACTTTTAACCCTATGACATCATGCCTGTTTGCCAAAACCCTTAAACTATGTTCATAATTTTCATCGAGAAAATCGCTCATGATAAATGCAATGCTTTTTTGATTATTCGATTTGGAAAAAAAGTTTAAGGCTTCACGAAGATTGGTACCACTTCGTTTGGGCGCGGAGGTTAGTAATTCACGCACAATAAAAAGCGCGTGTTCTTTTCCTTTTTTGGGAGGAATATATTTTTCAATTTTATCACTAAAAAATATAACACCTACTTTATCATTATTGTTGATCGCACTGAAAGTGAGTACCGCGCCAATTT
The DNA here is from genome assembly GCA_051959325.1 of Ginsengibacter sp. Taxonomy (GTDB): domain Bacteria; phylum Bacteroidota; class Bacteroidia; order Chitinophagales; family Chitinophagaceae; genus Ginsengibacter. The sequence goes on along the minus strand of JBQCFI010000523.1, from coordinate 1,801 downwards.
CTGTAATCAGATCTTTCTTATTCTGATGAATGGTACCAAACATAGAGCTGGCGCTAATATCGACCAAAAGAATCACGGTAAGTTCTCTTTCTTCTTCAAACACTTTTGTAAATGGATGCGCATATCTTGCACTCACATTCCAATCAATAAACCGGACATCATCACCATGATAATATTCACGAACTTCCCTAAACCGCATTCCTTTTCCTTTAAACGCTGAATGATACTCACCGGTAAAAAGATGGGTGGTGATCTTCTTACTGATGATCTCCAGTTCTTTTACTTTTTTGATAATATCGGCTGTGGTTAGAGGCAATTATTGAATTATTAAATGATTACTCAAATACGAATTTGGCTTATTTCTTTCTTTGCTGTTCTCAACATCGGAAATCAACGAATCAGAAATCATAAATACTTAAGGAACATTTACCGCTTTTAAAATCTCATTGATCACCATTTCCACGTTTACATTTTCTGCTTCCGCTTCATAAGTAAGCCCGATGCGATGGCGCAAAACGTCTTTACAAATATTTCTCACATCTTCCGGAATTACATAGCCACGTTTGTTTAAATACGCATAAGCTTTTGCGGCCAAAGCGAGGTTGATACTCGCTCTTGGCGAACCTCCATAAGAAATCAACGGTTTTATTTTCGCTAGATTATATTTATCCGGATACCGGGAAGCAAACACAATGTCAATAATATATTGCTCCACTTTTTCGTCCATATAAACTTCCCGAACCAACTGACGCGAATTCAATATTTCAGAAGAAGAAACTACCGGATTCACCCTTGCTTGCTGTATGGCATGAACATTCTGACGGATAATCGCCTGTTCTTCTGTTTTTGATGGGTAATCAATAATTACTTTCAGCATAAAACGGTCAACCTGCGCTTCGGGCAGTGGATAAGTTCCTTCCTGTTCAATGGGATTTTGCGTGGCCAAAACCAGGAAAGGCTCCTCTAAAGAATAAGAATTATTACCAATGGTAACCTGCCTTTCCTGCATCGCTTCGAGTAACGCGCTTTGCACTTTTGCCGGCGCACGGTTTATTTCATCAGCAAGGATAAAGTTTGCGAATATCGGGCCTTTACGAACTACAAATTCATTCTTTTGCTGATTGTAAATCATGGTACCAATCACATCGGCCGGCAACAGATCAGGAGTAAACTGAATGCGGCTGAATTGAGCGTTAATAGTGTTTGCAAGTGATTTTATCGCAAGTGTTTTAGCAAGACCCGGAACGCCTTCGAGCAAAATATGTCCGTTGCTCAAAAGGCCAATCAGCAAGCGTTCTACCATGTGATGCTGGCCAATGATTACTTTGCCTATTTCATCGTGTATCTTGTCAATAAATGTAGCGGAGTGGTTTATTTTTTCATTTAACAGGCGAATGTCTTCTGCGGTTTGTAACATTTGGATATAATTAAAAAATGCTTTTAAAGGGTTGCAAATTACGAACTACAGATAAACAAAAAAGTATTTATATAAAACCTTCACGGAAATGTATGTTAAAAAAGGGGAAGATTATGTCTGATGTCTGATGTAGGATGTGGGATGTACCATGTATGTTTTGCATTTTAAGTAAAGCAATAAATAAGAAGGATTTTAATTTTACGACTCTACTTTTTAATATTCTCCAAAGCAAAAATATTATCTTTATTGAATGAGCGGAGTGAGATTATTGCCATATTATACTTTTGTAGATGCAAACAAAGAATTAGTTGAGATTTATTTTTTAAAGATTCAAAATATGATTTCCAGGAATTCTCTCCTGAAAATCCATTCACTTTTTGTCTT
>JBQCFI010000522.1:0-2235 GCA_051959325.1 Ginsengibacter sp. | reverse complement strand
CGCCCAATGCCCCAAATAGTGCCGTAAGTCCAGTTTACTTCGCTAGAAAACTTTCCCCATTCTTCACGGTCGGATGCTTCTATACCCAATGCTTTTGATGCCGCGTCTCCGGGTGCAAAACTTGTCGGTTTTTTAGTAAGTACTCTTTCAATCGTCATGGAAAGAGTGATCGCGGCAGTGCCAACAAGTCCTGCGATCAATCCTTTGCCAATCGCGCTTCCAAATTTACCGATTATCGTACCAGCCTTATGAGATTCCGACATAATTTTACTTTTATTTTATAACCGCTTTCTCAGCTTTATTTGTGTCTCACTTCTATTTGCCCATTCCTGATCCTTACTTCAAACGCAGGTTCAGATGCAGTAGCCGGGCCATCAATTACACTTCCGTCTTTTAATGAAAAAACTGAGCCATGCCATGGGCACCGAACCTCAGCATTTTCGAGAAGTGTGCCTTCACAAAGGGGCCCGCCCATATGGGTACAGGTGTTTGCCAATGCATAAATTTGGTTTTCCTTTTTTGCTACGATCACCGGAATCTCACCGGCTTTCACGCATTTCATTGTATTTTCAGCCAACTCGCTTTCCGGTAAAACTGCCACAAAATCCTTAGGATAAGGAGTTGAAGGCAGTGAATGATCCACGCCCAATTGTTCGGTAAAAACAAGATTGCCACCAAGCCAGGCAGAAGCGGTCACAAGAGCATAACCACCGAGCGAATAGAAAATAGCCGCTTTCCTGCTTTCTTCTTTTCGTCGCAATATCAGCGAGGTTACATACAAACTGGTAGCTGCAACGTTCAGCAAGCCATGCATGAGTCCGAGTTTTCTTTTTTTCCTGGTAGTACCGGTCCAGTCCGTCAAGCCAGCTACTGCAGCAGCCAGCGCTCCGGCAATGCCAATGGTAACAGCAGCATCCGCGCCGGATTTAAAATTATCATTCCCCGAAAGTTCCATGCTATCCAAAACGGCAGCTGATGTCCAGGCGCCGATGGGGACATCCGTCAATGCCGGATGTAAAGGATGACCAAGCCAGGTACCGTGTAGAAAGTTCTTAATCTTCTGGCCTGTTTCACCGCCTGATTTAAATGCTTTGATTATAACAGGTTGAATTGCATCACCTGCTTTGCCCAGCCACTCCTGGTTTTCGATCGTATCGATTATTGATTTTTCATTCATTTTTTTATTGGTTTATTGGTTAACTACATTGATTACACCTGGTAGTAGTCCAATTTTTGTTCCCTATTTCACGGGATAAGAAAGTGTTCATCTTCGCAAATATTTTTTCCCTTCTGCTGAAAAGATATTTGTTGACCAACATTTTAATTCATTAGAGTAAAAAAAGCAAACAGCGTTACAAAAAGTAAAATAAATGTTTACGTTTTTTTTATCTCAGGTCTTAAAATGAGCAACGTAAAAGCTTGAAGAACTAGATTTAATCAGAAGAACCTAAATGAAAAATGGTTAAAAAAATCCACATGAATCATAAAAGGTATTTGTCGATTCAATGCAGCAAGAAAGTATTTGAAGTTGCGAATGTAGGTGTGAGTGTCGATCATTGATAATTGGTGTGATCAGACTTCGATCCTTGTGAAGCAATATCAAATGGTCACAATAGCGGTGAAACCAGCCTCGCCATTTTCTCCAGCATTTGCTTAAACTTTGAACGGTTGGCCCATTCCGTCGGATCAAGCATTTCCGCATTTTTTAAATCGTCATAAAAAACATTTCGAAGTTGATTGGCGGTTGCAACGTCGTACACAATTGCGTTTACTTCAAAGTTCAGATCAAAACTTCTGAAATCCATATTGGCAGTTCCTACAACAGCGATCTTACTATCAGCTACCAAAGTTTTTGCATGCACAAATCCTTTGGTATATTGATAAATTTCAACGCCGGCCTTTAAGAGATCGCCATAGTATGATCGGGCAGCAAAATTAACGAGGATGGAATCAGAAATGCCCGGTACTAAAAGCTTAACGGAAATGCCACTCAAAGAAGCAATGACAAGTGCATCCATTAAACTTTCACCGGGAATAAAATAAGGGCTTGTAATAAGGATTTCTGTAGTCGCCAGGTTAATTGCCTGGAGAATGGAGAATAAAATTGCCGGAGTTTCTGAATCGGGGCCGCTGCCAGCAATCTGAACAATTTTATCACCTTTGTTTGCTAAGTTCTTTTCATCCGGGAAAAATAGCTTATCCGGAAATAACTTTTCATTGGCACAAAAATTCCAG
>JBQCFI010000521.1:0-5517 GCA_051959325.1 Ginsengibacter sp. | reverse complement strand
GCAATGTATGGAAGTTATACCGGTGATAAAACAACAGATGACTGGAAGAAATTTGAAACGTACTGTGGTAGGTTTTGGTTTAGCAATGGAAATCATCATCATTACAGCAACGATAAATTTTTTCCAGAATGCTCTTCCGAATACTTTATAAAAGTTGCTAAAGCGAGTGATTCTACTTTGTTTCCCAAAAATGCAGGTGAAAGCATGGCTGCATTTTTAGCGAGGATAGAACCGATTATTTATGATCCGAAAATTGAACCGAAATTAGTAAACCTCCGTCCGAATGTTGACAACGTAAAAACTTCTTCCGTAAATTTCTATGAAAATGTAACGCAAAAAGAAGTGGATACTTTTTATTCAAAATTTGATTCAAAAGGAAATCAGCCACAATGGGGACTGAACAGTAAGGTGGAAAAAGACAGTGCCGGTAATGTGGTCGAAAAAGTATGGAAGTCAGGCGGGATGTATGGCGCAGCCATTGATAAAATTATCTTTTGGTTGGAAAAAGCCATCACTGTTGCAGAAGATAATGAACAAAAAACCGCGCTACAATTGTTGGTTCAATTTTATAAAACCGGCAATTTGCATACGTGGGACGATTATAATATTGCGTGGGTAAATGACATCAACAGCAGGATTGATGTGGTAAATGGATTTATTGAAGTTTATTTTGATCCGTTGGGTAGAAAAGGAAGTTGGGAAAGTGTCGTTTCGATGAAAGACTTGCAGGCGACAAAAATAATCAATGCGATAGCTGCGCAGGCGCAATGGTTTGAAGATCATTCGCCCATTTTGCCTGAAAATAAAAAGAAAAATGTAAAAGGCATTATTGCAAAAGCAATTACTGTTATCGCTGAAGGCGGAAGTGCGACACCAAGCACGCCGATTGGAATTAATCTTCCCAATAACGAATGGATCAGGAAAGAACACGGATCAAAATCGGTAGCGCTCAGTAATATTGTCCATTCATACAATGTAGCCAGTGCAACAAGTGGAATGCTGGATGAATTCGCTTTGAATGATTCTGTGAAAAACCGCATTAGGAAATATGGCGACCTCGCAGAGGATTTGCATACGGATATGCACGAAGCAATCGGGCATGCATCCGGACAAATCAATCCGGGTGTAGAAACTACAGATAAGACATTGAAAACCTATGCGTCGGCACTGGAGGAAGCGCGTGCGGATCTTGTTGGCTTGTATTATATCATGGATCCTAAATTGATTGAAATTGGTGTAATGCCCTCGCTTGAAGTCGGTAAGGCAGAATATGATTCTTACATGATGAACGGATTAATGACACAGCTTGTGCGGCTGAAACCCGGTGCCGATTTGGAAGAAGCGCACATGCGCAATCGCCAGCTAAATGCGATGTGGGCATATGAACATGGCAAAAAAGACAATGTGGTAGAATTTGTAAAAAAGAATGGAAAGACTTATGTGAAGATCAATGATTACAACAGACTGCGTGACCTGTTTGGCCAATTGCTAAAGGAAATTCAAAGAATAAAATCTGAAGGAGATTATAATGCCGGAAAAAACCTGATAGAAACATATGGTGTAAAAGTGAATCATGCTTCGCATAAAGAAGTATTGGAACGTTATAAAAAGTTAAATATTAAACCATATAAAGGCTTTATTCAGCCTGAATTGGTTCCGGTAATGGATGGAGATAAGATCACAGATGTAAAAATTGAATATCCGACAAATTTCTTTAATCAGATGATGGAGTATGGAAAAAAATATTCTTTTTTGTCGGTAGATAATCATTAAAAAAAGCAAGATAATTTTTAAAAAAAATCGCAGTGACCCGTACTCACTGCGATTTTTTTTTGCAGTAAAAGAAGAAATAAATGGATTTTGTAATCTCATTTTAAGGCAGACACAGTCAGCTTTAAACAGAATATTATTTTAATAATTCATTTGGCAAATTTGTACATTTGAGTACAAAATTTTGAGTATGCAAAAAGTTATTTTTACGCTACTTATTTTTTTTGTTCTTTCCCAAAGGTGTTTTGCGCAGTTCAGCAAACAAATTGATAGTCTTTGCATGGTCTGCAACCGCAATACTTCCGATTCCCAAAAGGTGATCACACTGGGAGTACTTGCAAATTATTACAATATTTTTTATCTGAATGATAAGGCAGATAGCGTACTTCAAAAGCAATTGTTAACTGCTGAACTTGCCGACAACAACAACCTGATGCTTATGGCCTTGTTTGGCGATGCTATTGAAAACGTAAGTTCTTCTGCCTCTTCGGAAAGTTTTGATAAGACCATTCGGTTTATTCAAAAAGGTATTGATTATGCCCAGGCAAATAACGAGTATAATTACCTGGCACTTGGTTATGACCGCATGTCCGACTTGTTGAGGCGAAGAGGAGCATATGACCAGGCGGTAAACAGTTCCATCTCAGCCACGCTGGCTCTTGAAAATGTAACTTCAGATTCTGTAAAAGCAGAAACATATCTAACTCTCGGCGATGCATATCATGCGAGAGGGGAAGAAGTTTTGGCCTGCACGAATTACAACCGGGGTTTTGATATTGCCACAAAGATAAATTCTATCTCTCTGCTATCCAGGCTTCACCATTGTGTAGCGGAAATGTACAGAAGCCTTGAAGATACGAATATGGCGAAACAGGAATTAAAACGTAGCCTCGAATTAAATAAAAAATCGGGTGACGTGGAGGGAATTGTGTTAGATTACCTGGCACTCTCGCGCCTGACCGACGAAGGATTTTATCTGGACAAAGCGATTGGGATAGCCGATTCTATGAAACTTTATAAATATTCCATCATGGGCAAACGGCACAGGTTTGCTTATACTTATGTGGTGGAGAAAGACCGGCAAAAGGCTTTGGATTACCTGAAAAACGATCCTGATTTAAGACAAAGCTTTTTGAACAGCGGCATCGGAAGATACTATGAAGCGCTGGGAAATGTCTATTTTTTTTCAAACGCGCCTGATTCTGCTTTATATTATTACCTGCTTGCGCTTCCCGAAATTGAAAAAAAATTTGATGGGGAGGCAAAACTGGAGGTTTATAGCCAGATAGCTAAAATCTATACGTTAAAAAATGATTATCCTATGGCAATCAGGTACTATCTGACAGCTTTAAAAATAAGCGAACAAATGAATACCCGCAGTTACGTTTTGGCTTTTTCTGATTCACTGAGCCACTTATATGAAAAACAAAGTGATTTTAAAAATGCGTTCATTTTTAAAAAACAGGCCGATTCAATCCGCGAAGTTTTAAGAGCTTTTTCAAAAGGGAAAGACCTTACTTTATTGAATGTGGATCGTGAAAACAGAAAGCATGAACAGGATTTATTGCTCGAAAAAAGAAAAGAGAATATTCATAAAAACATCCAATTCATGATGATAACTTTAGTGTTGGTCGTCGTGTTTTTTATCATGCTTTTTGTAGGGTCTTTCCAGGTATCCAAAACGACTGTAAATATTATGGGTTACTTTTTCTTTATTTCCTTATTTGAATTTATTGTGTTGCTGATAGACCAACTTTTTATTAAAGACGCTGTCAATCACGAGCCATTAAAAATATGGCTCATCAAAATCGGATTGATCGGTATGCTTGCTCCCTGTCAACACTTTCTTGAGCGCCACCTGATTGCATTGCTTGCATCAAAAAAGCTTATAGAAGTACGTTCCGGTGCTGCCTTTAAACGGTGGTGGAAAAACCTGAAAAAATCTTCTTCCAGGAAAGAAGAGTTGGATGAAGATACGGCTTTGCTGTAATTAATTGCCATTCTTCTTCTTCTTCTTCACTGTGCATCCATCGCTCGGTGGAGGACAATATGACTGACCAGCAATATATTGAACACTGTTGAAGCTTTTGAAGCTTTTGACAAAGCTTTTTTTCATATAACACACCATCAACACGGTGGGAAAAGAATCTTTTTTATCATCCGGACGTATTGCCAACTGGAATACCACGCTATCAATTTCATTAATCTTGTTTAAAACACTTCTTAAATCAGCTGTATCAAACCTTGCATAAGCACCTTTTACAGGTTTATGACGTGGAAAACCATGTATTCTGCCCACGGCATCTTTTGCAGCTACCCAATATTTGCTGTTAAAATAATTATTCGGATTAGTGGTGTCCTGAGCCATTAAAGAAGCGGAAGATCGAAAAATGATGAATAGAATGATTACGACTTTGAAAAACTTTTTCATGATAATATAATTTAATAATTAAGAAAGGTATATTTCCGGGAAGGCATTGGTTTTAAATTTGAAATGCTCTATTCTACGAGCATACAACCTTCAGGAGGCGGACAATAATTACCTGGTTTAAGATATTGGACTCTATTAAACAGAAAACGCGAATCTCTGTCCGCCACCTGTACTATTTTCCATTGACCATTATCACCCTGATTCACAGAATTCACAACGCTGTTATTCAGTACAACTACCATGATTACAGTTGGATAGTTTTTGCCTTTAGCTTTCCAGGCTGCTAACGCAAATTTTATTGTATCAACATTTGGGTTGTTGATTACCTTGGATAGATCATTGCGGTCAAACATCGCCCAGGTATTCAGCAAGTGTTTTTTCCCCCAGCAGTGATGCTTGTGCTTTATAAAACCTTTTATCATCGCGATAGCATCTGCTTCTGATAACGCATTCGGGCTTTGAAAATAATTTTCTGGAGGCGAGGGTGGAGTAAACGTCTCTGTGCTCATGTTCTTTGAAGATGAGCAGCCCGTTAACAGGCAAAAAATGATTCCTCCTGCAAAAAGTAACTTTTTCATGATCGAATTGTTTAAATGATAAAATGGAATGAACGGCAGTTGCTCAAAAGATAATTTGATCTTGTTTGCTTGTGGAGGCGGAGGGAAATAGAACGTTTGGTATTAAAAAGTAGTTCTATTGAATAAAGTTATCATTTATAACTTGGAATTGTCAAAATATTTTCACGTTTATTTGTTTTATATCCGCCAAAGCATTTTAATTCTGATCTCAAACCTGATTTTTGTAGAAAGATATCAACACGATTTTTTTGAAATGATGGTAATTCCTCTTCGTTTTTTCCAAAAAAAAACAGGAATAATTTTTTCTTATTCATTTTTATTAATCACTTAAAAATAAAAGAGATGAGAGATTACAACTGGAATCCGTACGAAGGCGACTGGCATGAATCGAATGATTACAGAGATTCAAACTGGAATTATGATCCAAGAGATCAGAATTATTATTTGGGAAGGATCAATCAATCCGGCAATAATGATTTGAATATGAGGTATTACACCGACGATTACAGTGACCGTTATTACCGCAAGGATGAATTAGAAAAAGCAAATGACAGACCTCCTGTTTATCCTCCTGAGCATCCGTATAAAAACAATGATTTTTATGGCCGCAAAAAAAGAAATTACCGGATGCCGGAAGGACCACATCGCGGTAAGGGGCCAAAAAATTACAACCGTTCGATAGAAAGAATTAAAGAAGACGCTTCGGATCGTCTTATGGACGATTCATTGATTGATGCA
>JBQCFI010000520.1:0-2523 GCA_051959325.1 Ginsengibacter sp. | reverse complement strand
AATTGAGTGAGCCGTTTGTTTGCTTTCTTTTCTATCCTAAGAGGAATAGTTCCGGCGGTTATCTTTTTTTTATTGTTTTGAAAAGCAACCGTTAACGAGATAGCGCCCAGGCCAATCAAAATAATGACGATGAACGCCATCATTCTGCGGTTTTTCTTTTTAGCCTGGGTCAATTCCGTCTGTGGCAAAACTTCGTTGGTAACAACAGGAACTTCCGTTTCCGCTTTTTTTCTTTCTATAGCTACAGGCGCTTCCTTTTGCTTTGGCCAGTTATCGTTTTGTACGAGTACCACGGTAATATTATCATTTCCGCCGGCCTCATTCGCCGCGTCTACCAGGGCCTGAGCTTTGCCAGCCATATCCTTTTCAGCAGTTAACACCTGCCTAATTTTGGCTGAAGGAATCATATCCGTAAGGCCATCGCTGCAGAGAAGAAGTTGATCTCCCGGAAGAAACGGCGATTCTCCTGTTTCAATAAAATCTTCGGCTGAACCGATATTTTCTTCGAACCCCAGGGCTTTATTGATCTCGTTGCGCCGGGGATGATGCATGGCTTCCTCCTCTGATAATCTTCCGGATTCTTCCAAAAAGCCAACTACCGAATGATCGCTGGATAATTTCACCAGGGAATGATCTCTCAACAGGTAAATTCTTGTATCACCTACGTGAGCAAACCAACAAATATTGCCTTTTTTATCAACCACCACACAGGTAAGCACGCAGGCCATTTGATCATTGCCCGGCTCTTCCTTTTTGGCCTCATTTATTTTTACATTAGCGGCAATAATGGCCTCGCGAAGCGACTCTATTACATTATCGCCGGAAATGTTCTCCAGCTTTTCTACTATTACGGTCCGGGCAATTTCCGCAGCAATATCGCCACCCTGGTAACCACCCACACCATCGATAACCCCGGCAACCAGCAATGGTGTGCCGGGAATTTCGCGGGCGAAGAAGGTATCTTCGTTCTTCTCACGACGTTTACCCTTATCGGTTATGCCGTAAAAGTATTTAGCCATTTTTATGAGTTTGCCTGATGTCAGAAAAATTGGCCACCAGCAGCACAATGCTGATCAATAACAGTCCTATTGCAAACAGTGAATCCATATTGTTATACTTTGAATATGTTGATGGATACGATGCCATTCAATACCATCCTCGAGTTCATGGGGAGTATGGTCCACACGGGTGCATCCGGGTAGCTTTTCGCTATCTCGTTTTCATTTACCAGCGTCTTTTCACCGAATGATGCGATGTAAAACTTATCAGCCGTTTTATCATAGCGCACAGACAGGTGAGGGCTGGATACCCAATCAGAGGGAACGCGGAAAACGCCCGGCTGATCGGCCTTTTCATCGCTTCCCGATATCAAAAAAGCTTCCTCCTTAACGAGGTATTCAATCTTTTTGCCCACATATTCTTTTTCCGGAACGGTGGCATCCAGCCGTGCATAATAGCGTGGCCGGCTAACGTCGCTTACATCACCGCCTTCGAGCGTACCTTGCCAGGGAATTTCGTAGTAGCCATCGCTGTAGTAGGTAAAGTCCTTCAATATTTCGTCGGCAATATCAAAGGTTTGTGCAATACCCGTTTGACGCGGGATAAAGGTGACACGCAGGTTTTCTTCTCCTCTGTAGGCATTGCCGGGAAGCAATTTACCTATAAAGCTTTTATCACCTTTTTCGTAATCCGGGTGAGATACAAAACGGAACACCCATTTGTTGGCAGAGTTTGTAACTTTTTTTCCTTTCTGCTGATACTCCTGGAGTATGCCATAGAAAGCTTTTACAGATTCTTTGATGATAAGGGAAAATATGCCCCGGTTGTTATCCATGAATTTGTTATAATCGGGCGGGCTGAAGCAAATGATGTATTCATGGTAAAATATGATGCGGTCTGCAAAGGAAAGTTCGGCAATCGACTCTTTGAATTTTTCAATGATATACCGGTACACGAGGTCCGGCGTCATGGAAACTGTTTCGGTATAACTGGTTTCTTTTTTCAAAAACCAGCTTTGCACGCCGGTTCTCTGCCAGAACGTAGCTTTTGTTGTTGCGGGCATGGGCTCCTGTTTTAATCGTTATAATCGTTGTGTTTGACCGAACAGAAAGCATATTGCCTCTTCAGTCATTCACAACTTTTCCTTAAAATGTTCCAGGTAGAATTTTTTGATGCCCCTTGCTATAGTTGAAGTAAAAACTGTTTCTATACGCAGAAAATGATTAGATGATTAAACGTAGTACGACCCGATTAAAACGCGATTCAATTTGAAAGATGAAATTAAAAGAATATTTCTTAAAGGATTGCCAAAGCTTTTTAGCGTTAGTGAAGGAAAACTTAAAACCAACCTTGCATATACCTCCAGGCTACCTACTACCTACCTGAGAGCAATAAACTGTATCGTTCGTGCGTTAAATAACGCAGAGGTGATACACGGGGACATACGCAGGTACGAAGCGTTCAGCCTGCAGGTATATAGAAAAGGGTAAACAACTAAATCAACATATCATGGCTAAAGTAACA
>JBQCFI010000519.1:0-27521 GCA_051959325.1 Ginsengibacter sp. | reverse complement strand
GAAACCGTATTCACAAAGATTAGAGGAAACCCGTGCCAAATCAACGATTCATGATTCTATTACCGTAGCACATGGAAAAGTAGATGGAATGGATATTGTGATTGCGTCCATGGATTTTGAATTTATCGGTGGAAGTTTAGGAAGTGTAATGGGTGAAAAAATTTCACTCGCCTGCGATTATTGCATCGAACATAAAATTCCCTTTATGATTATCAATAAAAGCGGTGGGGCACGAATGATGGAAAGCGCCTTTTCATTGATGCAATTAGCAAAAACTTCCGGAAGATTGTCGTTACTTTCTGATGCGAAGATTCCTTATTTCTCGCTTTGCACCGATCCTACTTTTGGCGGCACGACTGCTTCCTTTGCAATGCTCGGTGATGTAATAATGGCCGAACCTGGTGCACTTATTGGCTTTGCAGGTCCGCGTGTGATAAAAGAAACAATTAAAAAAGATTTACCGCCAGGATTTCAGCGAAGTGAATTTTTATTGGAACACGGATTTCTTGATTTCATTGTTTCCAGAAAAGATTTGAAAGAAAAACTGAAACAGTTATTGATTTTATTCAGTCATTAATTTTAAAAAACGAAACTTTGCAGCAGGAACCCAAACAATTCCTGCTGTTTTTTTATTATGGAGTTGACCAACCGCAAAGCCTGGTACGAATACAACATTGAAACAAAATATGTTGCGGGGATCGTATTGACCGGCACAGAGATAAAATCACTGCGCGCCGGGAAAGCCAGTTTCAATGATAGCTATTGCATTTTTCATAAAGGCGAGCTGTTTGTAAAAAGCCTGCATATTTCCGAATATAATTTTGGCACTCATTACAATCACGAGCCAATGCAGGAGCGTAAATTATTATTGCATAAAAAAGAATTGCGCAAGTTGGAAAACAAGATCAAAGAAAAAGGTTATACAATTGTTCCGCTAAAAATATTTTTTTCCGCAAGCGGCTTTGCAAAAATGGAAATTGGTTTAGGAAAGGGAAAAAAGATTTTTGATAAAAGAGAAACCATCAAAGCGCGTGAAAGTGACAGAGAAGTTAAGAGAAAATATGGAGTCTGAGCAAAATAGAAAATCAGGGTATTTATTTGTTTGTTGAAAAGTTGTATTTGAGATTTCAATTCTTTTCCTGCACCACTTTATTATAAGTGCTTTTATTTACGGGAAACGCTGGCGGCGCCTGTTGTATCATATCTGTAACAATCGCAGTACTCTTCATCACATAATAACCGACGGAGATTTTTATCCTTCAAAACATCTATATAATCCATCGGCTTTTTATTTACATAAATCGTTCTGTAAACCAGCCGTATTCCATGACTGTAATCAACATACCAATTGACATGGCCGGTATATAAAGGTTGTATGGGTTTCCCATCCAAATTTTGCCAGCCATAAATTGCGACTCTGTCTCGCTTTGAATCGCGGGAAAGCTTTTCAGTGATTACCACATCTTTTTTTATTCCGGCAATCAAACCTTTCTGCAATTTTCTTTGGCCTTCAATCATCAGGTTGTGCTGATACATCGTTACCGCACTATCTCGAAAAGCATACATTGGAACTGGTTCCAACTTTACTTTTGCTGCTTTGTAAATATCGTTCACCATTTTTCTTGTGGGTAAAAAGCAATGCAGGCTATCTGCAATTGATTGTGCGGTCATAGGAGTTAGCGGAATTCTTGCAAAATTTTTGTCAGATCCAATGGACAAATAATCGGGAATTACAAAATAATAAGCCTTGATTATCTTGTGGTCATCTGTAGTAATGGATGTTTTTATCTTTACCATTTTTCTTAAAAAACGCGGAACATTTCCATTGAGAATTTCATGCTTTGCCCGTGTTTCTCTTTCTATGCGGCTTTGTGCAAAAATGCCTTTGTAAAATTCATTTCCTGTAATAGCAGCGCTATTTCTCGAAGGCAAATCCAGATGCTTTGAAGTATTGCAGGAAATGAAGAAAAAGCAAATAATAAGAATAAATATAGAACGGTTCATAAACATCAAATTAAATTATTTATGCTTCATTTCTAATGTCAGAATCACTTTGAATTTCAAAAGAGTTTATTCAATTCCGTAATTGCAGTAAAAGGATAAATAAATGAATTTTTGTTTTTTAATCTTTCATTCTAAAGCTTGTTGTTAAAGACATATAAATATTTGATTATCAATGCCATTGACGCAAGTATGACACCTACAAATTTTTTTTTGAATAAATGTTAAAGTTTTAAAAAAAAAGAAGATTTAAAAAACTTTTTTTGTTTGTTTAACAAATGTGTTTAATTTACATAACAATTCATCATTTATTAAATCGTTATTATGAGAAAAAAACTCCTTCTTATTGGGCTGTTTATGTTCTGTTGCATTATGCAATCGATTGCGCAACAACGAACCATAACCGGAAAAGTAACTGCCCCAGATGGTACTCCTTTAGTAGGTGCTTCGGTAACAGTAGTTGGCCAAAAATCAGGTGTAACCACTGATAATTCGGGCAACTTCTCTATCAATGTACCGGCAAATGCCAAACAACTGTCTATCAGCTACGTAGGATCGGAAACGAAAAGAGTAGATATCACGTCCGCATCAAATGTCGATGTACAGTTGGTAAATACTGCCGCTAATTTATCTGAGGTGGTGGTTACGGGGTATGGCGGTACATCCCGGAAAAGGGATTTGACAGGAGCGATTACTTCTGTGAAAGCAAAAGATTTTAATAAGGGAGTGATCAATTCACCTGATCAGTTATTACAGAATAAAGTTCCCGGGCTGGAAATAACCAATAACAGCGGAATGCCCGGTTCTGTTACTACCGTTGTAATCAGAGGTAATAATTCAATTCGTGCTGGTAATAATCCTTTATATGTAATTGATGGGGTGCCTCTTGATGGAAGATCAGCAAGACCAAGCGTTACTCTTGGAACAGGCGGTTTTGGTACAACACCGGATGTAAATCCATTATTATTTATCAATCCAAACGACATTGCACAGATGGATGTTTTAAAAGATGCCTCTGCTACTGCAATTTACGGTTCACGTGGCGCTAATGGGGTAATCATTATTACTACTAAAAGAGCAGTTTCAAGTGGTACAAGGCTTGAGTTTAATACCAGCTTTTCAACACCGGCAGGCTACATGAAAAAATTTGATGTATTAACTGCTAGCCAGTTTAGAAGCGCTCTAAAGAAATATAATTTGGACACCATGAGTACTTCTCTGGATAACGGGAAAACTGTTGATGCTTTAAAAGCAATCACACAATCCAAATTATCTCAAAATTATAGTCTGGCCCTAAGTGGAGGCAATGAAACAGGAAAATTCAGGGCATCTTTTCTTGCTTCCAAATTTAATGGCTTTATTAAAACAACCAACCTGGATAAATATATTGGAACATTTGCAGGACAATATTATTTTCTTGATCAAAAGCTAAGCATTGATTTTAATGTGATAGCGGCTCATACTTCTGATAACGCTTCTTTAATTTCAAGTACTGCAGGTTCCCAGGGGAATTTAATTAGTTCGGCTTTAAGCTGGAATCCCACTACCGCATTTACCGATAACAACGGAGTTTATATTTATCCATCAAATGGTTCAGGAAATCCGTTGGCTTTATTAGCCGCTACATCAGATGAAACAAATGTGAATACGACACTGGCAAATATTTCAGCGAGCTATAAAATCTTACCGTCATTGACATATAAATTTTTATATGCAATTGATCATTCTGCCGGAAAAAGAAATACTAACATAAACGGATTCCTAAAGGGCTATCCGGGAATTTCCGGATTGGGATTTGGAGCAATTTCCGATCAGATTTTAACCTCCCAAACTTTTACCCACACCTTAAATTATATAACCGATTTTAATAAACTTCATTTTGAAGCCTTGCTTGGTTATGAGTATTGGAAATCAGATTTTGCAAATTCCAGCTTTTCTGCATCAGGATTTAACACCAATTTGGATCAGATGAACCTTGTATCCTTTCCGTATACAAGTATATTAGCAAACGGAAATACTCAAAATGCTCCATCTACTTATGTAGATCCTACCACAGAGCTGCAATCTTATTTTGCAAGAGTTAATTTGAATTATTCTGACAAGTATTTTTTAACCGCCACAATGCGTGCTGATGGTTCTACAAAATTTGGAAAGAATAATAAATATGGATATTTCCCATCCGTAGGAGCGAAATGGCTTATCAGTAATGAAGATTTTATGAAGGATAATTCGATTTTTACTACTTTAGGTGTGAGAGGGTCATGGGGAATTACAGGTAACCAGGAATTTCCCGCAGGAGCTTCACAGGAGCAATTTGGTTTTTCTGCATATAATACAGCCGGACAGCTAAATGTTGCTAATCCAAATTTAAAATGGGAACAAACTACATCTTATGATGCCGGAATTGATTTTTCTTTCCTTAAAGGAAGGTTATTCGGTTCTTTTGATTATTATAATAAAAATACCACAAATATCCTCTTTCAGAGCACAGCTATTCAACCGGCACCTGCCTCCATTTATTACATAAACATACCGGGCAATCTAATCAATAAAGGTGTTGAAATTGGATTGACTGGTTCGGTGATACAGAAGCCGGACTTTGATTTAACCCTTGGATTCAATATTGCATTTAACAAGAATGAATTGACCAATTTTTATGCACCAGGAACCAAAAATGCCCTTTCTATTGTTACCGGTCAAATAAGCGGTCAAGGCGTATCAGCGGCTCTATCTCAAATTATTACAAACAATCAACCGGTTAATGAATTTTATTTGAAACCATTTGGTGGTTTTGATTCAAGTGGTAATCAAATAATAGGCGCAAATCCTGTTTATTCAGGTGATCCAAATCCGCATACGTTATTTGGAGCAAATTTAGATCTGCGTTATAAAAAGCTCACCGTGAATATTAACGGTGGTGGTGCGGGTGGATATGTAATTTATAACAACACCGCAACATCAGTAACCAATATTGGTGGAATCTCAAAGGGAAGAAATATTGATTTAGCTGCTTACAACTCAAAGGAGAAAACAAGCAGCGGCGTTGGAGTGTCTTCGAGATTTTTAGAAAGCGGTAATTATTTTAAATTAAGAAATGCGACGATTCGTTACAATATCGGTAATATCGGCAAATATGTTAAAGATTTGAATGTGTTTGTTACCGGTACCAATTTATTTGTCATAACCAAATTCACCGGATTTGATCCTGAGGTGAACGTGGATAAGACTAACAATGGATATCCATCAAGGTCTATTGAATATGTACCTTATCCAACTCCGAGAATCATTTCATTTGGTCTTAATTTTAATTTATAATTCATTTTAAATAAAGTGTTATGTTACGATATAATAAAATAATAAAACTAGCTTTACCTCTGGTAATTGTGATTGCCGGATGTACGAAACTTAATGAGAGCCTGAATTCCAGGTTGACCAATCAACAAACGTCAACAGCATTAGGAGCACAAGGAACGGGGTTGTTACTTAAGGCTGCTTATGCGGACATCGCAGGTACTTTTAGCAGCCAGGATCAGGTTTTTTCTCTTGAAGAAAATACTACTGATGAATCATTGGTACCTACAAGGGGAGGAGATTGGGACGATAATGGTGTCTGGAGAGTTTTGCATGCTCATACCTGGAATGCGGATCACCAACAAATATTGAATGTGTTCAATAGTTTAAACAAGTTAAATTTTGATGCTACCAATGTGCTTGCGTTTAATCCTACAAAATCACAGGCTGCTGAAGCAAGATTTTTAAGAGCCTATGCACTTTATTACATCCTTGATCTATATGGACAATTTCCTTTTAGAAATCCGGGCGATAATTTGTTAAATGCACCTGAAGTTAAAGCCGGAGCTGATGGTATCAATTTCATCATTAGTGAGTTAAATGCAATTATTCCGGATCTACCTGCTGATAATCCGATCACGGCTGCTACTCCAGATGCTGCTAATGTCTTGCTGATGCATTGCCTTTTGCAGAAGGGAGCTTTTATAAATCGCGCTGCTCCCACTTTTGCAGATGCTGATATGCAGCAGGTGATTACTTTGGGAAATGCTATTATCAATAGTCATAAATATTCTTATACTCCTAATTATTTTGATAATTTCTCTGTTTCTAACAGCAGCACATCGAAAGAAGCAATTTTTGCTTATCCAAATCAATCAGGTGTTAATACCAATCATGCAAATATTGAAGCACGGTGGATGATGACCCTGCATTATAATTCTTATACTCCTGATAATCCAAATGCCGGCTGGAATGGGTTTAGCACTATAAGTGATTTTTATAATACTTTTAGCACGACCGGGGTTACCACCTACAGTCGCAGCGACAGTACTTTAGACCAGCGGATAGGACATCGGTATAATGTGAATTCAACACCTTATTCAGGAATAAGACCTGGTTTTCTGGTGGGCCAACAATATAATGAAAAGGGCGATCCAATAAAAGATAGGAATGGCAATCCATTGGCATATACCCCTCAAATTGCCGCCAATATGATTGAAACCGGCTCTAATCTTGAAGTTACTGGAATAAGAGTAGTGAAATATGTACCTGATTTTACAAATGGTGGAAAATATTATTCGGGGCCTGCAGGCAACTGGCAAATGCTTTTCAGATATCCGGATGTCGTACTAATGGTGGCCGAAGCGAAAATGAGGGCTGCTTCTCCTGACATTGCAGGCGCTCTTGCCTTGATAAATGGTTTAAGAGCGGCCCGCGGAGCTACTGCAGTTGCTTCTATGCCTCTTGTAAATCCTAATAATGTTGATGATCCCTCTACTCTTTTAGCTGAAAGAGGTAGGGAATTGTATTGGGAAAGTTTCAGAAGGACAGATTTAATTCGCTTTGGAGTTTATCTGAAAACCTGGCAGTACAAACCAACTGATGATCCTAAAAACCTGGTTTTCCCAATCCCGTCACAAGCTTTGGCTGCGAATCCCAACCTCAAACAAAATCCAGGTTATTAAAATAATTTTATGGGTTAAATTTAAAAGGCCGGTTTTTGCCGGTCTTTTTTATAATACCAATTTGTAGCTTTAAATTCAACAGTAAACCGAGAAATAACATCAATTTCCTTTTTGTATTAATACTGTCAGAAATAGTAAATTGTATTTTTATATAAACAATTAATATAGCACAAATGAAAATTCCGCAGAACAATCAGACCGTAATGCCGTATTTAATTCTTGAAAATGCTGCAGCATTTATTTTATTTACTCAAAAGGTTTTTGGCGCGAGGAAAATGTTTATAAATCTGCGCGATGAAAATGTTATCAGGCACGCAGAAATCATGATTGGGAACGATAGCACTATAATGTTCGCCGATGCCACTGAAGATTATCCACCTTCTACCGCAAGCCTTTTCATTTATGTAGATAATGCAGACGAAACTTTTGAAAACGCGATGCGTCAGGGCGCTTCAATTGTAAAAGAAATTACGAATGAATCTTATGGAAGGGGAGGAGGCATCAAAGATCCTTTTGGAAATACCTGGTGGATAACTGCAGTAAAATAAAAGCTGAAGGCCTTGAAGGCCATTTGTTTCTTTTAATTATGCCCCTTGTCAATTGACTTAGTCAAACAAGAAATATGGTGATTTCTATTTGCTTTTTGGTGAATAAAAAATAAATGATATTATTTTCTTTCTGGCATTGCAATTTACCATTTAGAATTCATTACTGACCTCCCACCTTCACCACTTTATAAACATGCTCGTCATTTTTCCCCTGAATTTTTAGGATATATATTCCGGATGGAAGATTATTCACATTCGCAACAGTATTGGCGGATTCGATGGTTTGTTTTAAATATAATTTTCCTGTAATGCTGTATAATTTTAAAACCTTTCCAACGATATCTTTGTCCTGATTTGCAGTAACATAAATTACGTTATTAAACGGATTTGGATAAATAATGATTTTTAATACTGAATCGATAGGTTTGGGAAGTGGTCCTGCTTCCGCATTCGAGCTATCACAAACGGTAGAATTTAAGAATGAATTTCTGAGTCCGCCTGAAGCAAACAAACTTCTCATTTCTGCTTTTTGGCCTTGTGTAAACAAATTCATGCAGGCATCATTAGAAAAATCCATATAATTCATAAACATGTCGCCGTAACTATTTATGGAACATTGGGACAGATGCGGAAAAGAGGAACAACCATAATTGCCAGCTTGCTGTGGGGGAGTATCTTCGATGCCATCATCGCCACAGGAACTGTCGCCCCATAAGTGTTTTAGGCCAAGCCAGTGGCCAATTTCATGAGTTGCAGTGCGGCCTTTGTTATAAGGAGCTAATAAATTTCCGACGGTTCCAAAAACATTATATTTAATAACAACTCCGTCTTTTTGCAATGGACTTCCGGGTAATACACCATAACCTAAAGTGAGATTGAACAGATTACAAACCCATAAGTTTAGATATTTAGTAGCATCCCAGGCATCATCGCCTCCCTGTGAGGAAAACTTCATTTTATCGTCATTCTGAAAAAATTCCATTTTGGTATATTTGCGAACAATACCGGTTGTATAATAGCCCTGCGGATCTACTTTTGCCAGGCAAAATTGAATACGCACATCAGCCGCTACTTTCTTGAAAGGCTCAGGTGTCTTTGCAGTATCAGCATTTAGTCTTCTATAGTCCTGGTTCAAAGAATTTATTTGAGAAAGGATCTGCGCATCGCTGATGTTCTGCTGCTGAGTATTATAAAGGACATGCACAACTACCGGAATAATGATCACTTCATCTTTTAAAGTATCGCGACTGCCGGCTTTTTCAGTTGCAGTTCTTTGCGTTATACTTTTATTTACAGAGTGGTTTTGCAAATATTCAGGAGTTCCGCAACGTTGAGCGGATGTGTAAAAAACAATAGTTAAACTAACAATTGTAAGAAAAATTTTCATGTATTCCCTTGTAAAAACTCAATTTTCATTGAGCATATGAACAATAGCGGGATTACATAGGGATGGTTCCGGTTATTTTACAAGGATAATGCGAATTAGATAAAAACCACTATTATTTTTAAACAATAAAAAGAGGATTAAATGTTATTACAGATAACAGAGGTTTCGGACGCAAATAAAGAGTATATTTTTCAAACTCCGAAATTTTTCACGCTTTATTTTTCTAAAGGATCATTTAAACCGGGTGTTTATTATTTTTACATTTTATAAAACCATAAAATGATTCATAAATTTCTGGCAGGTGCTGCTATTTTATTTCTTTTTTCCTGCGATAATTCGTCTTCTCCTAGCTATGACAACTCACTTCCGGCGCCCAAAGTAAACAACATTCCACCACCTGCTGCTATTATGTATAAAGTGGACGCGGTATATCCGCATGATCCGAAAGCTTACACACAAGGTCTTGAATTTTATAAAGGAAAACTTTATGAGGGCACAGGAGAATGGGGGACATCCAATTTGCGTGTTGTAGATATAAAAACAGGTCAAATTGAAAAAAATTACCTGATTCCGGATACTTCAATTTTTGGTGAAGGAATTACCATTTTTAAAAACAAGATTTACCAGCTTACCTGGCAAAATCATAAGATTTTTGTTTATAATTTAAACGATATCTCGCATCCCATAACTACCCTCACCTGGAACCGGCAAGGCTGGGGTGCTACCAATGACGGAACCAATATTATTATAAGCGATGGATCGTCTCATTTATATTTTGTGCAGCCGGACGAAAATAAAAAGGAGATGAAAATCAATAAGATACTCACCGTTGCAGACAACACCGGGGAAGTTGACAGTCTCAACGAACTTGAATTGATAAACGGATACATTTTTGCAAACCGGTGGCTTACAAATGATATTGTAAAAATAGATACTTCAAATGGTTATGTAGTTGGGAGAATGGATCTTACAGGACTACTTCAACAATATGACCCAGGAGTACAAGTGAGTGGTGATGCAGTTTTGAACGGCATTGCCTATGACAGCACAACAAAAAAATTATACATCACCGGCAAAGATTGGCCGAAAATGTTCGAAATGCAATTGCAGTAAAGGGCATTTTTCGTTTTTAATGTTTTTGAGGACTTGTTGTTACACTATTGTGATTATTTTGTAAGCTATCGGGCTGTGGTGTTGCAGTGATAGTTTCTGAAGGGGGAGTAAAACTTCCACCACCACCTTTGTTTGGATTAGTAGTAATTGCTCCTGCTCCATAATCATTTTTTTGATAAGTATTATATAAGGGTGAACTGCTACCCAATCTCGTATCTCTGTAGATGGGGCTTTTTTGTGAAGAATTTGTTGCAGGATATGTTTCGGTAGAAGTGCTTCCATTTCCTTTATTTGGGTTGGTGGTAATTGCCCCAGCGCCGTAATCATTTTTTTTATAGGTATTGTACAATGGAGAACTGCTTCCTAACCTGGTGTCTCTGTAAATGTGTGGCTGAGGAGTGGAGTACTCATTTGGCAGAGGTGCGGATTGTGCCGGTTCATAAGTTCTGTCCTGCGATAGTTTTTGATTTTGAGATGTATCCTGAGAAAAAACGCAGTTGGAAATAAAAAATCCGGAAATGAATATTGCGATGGTTTTTGCTTTCATAATACTTAGATTTATGGTTATAAGCCATAAATAGCATGCCATAAAATGCATTGAAAAATCGGAAATCGTTCCACGAATAAATGTCGAAAGAAGAAGAATTTTTATAAGAATTTAATTACCAGCAAAGCAGTAAATAATCGTGATTTTGATTTTAATCTTAGTTACAAAAAGTATAGTCTCCAGGCAAAAAAAATCCCGCTACAATTTGTAACGGGATTTTTGATGAAATTAAGAAACTAACTAGGCGTTATCTTCTGATTTTGTTTCTTTTTCACTTGCTTTTTCTGCTTCTGCTTCTATTTGCTTCGGCTCATTTGCAGGTGGGGCAGGAGTTTCTGCCAGGGTCGCTTCCGCTTTTACTTCTGCATCTGGTTTTTCTTCCTCTTTCTTCTTTTTAGCAGAAGCTTTTTTGGCTTCTGTTTCAGCAGGTGCTTCAGCTTTTGGTTTTGATTGGGGAGCTTCCTGATTTTCATTGTCCATTTTCTTTTTCAGGTCAGCTAAAACTCCCAAATCGCCTAAAGTGGTCTTCTCAACTTTACTTTGAATATTCTTTACGGCTTTTTTAGTTGTTTCTGCATCGGCTCTCTTCTCATTCAACTGAGCATTTTTTTCTTCAGCTCTTTCTTTTTCCCAAATGCGACTGTGGCTAAGAATGATCTTTTTATCATTGCGGTCAAATTCGATTACCATAAACGGAGCAATTTCGTCCAAACCGATCACTTTATCGTCTTCACGACGCAGGTGGCGTGCCGGAGCAAATCCTTCTAATCCGTAAGGAAGCTGAACGGTGGCGCCTTTGTCATCACGACGGGTAACGGTTCCTTCATGAATGCTTCCAACTGGGAATGTTTCTTCCAAAGAATTCCACGGATCTTCTTCGATCTGTTTGTGACCGAGCTGAAGTTTGCGGTTTTCTTTGTCGATGCTCATAATGATCACATCAATGGTTTCGCCAACTTTTGTGTATTCATTCGGGTTATTAAAGCGTTTCAACCAGCTCAGATCGCTGATGTGGATCATGCCGCCAATGCCCGGAGAAAGTTCAACAAAGACACCATATGGAGTAATGTTTTTCACCAAACCTTTGTGTTTGCTGCCAGCAGGGAATTGCATTTCAATAGTATTCCATGGATCTTCTGTCATTTGTTTGATAGAAAGACTCATCTTACGATCTTCTTTGCTTAGCGTTACAATTTTAGCTTCGTATTCGTCGCCTAATTTGAAGAATTCTTTTGCGTTGATTGGCGTATTCGCCCAGGTAATTTCGCTTACGTGAACCAAGCCTTCAACTCCCGGATAAATTTCGAGGAATGCGCCGTAATCTTCGATGTTTACTACTTTTCCTTTTACGATTTCGCCTTCTTTAATGTTTTCAGGCAAGGTATCCCAAGGATGCGGAGTTAATTGTTTTAAACCAAGGCTGATACGTTTTTTGTCATCATCAAAATCAAGAACAACAACGTTCAGTTTTTGATCCAGTTTCAACACTTCACTTGGATGATTGATGCGTCCCCAGCTGATATCTGTTATGTAAAGTAAACCATCTAAGCCGCCAAGGTCGAGGAATGCACCGAAATCGGTGATATTCTTGATGGTTCCTTCCAAAACTTGCCCTTTTTCCAGTTTGCCGATAATTTCAGCGCGTTGTTGTTCGATATCGCTTTCGATAAGCGCTTTGTGAGATACAACTGCATTCTTAATGGCTTCATTAATTTTCACCACTTTGAATTCCATCGTTTTTCCAACAAACTGATCGTAATCTGTAACAGGTTTCACATCGATCTGAGAACCTGGTAAGAATGTTTCCATTCCAAAAACATCCACAATAAGGCCGCCTTTGGTTTTGCTGGTAACAAGACCGGTAACGATTTCGCCGGTTTTGTGCATGTCGACGATTCTTTCCCACGCACGTGTTGTGCGCGCTTGTTTGCGGCTTAAGTGCAGATTACCGTCTTTATCTTCTTTTTCTGCAACCATTACTTCCACTTCATCACCGACTTTTAGATTGGGCATATCGCGAAATTCATTCAACCCAACCAAGCCATCACTTTTAAAACCTATATTCACAACAACGTCTGTTTTGGTCATGGCCACTACCGTTCCATTAACCATTTCACCATCGTTGATTTGTTTAAAAGTTTTGTCGTAAACTTCATCATACTTTTCTCTTTCAGATTTGTTGTATGAAGTCACATTTCTTTTGTCAATGCTCCAGTCAAAATCATCATGGGGGGTAGATAGCGCTTCTTCGTGAACCTGCTCGTCTGTCGGCTGTGGTTCAGTAGCAGCTACTGTTGATTCTGTTTCCGGAAATTCAGGAAAAGGAACACCTTCAATACCTCCCTGAGGTTTCGGGCTTTCCAAAATTTCCTGTGATTCCTGGCTCTCCTGGTTTGCTTCTTTGTTTTCTGTATCCATTATTTTTTAGCAGGTAAATTTGTTGTTGCTGTATTCAAACGAATCCTGCTTATCAGCATTTTAATTATAAATATTGTGCAATCGAAAATCCAAAATTTTATTTGGGAGTGCAAAGGTAACGAAATATGCGATTATGCTTACTAATAAATGGATGATGAGAAAAGAAAAAGCGACAGGAAAATATAGTGATGGCAAACAAAAAAAGTATAGAATTGCTTCTACACTTTAGATTGTTTTTTCAATACTCGTGCTATTTTATTTCACTTCATTAATGAGTGTTTGTGCCTTTCTGTTGGAAAGGTAAATCTGGAAGCCAATCCCAAGGTTCAGGCTACTGGTATACGCCTGGCTTCCAAAACCGACAATACCATTATATTTTAACAAGGTTTCAAGCCCAATATTAGGGGTAATAAAATACGCGTAACCTGGTCCGATTCCAATTCCCAAACCGGTAGTATTTGCACCGCTTGAAACGCTGATTCCTTCAAGTCCTACATTTCCTTCAAAAAACAGTCGTCCATGTTTTAATACATTTGTTTTTGGATCGTTTATATAATATCTGCCCAAGGCGCCCACACCGTAATTCGTCGTTGTTCCCGCGCCTTTTGCAGTTGCCAAGCCAAAATCAATGTAAGCTCCAAGGGCTAAATTGTCTTTAAGAAAAAAAGCGATTTTCGGATCGATCGTCGTTTGAAATGCGCCTCCACCACCAAGGTCTAAATTGAATTTGGCGATATCTCCTCCCACCAAAACATTACCTCTTTGTATTTGCGCCATTGTTTTATTTGCACAAAGTGTAGATGCAATTATCAGTATTCCAAGTAGTTTTTTCATGATCATTATTTTTGAAAATTTCAGTAAAATTCATGCCAACAAATCGCTTGTTTGTTATTAAAAGGTAATTATTAAATTGCAAGCACTGCATCTTAAAATAAATTGAATGAAGAAATGGATTAAAAGTTTACAAGAAAGTCATTTTATAAAATCAATAGTTTATTTTATTATTGGTGTGATCACTTATCCCGGACTTGTTTGGGTAAATAAATTGAAAATTACCGGAACAGAAAACATTGAAAATCTTCCGAGAAAGAGTGTATTATTTGTCAGTAATCATCAGACTTACTTTGCTGATGTCATCACTTTTCTTCACATTTTTTGTGCAGTAAAATGGGGTAAAAAAAATAAATTAGGGATCCCGGTTTATTTACTAAATCCATTTACCCGGGTATATTTTGTAGCAGCTGCAGAAACTATGAAAAAAAGCTGGCTCAGCCGTTTTTTTACATGGGGCGGCGCTATTACGGTTAAAAGAACATGGGTGTCTGAAGGAAAAGAAGTAAGACGTGGATTAGAAACAAGCGATACCAGGAAGATATCAACCGCTTTAAAAGATAACTGGGTCATTACTTTTCCGCAAGGAACTACCAAACCGTTTGCACCCGGAAGAAAAGGAACGGCATTTATAATCAAACATGAAAAGCCAATTGTTGTACCAGTGGTCATCAATGGTTTTTGGCGAGCTTTTAATAAAAAAGGATTGAAATTTAAAAAGAAAGGCTCGTTGCTTTCTGTACAATTTAAAGAACCGCTGCAACTTACTTATGAAGAGCCAATTGAAGAGATTTTAGAAAAAGTGATGGACGCAATTGAACAAAGTAAAAAGTTCATGATGAAAGTAAATCATCAGATAAAAAATTCTTAGAAAAAATATAAGCCGCAGGAATTAATCTTTTCAAATTTTACCATTACAGGCCATTTAAAAATTGCGCATGTATATAATCCACAACCGCCGGCAAGCTTTGAGTTCCTTCAAAAACTTTTAATTGCCTGTCGGCGCCGGTTCCTTCTTCCAGAATTTTATGTACATAGCCAATTGTATTTTTAATTCCCAGCGGACTTGCTACATCATCAATGAAATCGAGCAATTCGTAAATTAAAACACGCGTGTTTACTTCGGTTTCTTTTCCAAAATCGATCATGCTGCCTTCTATTCCATAGCGGCTTGCACGCCATTTGTTTTCATTGATAAGCATTCTTGGATAAATAATAAAATTGAGATTTTGAGTGCGCAATTTGTAAAGCTTTGCGCAAATTCCCTGGAATAAAGCGGCAATCGTTATCGTTTCCTGAACGGTCAATGGCACATCGCAAATTCTAAATTCTACTGTGTTGAAAAATGGGTGAACTCTTAAGTCCCACCAGATCTTCTTTGCATTGTCGATGCAATTTGTTTTTACCAGGATCTTTATATAATTATCATATGCCTCAATGCTTTCAAAAAAATCGGGAATGCCGGTGCGTGGGAATTTATCAAAGATCTTTGTGCGAAATGATTTATAGCCGGTTTGCCTTCCTTCCCAAAAAGGCGAGTTGGTGCTTAGTGCAAAAATATGTGGTAAAAAATATCTTGCTGAATTGGCAATGTGAATCGCCATTTCACGGTTTTCCATGCCTACGTGTACATGTAAACCAAAAATTAAATTGCTTCTGGCGGCTTCCTGCAATTCCTTTACAATATCGCTGTAACGTGCGTGGTCAGTGATCAATTGACTCTCCCAATGACTGAAAGGATGTGTGCCGGATGCTGCCACCCATAAGCCAAGATCGCCGGCAATATTTGAAATCGTTTTTCTGAGGTTGGCTACATCAACATACGCGTCATCAATATCCTGGCAAACATCTGTGCCCACTTCCACTACAGCCTGATGCATTTCTGCTTTTACTTTATCCTTAATAATTTTTTCACCTTCCTGTACAATCTTTTGCTCATGACTTTTTAATTCACGTGTTACAGGATCCAAAACCATGTATTCTTCTTCTATTCCAATCGTAAAATGTTTGTAAGAAATGGCGGGCATTTAATTAGTTAATTATTTGGATTAAGAATTAAGAATTAAGCGTTAATCAGTAAAGAAACAAATAATTGAAGTTCTCATTTCCTTCTTTAGCAAAGTACTAAATCAGCAGGTTAACCCTCTATCAAAAAAGTCCCAAGGTCTACCACTTCGCCTTCTTTCATAATGAATTCTTCAATATTTGAAAGATCAAGATTAGACATGACCTTACTTTTAAATATCTGCTGTTGGTTTTTATACACCACAAAATAAAAATCCGGTTTATTATCAAGATTAAGGGGTTGTGAAAAATCGCCTTGCGAGAGAAGAAACTTTGCCACGCCGTCTTCATCCGGAACGCTTTCTCCTAAATAATCATCATTAAAAACATCTTTGTCATAAAGTCGAACGGAATATTGACTTCCGGTTAACGGCTCGTCATTTCCTTTACTTATGAGGCAAACTTTGACCTCAATATTCATTTCTTTATTTAAAGCTATCGAAGGCATATATTATTTTTTTGAAAAGTAATGATTTTTATTGAAAATAAATATGTGCGATTTGAAAGTACAAATCGTGATTATTTATTGTTTTACTGCAGTGGCATCTATTCATCGAGTTTCAGTACTGCCAGAAAGGCTTCCTGTGGCACTTCTACATTGCCAATCTGCTTCATTCTTTTTTTACCTTCTTTTTGTTTTTCCAATAATTTTCTTTTCCGGCTGATGTCGCCTCCGTAACATTTGGCCGTCACATCTTTTCTTATCGCACTGATGTTTTCACGCGAAATTATTTTAGAGCCAATCGCAGCCTGGATAGCAATCTGGAATTGTTGGCGTGGAACCAAATCTTTTAATTTTTCGCAAAGTTTTCTTCCAAAATCCTGTGAACGTGAGCGATGAATTAATGAACTTAACGCATCAACTTTATCTCCATTCAGCAAAATATCCATTTTTACAATATCACTTTCACGGTACCCGATGGGATGATAATCGAACGATGCATAACCGCGGGTTACGCTTTTTAACCGGTCATAAAAATCGAAAACAATTTCTGTCAATGGCATTTCAAAGCTAAGCTCCACGCGGGTTGGCGTTAAATATCCCTGGTTGGTAAGTATTCCCCTTTTCCCGATACAAAGCGTAATGATATTGCAAATATAATCGGGTTTCGTAATGATTTGCGCTTTAATAAAAGGTTCTTCTATTTTCTCAATACGTGTTGGATCAGGCATTTGAGAAGGATTATTTACAATGATCTTTTCGCCTCTTGTGGTATAAGCATTGAAACTAACGTTCGGAACAGTTGTGATGACCGTTTGGTTAAATTCACGTTCCAACCTTTCCTGGATTATTTCCATGTGAAGCATTCCAAGAAATCCGCAACGAAAGCCAAATCCCAATGCCTGGGACGTTTCCAGTTCAAAAGTGAGTGAGGCATCGTTCAGTTGCAACTTTTCCATACAATCTCTCAGCTCTTCAAATTCATCTGTATTCACCGGAAATATTCCTGCAAAAACCCTGGGTTTTACTTCTTCAAAACCTTTAATAGACTCTGTACAAGGATTAGCAGTAGTGGTAATCGTGTCGCCTACTTTTACTTCTTTTGCATTTTTAATTCCGGTGATTACATAACCTACATCGCCGGCTTTAACTTCGTTTTTGGGCATCATGCCCATTTTCAAAATGCCTACTTCATCTGCGTTATATTCTTTTCCGGTATTTGAAAATTTGATTTTGTCGTTCTTCTTTAAAATGCCATTAAATACCCGGTAATAAACAATAATTCCACGGAAGCTGTTAAAAACACTATCAAATATCAAAGCCTGTAACGGTGCATTTTCATCACCTTTGGGCGCCGGAATGCGGGTAATAATTGCGGCTAAAATTTCTTCAATTCCCACGCCCGTTTTAGCGCTTGCATGCAAAATATCTTCCTGTTTGCAACCGATCAATTCTATGATCTGATCTTCCACTTCTCCGATCATAGCACCATCCATATCTATTTTATTCAACACCGGAATGATCTCCAAATCATTATCAATTGCCAGGTATAAATTGGAAATTGTTTGCGCCTGGATACCTTGGGTAGCATCCACCAAAAGCAAAGCTCCTTCGCACGCAGCCAACGCCCGGCTTACTTCATAGCTAAAATCCACATGGCCCGGGGTATCTATTAAGTTCAAAATATATTCCACGCCCTCATACTTATAATTGATTTGAATCGCGTGGCTTTTTATGGTAATTCCTTTTTCTCTTTCCAGATCCATATTATCAAGAACCTGTGCCTGCATTTCGCGGTCGTTTACTGTGTGCGTAAAATACAGCAAAAGGTCGGCAAGCGTGCTTTTGCCATGATCAATATGCGCAATTATGCAAAAATTCCTGATGTTCTTCATTTAAGAAAATAATTTTAAAAAAGGAATGCAAAGGTAAGAAAACGGTAACCATTAAATGATTAATTATGAACTTATAAACGGGTGTTTTTGCTGCTTTTGGAAAATAAAACGTTAAAGAAAATTGTCACGCGAAATTTTAAAAAACCGGTTTTTTACCGGAGATAATCATTCCGCATAATAAATGCCTGCGTTTTAAAATTGAATTTTAAAAAATCAGCTTGGAGGTGATAAATTAATTGGATTTTATTGTTCTTATCTTTTCCCATTCCATATCTTCATAGCTTTTTAGAACTTATTTCGTTTATGCAAAAGCTTTTATTGGTTTGTTTTATTTTAAATGTATTGACCGCATCAGCCCAGAAGATTGAAGGAACTGTGAAGGATGCAGATGGGAATCCGTTGCCTTTTGCTTCTATTCTCGTAAAAGGAACGCCAATGGGCGTTACAGCCAATAATCATGGTGAATACAGCATCTCTCTTACTCCCGGCAAATATACTTTGGTTAGTTATTATGTTGGCTATGCCTCACAGGAAAAAACGGTGTCTGTAAACTCAAAAGATCAAACAATAAATTTTGTTTTAACGGTTCAGAAACTAACTTTAAAAGAGGTAATTATTAAAGGAAACGGAGAAGATCCTGCTTACGAAATTATACGCCAGGCGATAAAAAAGAGACCCTTTTATGAAAACCAGGTAAAAGCTTTCCAGGCAGAGGTTTATATTAAAGGTTTGATCAGGCTAAAAAGTCTTCCTCATAAAATTTTCGGACAAAAAATCCCGGAGGAAGAACGAACCGACATGGGTATTGATTCTTCCGGAAAAGGAATTATTTATTTGTCCGAATCTGTAACGAAGGTTTCTGCCCTGGAACCGGATAAATTTAAATTGGAAGTGATCTCCAGCCGGGTAAGCGGAAGCAATGGATTTGGATTTGATTTCCCCGTTTTTATTGATTTTTATAATAATAACGTAAGCGTTTTTGCTTCCCAATTAAATCCGCGTGGCTTCATTTCTCCAATAGCTGACGGCGCTTTGAATTATTATAAATATAAGTTTCTCGGAAGTTTTTTTGAGGATGGAAATGAAGTGAATGTGATAACGGTAACGCCTAAACGAAATTATGAACCGCTGTTTTCGGGTATCATCAATATTATTGAAAACGACTGGCGTATTTATAGCTGTAATCTTTCGCTTACCCAAAAATCGCAACTACAAATTTTAGATACTTTACAAATTTCCCAGCTTTTTGTTCCGGTTGAAAAAGACATTTGGAGAATTAAAAACCAGGTCTTGCATTTTAGTTTTGATCAGCTTGGATTGAAAGCAGAAGGTAATTTTGTAAATGTTTATTCTAAATATAATCTGAATCCGGATTTTCCTAAAGATTATTTTAATCGCGTTGTGATAAAATATGATACCGCTGTAAATAAAAAGCCGCATTCATATTGGGATTCTATCCGACCGGTACCCCTGGAACCTGAAGAAATAAAAGATTACAAAACCAAAGACAGCGCTTTTGCGGCCCGCAAAGATTCGATCGAAAAAAATATTGATTCACTCAGAAAAAAACAAGGATCCGTAACGCTTTGGCAACTTTTGTGGAGTGGGGTTAACCGCACCCATTTTAGTTATAATGAAGATTATCAAATCAAGTTCGACCCGCTGTTAAAAACCGTACAATATAACACGGTGGAAGGTGTGGCAATTAATCCATCATTGGTTTTGTCTAGGAATTTTAAGAAACTAAAAACCGAGATCAGCTTTATTGCCGATGCACGATATGGATTTAATAACCATCATCTGAATCCCTGGGCCGGTTTGAAATTTACCAGCAAGGAAGATTTTGATCCGGATAAAAAAATGAAGAATCAGTCATTTTTTATTGCTGGTGGAAAGCGGGTAAGCCAGTTTTTCAAAGAAAGTAATATTACAGGATTGGGTAATAGCATTGGTACTTTATTGTATGGAAGAAATGACATGAAAATATATGAGAATTATTTTGCAAAAAGCGGTTTTCAAAAGAAGTGGGAGAGTGGTATATCTTTCCTGCTCGAAGGAGAATATGAAGACCGTTTGCCATTGAATAACACCACAGATTTTGTCTTAAATGATAAATGGAAAAGCAGGCTTACTCCAAATTATCCGGTAGAAATTATGTCTTCACAATTCACAAGGCACCAGGCAGTTCTTTTGCATGCATCTGTGAGCGCTACGCCAGGACAGCGTTATATTGAATTTCCAAAAAATAAAATGGCAATTGGTTCCCAATACCCAACGTTTACGTTCGGTTATACAAAAGGAATAAAAAACATTTTTGGCAGCGATGTGGATTATGATAAATGGTCTTTGAATATTGCTGATAATGCGAATTTAAAATTAGCCGGATCAATAAAATATAGTATAACTTTTGGTGGATTTTTAAACAAAAAATCAGTCTTCGCGCAGGATTATAAACATTTCTATGCAAGTTTTTCTCACATCGCCGGTGAATATGTAAGATCGTTACAGGTTGCTTCTAATTATGAATTTAGTAATGATGCTCCTTTCTACACAGAGTTTCTATTTGAGCATCATTCTAATGGTTTAATTACTAATATAGTTCCTTTACTGAAAAAGCTAAACTGGAACCTGGTTGAAGGAACCAATGCGCTTTACATCAATCCGAATACAAGATACGCTGAAGTATTTGTGGGTCTGGAAAATATTTTTAAAATCTTCAGAATCGATTTTGTAACCAGTTTTCAAAATGGATTTAAGCCGGTTTATACCTATCGCGTTGGTTTTGGAGGATTGCTTGGAGCTCCATTCAATGCACAAAGATTTAAAAGAACCGAAAAAATTATTGACGCCTGGTAAAATTCATTCTTCAATAAACAAACAAATAATCACAATTTTGTTCTTGAAATATTATCATGTTTTCCTAAAACAATTCTTCAGCAAGCAACCAAAAAACCTTGATTTCTATTTCTTCTTCACGACAATTTTTTCAGTGTATTCTTCAATTACATTGCTAAAAAATTTGCGGGCTTCTGCAAATTTTTCTGCCGGAATTACATTGTGCGAAAGTTCAAGAAAAGCAATGGATGTGATGGTATTTGCTTGTTCATCGTAAACGTAATTTGTCCTAAAAGATCCATATTCAAATTTCGTATCTCTTCCTTTGGGAAGATTATCAACAGTATAATTCTCCGGAAGCTGATAAACAGTTGTGTCAGTTTTGATAAAAGGGAAAGGACAATAATAAGATTTGGTTCTTTTTTCGGTGGATGGTAAAGTATAATTCCATATCTTATAAATTCTTGGATTCAAAAACATTTTGCTGCCTGCCGTAAATTCAGGAACTTTTTCGATTTTTAAATTAAAAGAAGTTTTGGCTAAATTATTATCACTGCTGTTTGAAAGTTCAAATTCATCTGGTTGTAAAAACCCCAATTGGCCGACTAAATATTCTTTTTGATCATCTTTTTTTTCATTCATTACATTCTCTATAATTTCTTCTTTGTATTCTCCATTCGTTTCCAAAACACTTTCACTTTCACCTGATGCATCTTCTTTTAGAATGATTTTGGAAGTAAGATTAAATGTGTTTTCTGAAGCTTTACTTTTTGGCGTGGCTACGAGTACGCCGCCTTCTGGTGTAATCAATAATGCATTCCTGTTTTCTGTGAAACTCCCGAGCACGCCTGCTTCTGTAGAAGTGCTGGTGCATTCCAGCCAGGTTGTATCTTTCTTTGCCGGCACACACAGGATGACATGATTGAATGAATTATGAGGAAATGCCGGATCAACCGGTTGCTTGTTGTATTGAGCATTTATCAGTGCAGGATAAGAAACAATTCCAACGGAATTGAGAATTGACTGCATATAATTGGACAACGCTTTGCAATCGCCGTATTTCTTTTTGTCAACAAAACTTGCATCGAAAGGTTTAAAGCCACCAATACCCAATTGAATGCTAACATACCTGAAATTGTTTTGAAGATAACTATAAAGGATATTAATTTTTTCCTGATCGTTTTTTGCATCCTTTACCATTTCTTTTAATAAACTTTTTGTTTCATCAGGTAGGTTTAAAGAACCTTTTGAAAGAGTTGCATACCAGAATCCAAAATTCTTCCAGCTGGAAAGATCTCCTTCATTTCCATCCATTGAAAATTTATTTGGTGATAATAGAATGGCCGGATAACTATTTTCATAGCTGACAGCACCTTCTTCATAAGGAACTGATGGAAGATTTTTTACTTCCCATGTATAGATTTTATTTTTTCCTGAAGTGACGGTGGACGGTGCTAAAGTAATATGTTGCGCTTTATATTTTAAGTCGAGATCAGCAGGAACGGTGACCGTATAATTGGAATATTCCACTGATTGTTCAGGCATTTGAATCCGGTAATCAGGATAGTTTAAAGTGCCTTTATATTTGAATTGATAATCGAATTGGACCGTAATCGGGTAGGCGGGAGCTGCTACCTGGAAAAAATATACTTTTCCATCAACTACAAGCCCATCGCCGGTTGCAATTGACTTCATTTCTTTCAATTTGTATCGGTTGACTTCTTTGCCATTTGCATCGAACACTTTTATTTCTGCATCTTCTAGTTTTTTAAATTCGTCGGAGTATTCTTTAAAATTTAAAATATACTCGCCTTCTGCATCCAGAACTGTATACACCTGGTGGATCGTAAGCTTTGCATAGTCGATGTCTTTTACTTCAAAATTTATTTTTTCTTCCCTTTTGATACTGTGCGCATTTTCTTTTAATGAAGCTGGAATTGTGGAAGCATCATAAATGTTTGTTTGAGAAAAACCGGAAGAAATTACCAGGCAAAATGAAATGCTCATTAAAATTTTTTTCATCACGCGTCAGTTTTTTTCTTTTTGATTACGATTTGCTCATTAAGCGTAGTAAAAAGTTTCTTATAAAATTCCTGCAACAATGGATATGCGTTTGCTGAATAATAAGATTGAAAGAAATCAAGAGAAATACGAAAATCGATGGATCCGTTACCTGGCTGAATCAGCCTTTGAAGTGTAATGCTTGAATCCGGCATAATCATTTTAACGCTCTTTGGAAGATCATCAAATTCATATCCATCGGGTAAGGTAACCTTGCCTACAAGAGTATATGATTGCGGATAGTTAAATTCAATATCCGTTTGTCTTTCGTCAGCAATGAATGGATTTTTTTCTAATCCCTGGAAAAGATTCAGGGTAAAATATTTATATTCTCCGGAAGAATTTACGGGAAGTGAAAAATCAAGTTTTTGTTGCAATGGCAAGGTATCCTTATCCTGATTTTCTACCTGAATGTTTTCCACTTTCATAGCAGTAAAGCCCTTTGTAAAATAATCCTTGAAATTGCTTTTGTCTTCAATCCACTTTTTCTCCCGTGGATTCCTGGAATAACCATAACTATAAACCGTTGCATTCCCTTCCATTAATGCGTCAGGAGTGATTTGGGCGAAGAGCGTAACCACATTCCGCCAGGTATCGTTGTTGTTGCTTAATTTAATCCAGCCGCCATGATCTTTATCAACGACAAAAGCATCATTATCTAGAACATCGTAAGGAATGAGATAAGCGGGATTATATTTATCAGCGGCATTCAAAATGTATCTTTTATCTCCAATAAAAACACAGGTCATTGTGTTATTAAATTGTTCTAAAAAAGGATAAATTGTATTTACAGTTCCATTGTCTTTTGTGCTGACTAAGATGGGATAAGCCTTTATTCCCGCATCTCGCAACAAGTCGATCAGAATAAAATTCAGTTCTGCGTTGCTTCCTGATTTTTTATCCCATGCTGATTTTATTCCGTCTGAAGAATAGATGCTTTCCCTTCCATTCCAGTTCATATTTCTTCGAACATAATCATGGATTAAAATCATTCTGTGATAATCATCCTGAACATTCTTTAATGAATCATCAAGCGATTTTGTGTGAGGAAGATTTTTCTTTAATTGCAAACCGAAATCTTCATCTGCAAGTAAGTCTTCTGTTAGCTTTGGCCATGTAGATTGAACTTCCTCTACTTCTCCATTAGCATAAACAATGCTGTTTAACTGTGAAACAATGCGTTGCAGATAATCTTTTTCAGCTCCCATAAAAGGTTCGTCTCTCAAAGCAGGCACATTTTTTAGCACATAGGTTTTTTCTTCAGAACGGGTAGAAATGGAGCTACCTTTATAATATAAATTATCATTTATTATTTCATCTTTTTTTTCTATCGGTTGATAGGTCAATACTTGCGTTGCAAAGCGAAAAACAGATGGAATGCGAATACGGTAACTGCTGATTCGGGTTGGGATGTCATCCTGAAAGTACCAATCGTCAAGATCCCGAATAGATTTTTTTGTGTCGGTATATTTAAACTCTATTACACTTCCTACCTTAACATCCGGCATGGTAAATGAAACTTCAGAAACCTTGTTGTTTAATTTTTTTATATAAACAGAAGATTTTTCAAGCTTGGTTGTCACTACATTTCCTGCGTTATCGATGTTATAAGTAACCCCAGAAATATTCCTGATCTCTTCATAGTTTGATTTACTGTAAAAATGTAGTTTGATGTTAGCCCGATCCAAACCTTTTTCTTTTAGAATTTTTATACGTGTTCTTCTGTTTGTAACGATATTAAAATTTTCAGCAACAATATTGTAATAGACATCACCATAATTGAGCAAAGTATATGCTTCAGCATCTTTGTCAAATTCACATTCTTTTAAAAGAAGGTCTGCTTTGTCAATCTTTCCATAAGCGGGAAGTTCTTTTTGCGCAAAAATAGTTGTTGAGGTAAGTACAAGCAATAAACTCAGGTAGTATTTTCTCATTGTTTTGGTTAAATGGTTAGAAAAGTAAAAGTATGTTTATAAAAATAACTTTATTAAAAAGTTATACAACGAATTGAATCGAAAAAAATTTTATTTCGACAAATATTTTTTGAAAAACAGAATTGGTATACTAAGTTTTTTCCTTTTTTCGGAAAAACAGAATTTTTAGAAGCAGTAAAAGCAGTTTTAAGGCTATTTTAAAATTTCTCTACAGTAACTCCTAATCCATATCCATCTTTGTAAATGATTTTTCCATAATCAAACTGCACTCCTTTTGCGACATCTTCTGACAGGAGCAGCGGTCCATCCATATCTACATAATCGAGCATAGGCAATAATTGCGCTATTGCAGCGGTTCCAATTGAACTTTCATTCATGCAACCAACCATTACTTTCATTCCTGAATCACGTGCATTTTTTATCATTCTCAAAGCAGGAGTGATCCCGCTGCATTTGGTCAATTTAATATTAATTCCATGGAAGTAGCCTTTACATTTTTCTACATCATGCTCAAACACACAACTTTCATCCGCTATTAGTGGCAAGGGGGAGTTTTCATGTAAAAATTTCATTCCTTCCCAATCATCTTTAGCCAATGGCTGCTCAATAAATTCAACATTTAAATCTTTAAAAGCTTTTATTTTTTCCAATGCTTCCTCTGCCTTCCATGCGGCATTTGCGTCAATCCTGAAAACGGAATCTGTGTGTTTTCTCAATTCCTGCATAATCGGAATGTCTTTGGTTGTGCCCAGTTTAATTTTATAAATTGGCCACGGCGTTTCTTTCATCTCTGAAACCATATTTTCAATAGTATCAATTCCAATAGTAATATCCGTCATGGCATTTTTTGAAATATCCAGATTCCATAATTGATACAATTGTTTCCTTTTCATTTTACCATAAATATCCCAGGCCGCCATATCCAGCGCACAAACTAAAAACGGATTATCAGGAAGCAGGTGATGCAGATAATGCCAATATCTCTCCGGTTCCGTAAAAGAAAATTTTTCAATCAATTTTTTTTTCGCCTCGATATCAGCAATCATTTTTTCAACAGAAATATTATAATAGGTAATAGCTGGTGCCTCACCATAACCCTTGATCCCAAAGAATTCCAGTTCCACGAATAACGCCGGCTGATGAGTTTTGGTTCCTTTTGAAATGGTGAATGGATGTTTAAATCTAAGGTCTGATTTTTTGTAACGTAAATTCATAAAATGTTTCTCCCGCTTTCCTTTATATATTTTTTCAATTCTTCATTAAATTCATTTTCCTGTAATAGGGTTTCCAAATTTAAATGCATCCGATAATGCCAGTAATGACTTGGATCTGAAGGAAGATTTATCCTTTCTTCCTCTGGATCTTCCCTACGCAGTTTTTCACTCATTCCCAGAAAATCTGACAGTTGAAAAATACTCCACATTGCCGGCGAATATAAATGTTGAAGAATAATTTTTTTGCAAATCCAGGGTTCACAATGAAATGGCGCTTCACCATATTGGCCAAGCATATAATTGTAAAATCTTTGAGTTTGTTCGCGGTTTTCTTCCCACCAGCCACGAATCGTACTCATATCATGAGTTGATGGAGTAACCACGGACAAATAAGGTGCATCATTCGGATGAAAAAATTCTGTCCCCGGTATTTTAGGCATCCGTTCTATTTCCAATCCTAAAATTCCTAATTCCCGCATTACCTCCGGAACACAAGGTGGTACCATTCCCAGATCTTCACCACACACAAGCATGTTGGTATTTCGTTTTAGCGAAGGCAGTTTTTTCATCGCTTCTTTTTTCCAAAAATCGTTTTGCCTGTAGTAGAAATAATCAATATAAAGTGGCCATAAAACGCTTTTTGTATAATTATCAAGCAGGAAAAATGAAGATGTTTTGTCAATAGAAATTCTGAAATGAAATTTTAGTCCATGCGTGTTTTCTTCTTCAAAAAGGATCACATTACTTATTAAATCAAACA
This sequence comes from Ginsengibacter sp., assembly GCA_051959325.1. Classification (GTDB taxonomy): domain Bacteria; phylum Bacteroidota; class Bacteroidia; order Chitinophagales; family Chitinophagaceae; genus Ginsengibacter. The sequence continues at coordinate 495 of JBQCFI010000519.1, read as the reverse complement.
ATCCATTTTTTACAAATTCGTCATCCTCTTTTTTAAAATGTTGTGCAACCTTTGCCTGTGTATTTACAAATTCTTTTAGCCTGAACTTGTCCTCAACATTTTTCTCCAGATACTTTTCCTTGATTTCATTTTTTCGCTCTTTAAAAATATTTGTAAGTACTTCCTCTGTTATAAACGGCTGACAATAACGGTCGTGATCAAACGAAATATTTCTTCTATAAAATTCAGAAATATCAACAGGAATTGCAGGAACGAACCGGCCCATAATACCTTGTACGGCATTCATCGGAATGCTCCATATCCTGAAAAAGCCCAGAATGTGATCAATTCTGAACGCGTCGAAATAATTACTCATCTGATCAAAACGTCTCCGCCACCAGTTGTAATTATCTTTGCTCATTTCCTCCCAATTGTAAGTGGGAAAGCCCCAGTTCTGGCCTTTTATGGCAAAATCATCTGGTGGTGCTCCTGCCTGTTCATCCATATTGTACAACG
>JBQCFI010000518.1:0-3086 GCA_051959325.1 Ginsengibacter sp. | reverse complement strand
TGCGATGGCAATATGGAAGAAGGAAGTATGCGCTGCGATGCAAATATTTCTGTAAGATTAAAAGGAGAAGAAAAGCTGGGAACAAAAGTAGAAGTTAAAAATCTCAATTCAATTCGCAATGTAAAAAAAGCGATTGATTATGAAATAAACAGGTTGGTTGGTTTGCTCGAAAAAGGCGAAGCAATTATGCAGCAAACGCGCAGTTTTGATGCATCGCACGGAACAACATTTTCATTGAGATCGAAAGAGGAAGCAAACGATTATCGTTATTTTCCTGAGCCGGACCTCGCGCCTTTCTTTGTAACAGAAGAACAAATTGAATCGATCAGATCTTCTTTGCCGGAGCTTCCAATTGCGTTGGAAAAAAGATTGATGAACCAATATTCCATTTCAGCAGAAGCTGCAAAAATCATTGCAGATGACAGGCAAACTGCTTCTTTTTTTGAAAATATTACTCAAATAACAAAGCATTTTAAAGCAGCAGCAAACTGGATTATCGGCCCTGTAAAATCTTACCTGAACGAAAATAACAGCGAAATAGAAAACTTTCCAATAACCACAAAAACACTGGCTGAACTGGTAAATATTGTGGAAGACGGCAAAGTAAGTTTTGGCATAGCAGCCTCAAAAATATTTCCCTTATTAATTCAATCTTCCGATAAAGATCCATTCCAGCTGGCAAAAGAATTGAACCTTTTGCAGGAAAAAAACGATGATACATTACATTCGTGGATAGATGAAGTGTTGGCAGCAATGCCGGAAAAAGTGTCCGAATATAAAAAAGGAAAAAAGAACTTAACCGGATTATTTGCCGGGGAAGTAAAAAAGAAAAGCAAGGGCAAAGCAGATATGCAGGCGGTAATGAAAATTCTATCAGAAAAACTCAATCAATAATTTAATAATTCAATTATACCATGAAAAAAATTATCCTTTTTTTAAGTGTGCTTTTCATCTTTTCGTGCACTTCAAAACATAACAACGGTTTGTTTACCGTAAAGGGAGATTTAAAAAATGCACCTGATCAAAAAGTGTACCTGGAACAATTATTTTTCAATCAAACTCCGCCGCAGATCTTAGATACAGCAGAAATGAAAAACGGAAAATTTGAAGTGAAGGCACACGCTGCAGAAGAAGGCTTGTACCGTTTAAAATTTGAAAAAAATGCAGGTTACATTTTTATCAATGATAAAGATGACATTGATTTTGCTGCAAATGCAAATGATTCTGTTTTAAACACAACAAAATTTAATACCCCTGCAAATGCTTCGCTTACTGCTTTCATTATGAAGCTCGATTCCATTCATACCAATCTTATTAATGAAGACCAGACAAGGAAAAATTATCAGCAGCGAAATAATGATTCACTGGCGTTTATTGCCGACAATGCTTTCAACATCAGCAATGCATGGTACAATAACTTTTTAGTTCGATATATAGATACAGCAGCAAACCCGATTACAGCCTTATTCGCATTAAGCTACACGCAGGATGTACCAATGGATACTGTTAAGAACCTCATTGCGAACCTCATCAAAAAATTTCCAAAAAATTCTTCAGTTGCTGAAATGCAGAAACAATTTGACCAATATGTTGCTGGCCAGGGAAATAAATCTTCCGGCGATATTGCAGTTGGACAAACGGCGCCGGACATTACTTTACCTGACGTAGATGGAAAACCTTTTTCATTAAGTTCACTGCGCGGCAAATACGTTTTAGTTGATTTTTGGGCAAGCTGGTGCGGCCCTTGCAGACAGGAAAATCCGAACGTTGTAGCCAATTACAACCAGTTCAAGGATAAAAATTTTACCGTTCTTGGAGTATCGCTCGACCAGGATAAAAAAGCATGGCTTAAAGCGATAAAAGATGACGGGCTCGCCTGGAAACAAATAAGCGATCTAAAATTCTGGAACAGTGCGGCCGCTACTTTATATCATGTAGAAGCGATTCCTTACAATGTTTTAATTGATCCGCAGGGAAAAATTATCGCTACAGAATTAAGGGGGAATGACCTTCACAATAAACTGGCGGAAGTATTGAAATAACCGCAGCAAAAGGACAAATAACCGCAATTCCTTTTTTAAAATTTCAAGTAAAAAGGAATGAGATGCCATTGGCAAATCTTTTCCAAACCAATTCAAATATGATCGTTTGAAAAGAAAAGTCAGCAAAACAACAAATAAGAGTAATTCCGGCTTTTAGCCTGCAGATTTAGCACTCAGTTAAATAAGCCTCATTGCCTTACAGAAGAAGGTAAGCCACCACGGAAGTATCAGCCAGAAGTATTGACGAAACCAGATTAAAAACACAATTTGTACGATAGCAGAAATTACAAAAGCAATCCAATATTTACCAACAGGCTGAGTATTATCCATCAGAAAAAATTTTAGGCAAATATAATTGTAAAATGAATTGAATTTTCATCTTTCAGAAAAAAGTCGTCAATATAAATCAATATAAACGTTTCTGAACTTCCCATCTCAATATCCATACTTTTCTTTCCATCTTAGCTTTAGAAATTTTCTCAATTCTTCTTCTCTGGCATTTTTTCCGGGGTTATATAAAAGGGTATTTTTTATTTCATCCGGAAGAAATTCCATATTGGCAAAATTGTTTTCAAAACTATGCGCGTACTGATAATTTTTCCCATAATCTAAATTTTTCATCAGTTTTGTCGGTGCATTTCTGATTGCCAAAGGAACCGGCAAATCACCATATTGTCTTACGAGCGCCTGTGCTTTTCCAATCGCCTCAAGGCTTGCATTACTTTTCGGAGAAGAAGCAAGATAAGTAGCACATTGCGATAAAATAATTCTTGCTTCCGGGTAGCCAATCATATTCACCGCTTGGAAAGTGTTGGTGGCTAATACCAGCGCTGTCGGATTTGCGTTGCCAATGTCTTCACTTGCCAGGATCACCATTCTCCGCGCAATGAATTTTACATCTTCGCCACCTTCAATCATACGCGCCATCCAATACACAGCGGCATTCGGATCGCTGCCGCGAATTGATTTGATAAATGCCGAGATAATATCATAATGCTGCTCGCCTTTTTTATCATAAAGCGCTACTTTTTGTTGTGCGGCATT
>JBQCFI010000517.1:0-5937 GCA_051959325.1 Ginsengibacter sp. | reverse complement strand
GCGGCGTGGCTTGGCATGGGTCGGCGTGTGCAGGAAATGTCGCGGGTGTTGTTCTGCTTCCCGTGCAGCTATACTTACCGGATGCTATCAGAACCGTGTTGGCATTCATGGTGCCTAGATGCCATGTAGTACAATTGCTTTAAATCCAAAGGAAGAAACTATCTCAGAAGCATTAAAAAAAGCCGGTTATTACACCGGAATGATTGGGAAATGGCATTTAGGCTCGACAGTCCCTTATCTCCCCGCTCATTACGGTTTTGACGAATACCTTGGTTTGCCTTATTCAAATGATATGTGGCCGGTAGATTATAACGGAAAACCTATTACGGATACAAGCGACAGGCGTTATAAATTTCCTCCCCTACCCTTGCTCGAAGGAGATAAAGTAGTTAAATATATTCGCACATTAGACGACCAGGGACAACTCACTCAAACCTATACCAGGCGTGCCTGTGAATTTATCAGGAAAAATAAAAAGCATCCATTTTTTTTATACATGGCGCATTCTATGGTGCATGTACCGATTGCCGCTTCACCAGCATTTACAGGCAAAAGCAAAGAAGGCTTATTCGGTGATGTAATGACAGAGGTGGACTGGTCAGTTGGTCAAGTAATGAAAACGCTGAAGAAAGAAGGACTTGATAAAAATACGCTCGTCATCTTCACCAGTGATAATGGCCCCTGGTTAAATTTTGGCAATCACGCGGGAAATACCGGCGGGCTACGCGAAGGCAAAGGAACAAGCTGGGAGGGCGGACAACGTGAGCCTTGCATCATGCGCTGGCCGGGTGAAATACCTGCAGGAACGGTTTGTAATAAGATGGCTGCCACCATGGATCTTTTTCCTACCATTGCTGAGATTTGCGGCGCCTCGCTTCCAATAAAAAAAATAGACGGTGTAAATGTTTTACCCTTATTACTCAACCGACCTGGTGCGAACCCGAGAGATGAACTAGCTTATTATTATCATACAAATAGCCTTGAAGGAATCAGAAAAGGACGATGGAAACTGGTATTTGCGCATATCTCGCAAACATATAAAAGTTCCCCACCCGGACGGGATGGATATCCTGCTAAAACTGCACATGTGAAAGTGCCGATGGCGCTGTATGATTTGCGCACCGATCCGGGAGAAACCATAGATGTGCAATGACAACACCAGGATATTGTAAAACAACTTGAAGCTTTGGCTGATAATTATCGCAGAGAGTTAGGAGATGATCTCACGAATATACCTTGTTCAGAATGCAGGCCTCCTGCAATCGTAACCAAAAAATGATATTTTCTTCTCCTCAGCTTTAAAGACTACAAAACAACAGCTACATGGGAATAGGCCTTCAAAAAAACATGCTGGCACAATAAAATAGGGCAATGTGCTACAAAAATTGGATAGCGAGGAATAAAGGCAAATTTCATTTCAAACGTTGTAATTGATGTTTTGAGGGAAGTCAAAGTATTTTAGCACTGGTTCATAAGAAATTAGAGATATTTTAGTAATCATAAAATTCACAATAATCTTCACAATTTGATCATTGTCTTAGCAATGATGAAATTGATTGTTTGCTGTTTTTGCAGATACATTTTCGAAAGAAACATTTAAAAGAAAAGGGATTGCTCTAAAAAAACCGACTACAATTTTAAAAGAAATCAATAATGAAATTCCCCAGGTTAAAAAGATTTTTATATCCATTTTTACTACTATTTTTTTGCGTCACAAATGTTAATGCTCAGAATAGCAGAGTTATGGTAGCAATTAACGACAATTGGAAATTTTTTAAAGGTGACCCGGAATACGCCAGCACTCCGGATTTTGATGATACCAAATGGGATCGCATAAATCTTCCCCACACCTGGAATGCAAAGGATCCATTCGATGATGATCAAACATATTTCAGGGGTATTGGGTGGTATCGCAAAACTTTCCATCTTAATCAGGCCTTAAAAAATAAAAAAGTTTTTCTTCTTTTTGAAGGCGCTTACCAGGTTACCGATATATATGTAAATGGCGATTTTGCAGGCGAACACAATGGTGGTTTCACAGCTTTTTCATTTGATATTACTCCTTATTTAAACGAAGGCCCTGGCGCTGAAAACGTAATTGCTGTCCAGGTAAACAGTGCGCATAATAATTTTATTCCTCCATTGTCGGTTGGATATGCTTTATACGGAGGCATCTATCGCAAAACATGGCTTATCGCAACCAATGATTTGCATTTTACTCAAATTAACAACAATGCGAAAGGGGTATTTGTAAGCACGCCAACTGTGAACGAAAAAAAAGCTTCTTTAATAGTAAGAACTTCTATCGTTAATCAATCTGGCGAAAAGAAAACATTTCAATTTGTAAATACCATTTCTGATAAAGAGGGAAATAAGGTCAAAAGTTTTTCTAAAGAAATATTTCTTGATGCAGGAAACAAAATAAGTATCGCTGATTCAACCAATGATATATCCAACCCCCATTTGTGGAGCCCTGAAAATCCATATCTCTACAATGTAAAAACTCAATTGATTGAGGATGGAAAAGTTATTGATGAAGTGAGTAATCATGTTGGCTTTCGGTGGTTTCATTTCGATCCTCAAAATGGATTTTTCCTTAATGGGAAAAAATATCTTTTGCATGGAACCAACCGCCACCAGGATTTGGAAGGCAAAGGCGACGCACTATCTGATGAAGACCACATACGTGATATGCACATCATAAAAATTATGGGAGCCAACTTTGTAAGACTGGCACATTATCCTCAAGCCCCTGAAATATTGGAGCTTGCTGATGAACTCGGAATTCTTATCTGGGAAGAAATCCCAGTGGTGGATTACATGACCATACACGCGGATTTTTTAGGTAATGCAGAAAATATGTTGCGTGAAATGATTCAGCAAAATTATAATCACCCTTCCATTATTATTTGGGGTTCGATGAACGAGATTTTATTGCAAAGCCAATACGGTGTCCGGATTCAAAGGCACGTTGATGATTCTGCATATGTTCACGAAATCAGAAAGTATGCGGTAAAATTAGATAGTACCATTCGCTCAGAAGATCCATCAAGATATACGACAATGGCCATGCACGGCAGCGGTGACTACCGCAAATATAATTTGGATAATATTCCGCAAATAAAAGGCCGAAATATTTACGATGGTTGGTACGGAGGTAAAGCAGATGGATTCGGAAAATATCTTGATAAGCTTCACAAAGAAAAACCGGATCAGATTATTTTCATTAGCGAGTATGGCGCAGGAAGCGACCGCCAGCTAAATACCTCTGATCTACAAAGGCTTGATTTTACAGGAGCTTACCAGCGCTATTACCATGAAAGTTACCTGCGACAAATAAACGAGAGGCCATACCTGGGAGGTACTGCCATTTGGAACGAGTTTGATTTTTCCCAACCCAACATTGGCGGGCCCATGTCAAACTTAAACAATAAAGGAATGCTTACGTGGGACCGGAAATATAAAGATGTTTACTTTTTATACAAAGCCAATTGGAATCCTATGCCAATGGTGTATATAGCGACAAGAGATTGGCGTTACAGGGCAGGCTATGATGATACAAAGTACAACGTAGATATATATGCGAATACCGGGGAAGTAACATTTTATGTAAATGGAAATAAAATAGGCACAGCAAAACCTGATGACATTCACAAATGCACTTTCACGATTCAATTAAAAGATGGAGACAACTTTATGGAAGCTGTTGGAAAAGAAGGAAAAAAAATAATTAAAGATGCCGTTGTAATTCATAATAAAATATATCCTCACACCCTATCTGGTTCAAAATCTTTTTCATCGTTCTACATCAATATAGGGTCAAACGCTCAATACACCGATGATGATAACATGGTTTGGATGCAAGACCAGCCTTATTCAAAAGGTAGCTATGGCTATCTTTCGGGCAAGCCGACGAACATGAATTTGAAGTATATGATTAGAAATACCTTGCATACGCCCCTATTGTATTCTTATCTGGACGGTGTAAAGAATTATCGCATAGATGTTCCGGATGGCATTTACCAGATTGACCTGTATTTTATAGAACCAGAAAAAATACAAAAAGGAGAAAGAGTTTTTAATGTGAGTATTAATAAACAAAAAGTAATCAGTCATCTTGATTTAGCCAGCGAATTTGGATTTTGTATTGCGGATAAGAAAGCTTTTGTTATAAAAGTTGAAAATGGTGAAGGCCTCCAGATTTCATTGGATGGACTTAAAGGAAACCCTGTCTTAAGCGGAATCAAAATGTTGAAGCAGTGATAAAATTCAAAACCATACAAAAAACTTCATGTACTGCAACGCTGATTGGCATATTGATCTTTACATTGCTATATACAATTGCTTATTCAAAGGATTCAATCGGTAGAAAATTCGCCTGGTTCTAAAATTAAGTAACGGTCGAATGCCGATAAAGATGTCATCATTCACGTTTAATTAATTCTTATTTAAAAGACAAAAAGACAATTTCTTTAATCCTGTAAAAAAACTTAAATGCCTGAAACCTTACAAAATAGTAGTTTGCCCTCCACTGCTGGTAATATTAATCAAACTATTGGCAAATACAGATGGACTATTTGCTGTTTGCTTTTCTTTGCTACAACTATCAACTACTTGGACAGATCGGTAATCAGTTTATTAAAAAATGACCTTGCAATCAGGTTTAACTGGACCGAATCCGATTATTCAGATATCGTTATTGCATTTCAGGTTTCTTACGCGACAGGTATGTTGATCGCCGGACGATTCATCGATAAAGTAGGCACTAAAATCGGTTATGCCGTGTCATTGGCAGTTTGGAGTTTTGCATCTATGGGACATGCTCTCGTACAAAGTACGGTTGGCTTTTTGATAGCAAGAGCTGCTTTAGGCGTCAGTGAAGCAGGCAATTTTCCGGCTGCTATAAAAACTACTGCTGAATGGTTTCCAAAAAAAGAAAGAGCTTATGCTACTGGAATTTTCAACTCTGGGGCAAACATCGGTGCGATCCTCGCTCCTCTTACCGTGCCTTTTATTGTAGTAAAATGGGGTTGGCAGGAGGCTTTTATTTTCACAGGCGCGTTTGGATTAATATGGCTGATATTTTGGTTCATCTTTTATGAAATCCCGTCTAAACAAAGAAGACTATCTAAGAATGAATTTGATTATATCCATAGCGATCTTGATGAAGCAGAAAACAAACCTGGTAGAGCTGACCTTACTACTGACATTGAAATAAACAAAATAGTTCCGTGGATCACATTGTTGAAATATAATCCGACTTGGGCTTTTATTGTCGGTAAATTTATTACTGACCCGGTATGGTGGTTTTATCTTTTTTGGCTTCCCGCTTTTTTATATGCGCAGTATGGAATTGACGGCACTGGGGTCGCTTTGCCTGTGGCAATAGTTTATACCATGTCAACAATCGGAAGTATTTGGGGCGGTTGGCTTCCCATGTATTTTATAAAGCATAACTGGCCTGCTTTTCGTGCCCGCAAAATATCGATGCTAATTTACGCTTTCCTCGTATTGCCTGTAATCTTTGCCCAATATTTTGGCTCAATAAATATGTGGTTTGCGGTAGTTATAATAGGCATTGCCGCATCGGCGCATCAAGCCTGGTCGGCAAATATATTTACAACGGTCTCTGATATGTTTCCCAAAAAAACCGTGGCTTCTGTAACTGGTATGGGTGGGATGGCTGGAGCTTTGGGCGGGATATTAATTGCTTTTCTAGCAGGTAAATTATTTGACCATTATAAAGCACTAGGAGATCTGAATAAAGGTTACTTTATTATGTTCATCATTTGCGGTTGTGCATACCTGGCAGCTTGGGTATTAATGAACTTGTTAGCTCCAAAATTGAAACGCGTCGAATTTGAATAAGAACAATAGGCATTGTGGTATTTAATAAGAATTAAAAACAGATAAACAATTTTTACTCCCAATTTTATG
>JBQCFI010000516.1:0-2110 GCA_051959325.1 Ginsengibacter sp. | reverse complement strand
AAATGAGTAACAGAAGAATGTATCACTGACCTCATATTTATTAAACCACCCTTATTCAGCATCTTTCAATACGGTCTCAAAAACCTCCTTCCTGACGGGATTTACATTATAATAATAGCCGCTTTTCAATAATCCGATATTTTGGCGGTTGATCAAAAGGATTATAGATTGTATTTTGGAACGACAATAATCGTCGTGCCGGTAAAACCGGTATGACCAAGGATAAAAGTAGGTTCAGCCGGAACTTACTATGATTCAGTCATGATCATCGAGTGTTACCTGGGATTGAGTATTGCTTTACTCCATTATTTTGGAGATTAGATAAGGAAACAAAGTGTTGCGCTATTGGCATTGAAACCGTAATTGGAAGTACCATTTACCACACTGCTAAAGACAATAGGGGTTTCATTCCTGTTTTTAAAGTCTTGATCTAACGCATTCCCTCAACAATTTTTTCACTTTTCATCTTCTCTTCATCTTCGGCTTCTAAGTTTGCTTTCGTAATCATTATTAATCTAAACAAAAAAAACATGAAAACGACATTATTATTCTCAGCAGCATTATTTGTGGCGACTGCTTCTTTCGCACAAACAAATGTAAACACGAATGCTACCGTTAAAGGAAAATCTGAAATCAAAGCAAACAAAGTAAAAACCGATGCAGATGCTTCTTCTGAAGCCAACCTCCAATCACATACCATAAAGGAGGAGCACAAGACTGCCGAAAAATCTTCAGTATCTGCAACAGCAAATGAAAAAGGAAAACAGGTCAGCGGCATTGCATCAGGTAAACAGGATGGCAGTGTTCAAGGCAAGGAAAAAGGAAAACTGATCAGTAGTGTTGCCTCCGATGGAAAAAGTGAATCCGGATCTGTGCATTCAGACGCAAAGGGCAGTGCAAGCGCAAATGTCAATACCAACGGCCATGTAAAAACCAATGTTAAGAAGGTGACTCATGCTGCCAAGAAGATAAAAGCCTCCTCTGCAAACACAATACATACCAGTGCGGCAGCAACCCATGCTGTAAAGGTACCGGTTACAGTAAAAACCAACGCAGGTGTTGGAATTAAAATTAAGTAAGAACAAAAAACAGGTTTTGCATTAATTTGCAAAACCTGTTTTCTAAATTTAAATAATGAAAGGTCCAACAATATTAAAAAGTTTGCTGGCAGTGTTATTAGTAGCGTTCCTTCCAAAATTGTCGCTGGCAACCGGGGGCAAACCAGATATTATTGTCAGAAAAACCCTGATGAATTGCATCCAGGATACCCTTCCTCCGAAGCCTGCTCAAACCGCAGTAAATAAAGATGGGAAAAAGGTAAATACCATTAAAGTGCTTCCCAATCCACACAGGCAACCAATTCCGGTTCCTGTAAAAGTAAAGGTTCCACAGGTTAAAATCATCAAGCCGGTTGTGAAACCAATTATAAAAATACTTCATTGATATCATGAATAAAAACCATTATGAAAACGATCTTATTAATTATCGCTATGGCAATGTGCAGTCAGTTTTGCCTGGCGCAAACTGATTCTTCGGCTGTTGATAGTGTTTCAACGAAATCCACATTAACCCTTGCAGCTGTTTATTCAGATAATGCAAGTTATTACGGTGAAAGCGCAGCGGAAAAAATCCCCTATGCTGCTGTTGCTGTTAACTACCAGCTTAAATCCGGTTTATATCTGACCGGCCAGACTTATAAACTGTTGAATGATAAAAGCTCAACACTTTCTGCCGCCAGCCTGGGTGCCGGAGTGAACTTTAAATTGGCAAAAAATCTGACAACAGATTTGAGTTACAGTCATAGTTTTTATGCCACTAATTCGCCATTGCTACAGGCAGCAAATGCCGACAACGCCAGTGTTGCGCTTTCTTTTGAAAAGTGGATCACTACAAGCCTTACAGGAGATTATGCATTTGGAAAAACCAATGATGCCTTTGTAACAGCTGCCATTTCCAAACAGATCAGCCTTTTTAGTATTGGCAAAAAAGATGTGGTTACGATCACCCCTTTGGCAAATATTGTTGGAGGAACGCAGCATTTTTACCAAACATACATTAAAGAGAAAAAGATCCGGGATAGTGTATTGGGAATTTTGCCGGTACCTGTTTT
>JBQCFI010000515.1:0-9981 GCA_051959325.1 Ginsengibacter sp. | reverse complement strand
TGCCTGATCAAAATATGTTCCGACTGCTAATTTGTTTATTATTTTTTTATGTTATTAACAGTGTATCTGCACAAAACCCATCAAATAAACTCGCTGCTAATTATGCTCCGGCTTTATACCAGGCGGGTTTCGTAAAAAATGTAGGACAGTTTACTGATGAAAAGAATAATCCCGTAAAAAATATCCTTTACGGTACGCGTATAGGCCAGTGTGGTATTTTTATAACGGACAAAGGATTATCTTATATCAACTATAAAATTGTAAAAGAATTAAGATCCAAACCTGTAAAAAATAAAAAAAATATCATTACCCGGTTTAATTATGATATAGAGCGGGTGGATATTTCCTTACTGAACGCTTCTATAAGTTTGGAAAATGCTACCGAAGTTTTTGCGGACCGTAATGTTACGTACAATTATTACACAACCGGATATAATACCGGAAATATCGGATTGCACATTTGCAAAGAAATTGTGTTTAAAAATGTATATCCTGATATCGACTGGGAGGTGCAGTTCGTGAGCGACAGCACCGGTAAAACAAAATTGAAATATAATTTCATTATCAGGCCAGGTGGCAATGCTACGAATATTAAATTACGTTACTCTAAGAATGCAGGGCTTAATCTCAATGAAGCAGGCGACATAACAGCACAAACTTCTTTGACTTCCTTTACTGAAAAAGCGCCGGTATCTTTTTTACAGAAAAGTCATGAACCGGTGAATATTTATTATAAAAGAAAGGGTCAAATAATAACTTTTGGAGGAGCACCACGTAAATTGAATGAAACGTTGATCATAGACCCTGAAGTATTTTGGGCTACTTATTTGCCCGGCACTCAACCGGATATTTTGTATCAGGAAATAATGGGAGCAGATGTTGCTACGGATAAAGATGCAAATATTTTTGTAACGCTTACGACGTATAGTAAACTTCCTTTTATTACCACTGATCCGGGGAATGGAGCATATTACCAGGACTATTCATCTGTAGATAACGGTGCTATGATTATTATGAAGTTTTCTCCAAAAGGTGTTTTATTGTGGTCCACTTACTTTGCAGGCAAGGCTCAATGTGAAGGAAATATAATGACGATTGATGGGTCTGGTAATGTATATGCACTGGGCAAAGTAACTTCCAGGATTTATATAGGTGATACCGCTACCAATTTTATTCCTTTAAAAAACAAAGGAGGCTTTTTCGACACGCATGCGAAAGATAATTTTATAACGGAATTTGACAATAACGGAAAACTATTATGGTGCTCTTTCTTCGGTGCCTACAACGATACCCGCCCCCTGGATATAACTACAGACGAAGAAGGTAATATGTATATAACAGGATCTGCATCCGAAGAAGTTTCCTTCCCGCTGGCAGATCCCGGAAATGGGGCATACATGCAGGGACCTTCCCACTATGGGCAGTTGATTTTTATAAGCCAGTTTAGCAGCTTATCCCAACTATTATGGTCAACACACATCGATGGTAATGCCGATGATGGGGATTCGAAAATAGAGGTCGATCATAAAGGGAATATTTATGTCGGTGCCAATGTCAGGTCAACCGTTTTCCCTTTAAAGGATGCAGGCGGCTATTTTAACTCAGATCTGTGGGGCTTTACTATTATAAAATTCAATAAAGACAGGCAAATTACCTGGTGTACTGCCTTGCCGGGTGCTTTTTCTTTTTCCGATATTACGGTGGATGATTCTTGTAATTTATACGTTATAAACGATTTAGGTACATTAAGAAAATTTAATGAAAAGACCGAGTTGGTATGGACTCGACAATATATACAGACAAAAAGTTATTCTTATGATCGGTTACAATACGACAGGACCAATAATGTATTAGATATTTTAGGACACATGAATAGTACTGAATATGATTTTCCTACAAAAAATACTGAATGTAATGGTTCCTTTTTTTATAATGGACAGAACGGCCAATTTAATATAAACATTGGTCCCATTTTTATGACCTATACCACAGATGGAGATTTGCAGTATTGTTCTCTTGCGGATTGGCCTTATGAAGATTATCTATATAGTAATTTCTCTGTTGATCCAAATGGAGATTTAATTTATTTATTTAAAGACACCCGAAACGGAATTCCGATTCCGTCATTAACAGATCCCGCAAATGGTGCCTATTTTCATCCTGAGGTAAATAACCAGAGCGGTACTCCTTTTCTCATGAAGCTCACCGCTTCGGCACTAACGATTGATTCCAGTGTGACGTTATCTTACAACTGTGATTCCAATAATATTGTACATCTTAAAGTGATTTGCGGCAAAGCTCCTTTTACCTACGCCTGGAGCAATGGCGCGGACAGTTCAACTGTCCGGCTTCCTTCCGGTGATTATTCGGTAACTGTCACAGATGCAAATTTTTTAACTAAGACACTTAAGTTCACCATTCCAAAACCACCAGCTAGTGTAAACTCTTTTATGGCCGATATACGGAATGCTCATTGCAATAAAAAAGACGGAAGCCTCACCATAAATGGCATTAAGGGCGGACAGGCTCCGTATACCTTCTCGGTAAATGCGCAAGCTTTTACGAATACTAGTACATTTAATGATGTTGATTCCGGCGATTATGTGGTAACAGTGAAAGATGCAAATGGCTGTTTTGCAAAAGATACATTTTCTATAAAAAATATTCCCGGCCCTACACGAATACACCCTGTCATTTCTGCTGCTTCCTGCAATAAAAATGACGGTGTTATTAGTATTGATAGTATTACCGGAGGAAGCGCTCCTTACCTTTTTTCAATAAATAATAATTCATATACAACAGATAATATTTTCAGCAGTCTTGCCGCTTCTACCGCATTAATATCAGTCCAGGATGCATTTGGATGCTTGTATAGTGATAGTGTTCTTGTCGGGCAATCTTTACCTCCTGATTCTGCTGATATTTCTGTATTGCCTGACCATTGCTCATCTTCAATAGGTTCCATATTGGTGAATAACGTGTATGGAGGGAGTGAGCCATTCAGCATCTCTCTTGATAATTTATCGTACACATCCACTTTCAACATAGGCAATTTGAACAGTGGTGCATGGACGCTTTATATTAAAGACAACAAGAATTGTTTACTGAAGCAAGTCATAACTATTGAGAACATTTCCGGACCCGACTCGATTTATTATACATCTATCGATGCGGCATGTGGCAAAACAACCGGTTCGATTCAAATAGATTCAGTACATGGCGGGAGTTTTCCTTACGTGTTTTCATTAAATAACAACGGGTTTCAACCTGATACATTTATTTCAAATGCTCCTTCCGGTCCCGATACACTACTGGCTAAAGACAATTTTGGTTGCACCATTTCTCAGCCTGTAGAGATTAAATATATCAGGCAGGATAATATCAATATTTTACCTCACGATACGTCAATATGTTATGGCCAGGGGGTTTTGTTTTCTGTTCAAACAGAAAATCCTGCTTCAGTAAAATCGATAAAATGGAGTACAGGAGAACAAACTTCTTCAATTTTTATAACCCCGATGCAAACGACGCCCGTATACGCTGAAGTTACCGATAACAACGGTTGTATTATTAAGGATACATCCTCCCTGATAATTAATGCATGCAATACAGGAGTTAATTGTATCGGTATTCCTAATGCATTTACTCCAAATGGTGACGGACTAAATGATGCGATAGGACCAGTCGCAAATGGTTGTCCTATACATGATTTAGTGTTCCAGGTATATAACCGGTTTGGGGAAAAAGTATTTGAAACAAAAGAGTTAGGCAAGAAATGGAATGGAAAAATAGGAGATGCTGATCAACCCGCGGGTGCATACGTGTATATTTGCCGCTTTGTTTCTGGCGGTAATACCTCCAGTAGTTTAAAAGGAAGTTTTGAACTAATACGATAAGGATGCTACCCGGTAAACACACACCACACAATTTCTATTCTCTCAAAGGCGAATAGTTTATTTTCAACAAGTTAACGGAAACAACTGTATAATTTCCACGGAGGAAGAAGATTTAAAGATACTTTTCTTCGTTCTTCCAAACTATTATGTTGTAATGACTCATTCCTCACTCGCATACACTAATTTTTCTGCCCTGAACACGGGGACGTGAGCCCGGGTATTTCAAATTTCATTCCCTCCTCGATGGTAGTATTTGGCAGAGAAAATGAGACAGCTCATTTAGCTCGTTTCTTAAATGGTACCCCCAACAAACTAATTATAAAAGCTCCTACAGCAGATGAAGCTGTTGCATTGGTTGCAGCTTCTGTTGTAAGAATGGAAAAATACGTCTGTTACTTTAGCCATGACCTTGTGATTTAGTTAGTTTATGTTACATCTAGTCCTATTGCCTGAACGCCTGATACCTCTATTGGACCCGGTGCTCTACCGGTGCGCTAATAGCGCATGGGTAGAGCAGTTTATTATTGGTAGGTATAGGGCGGGACACTGGTTGGTATATGGATCGTGGTGTTTAGGTGTTTTAGAAAAAATAATGGAAGGATTGTTTTGTGAATTTATATGAGCGGTTTGTAGGACTTTTAAAGCATTCTTACTTTTTTATACTTTATATAGATCAGTAGGAAGAAAAGATTGGACAGAACAGAATAGTGAAATTCGTCGGTTATCCATAGAATAGTTAATAATAAAAAAAGAGCCGCTGTCATAGTTTGCAACTACTGAAACTATTGTTTTGTACTTTTTTATGATCATTTGGTGAAAGTGTGGTAAGAAATCGGGAAAGTGTCGGAAGAAATTGTAAAAGTGATGGAAAGGTTTGCGAATCAGAAGAACGAAATTGTGCTGGTCAATTATCATGGATAGTAGAAGAAAGTAAAAGAAGAAATAATGCCGATTTGTAATTTTCCCATACAACTTTTGGGAGATACCTGTATATTTGAAGATAGAAATTTTCGTTGCATGGAAGATTTTAACTGCTACTCCTAAGAAAATAATGCTGAATTTAATTTGTAAATACAAAGGCCAAGGCCAATGAAGAATGAAGCTCACGCAAGGATAAAAATAAATCAATTACTATCTGAAGCAGGATGGCGTTTTTTCAATAGTGATAAAGGTGCGGCTAATATTCTCCTGGAAAATTTTGTAAAGATCAGTCAGCCCGATATTGATGAATGGGGAAATGATTATGAGAAAATAAAAGGCGGCTCTCTGGATTTTTTATTACTCGATAGCTATGGCAAACCTATCTGTGTTCTTGAAGCAAAAAAAGAAAGTCTTCATCCACTCGTAGCAAAAGAGCAGGCAAGAAAATATGCAAATACTGTAGGAGCACGGTTCATCATTCTTTCCAATGGCATTGTTCATTATTTGTGGGATTTGAAAAAAGGAAATCCTAAACCTATTTTTAAATTCCCTTCTCCGGAAGAGATAGGCGCTATTAAAGAATGGAATCCTGAGAGAGACGCATTGGTTTCAGAAAAAGTGGATACCGATTATATCGTTGCCGTTCAGATGCCAGACTATGCAGCACGGCCAGGATGGAACGGAAGCATTGAAAAGAGTAAAGATTTTATCTGGAATAACGGTTTGCGATTTTTGAGAGATTATCAATTAAATGCAATTCGTGCTTTACAACAGTCAGCCAAGAAAGGAAAAGACCGGTTTCTTTTTGAGATGGCAACCGGTACAGGCAAAACACTTACATCAGCGGCGGTGATCCGTTTGTTTTTGAGAACTCAAAATGCAAGAAGGGTTTTGTTTTTGGTTGACAGGTTAGAACTGGAACATCAGGCCTGTAAAGCTTTTGAAAAGTCCCTGAAACCCGATTATACCACCTTTATTTATAAGGAGCATAGATCAGATTGGCACAAAGCTGACATTGTCGTCACCACCATTCAATCGCTGATGACTGATAATAAATACCGGTATGAATTTAACCCTACGGATTTTGATTTATTGATTTCTGACGAATCTCATCGTTCTATTTCCGGAAATGCCCGGGCGGTATTTGAATATTTTCATGGCTATAAATTAGGTTTGACTGCAACACCTAAAGATTATCTGAAAAGTGTTGACATGGAAAAAATTTCTGAAAATGATCCCCGCGAGGTGGAAAGAAGAATGCTCAGAGATACCTACACTACTTTTGGCTGCGAAGGTGGCGACCCTACTTTTCGCTATTCATTAATTGATGGTGCGAAAGATGGATTTCTTATCCTTCCCTATGTTGTAGATGCACGAACCGAGATTACCACCAAACTTCTTTCTGAAAAAGGTTATGCCGTTGCGATTGCCACAGAAGGAGACGCAACAGAAGTTTTTATATCACGGCATTTTGAAAAGAAGTTTTTTTCTGAAAAGACCAATCGTGTTTTCTGCCAAACGTTTTTAGAGAATGCCTTACGTGATCCGATCACCAATGAAATAGGCAAAACCATTGTGTTTGCTGTTAGCCAAAATCATGCACGCAAATTGGTTGAAATTTTAAATGAATATGCGGATCAGCTTTTCCCCAATAAATACAATTCAGATTTTGCCGTGCAGGTAACTTCCCAGGTTGGCGAGGCACAACAAATGACCATTAATTTCACGAACAACAAATTAAATGGAAAAACCAACTGGCAGGAAGGTTACTTATCCTCAAAGACAAGAGTTTGTGTTACGGTAGGAATGATGACGACCGGTTATGATTGCCCTGACCTGCTGAACCTTTGCATGATGCGGCCGATATTCAGTCCTGCTGATTTTGTTCAGATAAAAGGCCGCGGGACGAGAAAAAATACTTTTGAATTCAAGACTAAAAATCAACTCGGGGAAGAAGAAATTATTAAGCATGAAAAACAAAAGTTTAAGCTGTTCGATTTCTTTGCCAACTGCGAATATTTTGAAGAGAAGTTTGATTATGATGAAAAATTAAAATTGCCAAAACCAAAATCCGACAAAGGAAAGGGTTCGACGGGCGGCGTAGATATTGATAAATACACCAGTTACATTCCTGATCCTTTGTGGGTGTTAAATGAAGAGCAAATAGGGTTTGAAGGAATGAAGATAGACAGGATGCTTTTTCAAAAGTTTGAAAAAAGAATTGGAATGGACGACATTGTGAAAAAAAATGTAGAGTTGGGAAATTGGGAAAATGTAGTGAGCCACATACAACATGAAATACTCGATAACCCAGGCAATTATTTCACACTGGAAAAACTGCGCACGGCTGCAAACATCGACAGAAAAGTAACGATCCGTGAAATGGTAGAAAAGATTTTTGGCATTATCCCAAAATTCAAATCGAAAGATGAAATGTTGGAGGAAGAATTCGATAAATTTATTTCGATTTATCCGCCTGAAGAAGATGTGAACATCAGGGCATTGAAATATTTTTTCAAGGCATATATCGTTGACCAGGATATTCGCAGAATTATTGAGGCCAAAGATTTTCATGCCTTGCAAACAAATTCAACACTTTCGATTGCCCAATATAAAGAAGTAGCCAACAAATACAGGGAAGTGATACCCATGTACATTAAAGATTACGTAAAATTAGAGCCGTTTGCGGCTTAAAAGAAGATCAGGTTAGATACGCCTACAAAGAAAAGAATAGATGATTGCCGTGATATACTGGTAGGAAAGTTGCCCGATCCAAAAGCACAAATTGAACAAATCACTATTGGGCTTATTTATAAGTTCATGGATGATATGGATAAAGAAAGCATTGAGTTGGGCGGAAAAGCAAAGTTTTTTAAAGACTATAAAATTCCCAATCCTGAATTTCCCAATGATCGCAAAAAAGATATTGTAGTACCATTTGAGAAATATAGTTGGGATAATTTATTCGATACGAAAGTAACTGCAACTGAAATGCTCTCATTGTATTCTGAAGCTATTCAGAACATGGATAAAAATCCGAACATACCTTCATTGTTCAGGGACATTTTCAAGAATGCGTATTTGCCTTATCGTTCACCGGAAACACTAAAACTGTTTCTGAAAACGATTGGTGAATTTGAATATACTCATAGCGAAAAATTGGGAGACGCCTTTGAATACCTGTTGTCGGTAATGGGCTCCCAGGGCGATGCAGGACAATTCCGGACACCGAGGCACATTATTGATTTTGTGGTGGCGGCGGTCGATCCTTCCAAAACAGATAGCATATTGGACCCAGCCTGTGGTACAGCCGGATTTCTTATCTCAGCATTTAAGTATATCAAAGAGAAAAATACCAAAGGCCTTACACCGGATGAAAGAAAGAAACTGATGCAAAACGTAGTCGGTTATGATATATCGCCGGATATGGTGCGGCTGAGCCTCGTGAACCTTTACCTGCATGGTTTTTCTGATCCGCATATATACGAATATGACACCCTCAGCAGCGACGAAAGGTGGAACGATCATTTTGATGTGATCCTTGCCAATCCGCCATTCATGAGCCCGAAGGGAGGAATAAGGCCACACAAAAAATTCAGCATTGCCAGCAACCGCAGCGAGGTTTTGTTTGTGGATTACATCGCCGAACACCTGAACCCCAAAGGAAAGGCCGGCATCATTGTGCCCGAAGGCGTGATATTCCAGAGTGGCACCGCCTACAAAGGATTGCGCAAAATCTTGGTGGAAAAATACCTGTATGCAGTGGTGAGTTTGCCTGCCGGCGTTTTCAATCCTTACAGCGGCGTAAAGACCTCTATTTTATTAATGGACAAAGAACTTTCAAAAAAGAAAGACGACATTCTTTTTGTAAAAATTGACAATGATGGTTATGGATTGGGCGCGCAAAGAAATGAAATAAAAGGTGGTCAATTGGAAGAAGCGCTGCAAGTGTTGCACGAATTTAAAGAAGGAAATTTTCCGAAAAGTAAGATCGCGCATGCTGTTGGGAAAAAGGAGATTGGGAAAAATGGAGATTATAATTTGAGTGGGGAGAGGTATAAAGCGCAAATTCAACTGACAACAAAGTATCCTGTTATTGACTTTGAAGACTCAATTGAGAAGGTAAGCTATACAACCAAAATTAAAAGTTCAGATTACAAAAGTTTTGGAAACTTTCCAATAATAGATCAATCAGAGAATTATGTTGCCGGTTATTGGGATAACTCTCAAGATGTTTTTAGAATTTCAAAACCAGTTATAATTTTTGGAGACCATACCCGATGCTTTAAATATATTGATTTTGACTTTGTCCTTGGCGCAGACGGTGTCAAAATTCTTCAGCCAGCAAACGAATACAATTCAAAGTTTTACTATTATTTAATTAAAGATGTACAAATAAAAAATCTCGGATATAGTCGACATTTTAAGGAATTAAAGGATATTAAAATTCCTCTTCCTCCCTTATCCATTCAAGAAGAAATAGTAGCAGAAATAGAAGGTTATCAAAAAATAATAGATGGAGCAAAAGCAGTAGTAGAAAACTACAAACCTAAAATTGATATTGATCCGGATTGGAAAATGGTGGAGTTGGGAGAGGTTTGTGATGTAAAAGCCGGTGGTACTCCATTAAAATCAGAAAAAAAATTTTGGGAAGGAAATATTCCCTGGTATAGTTCTGGAGAGTTGAATGAAACTTATACTTCTGATCCAAAGGAATATATTACGGAAGAAGGATTAGAAAACTCTAACGCATCAATATTTCCGAAAGGATCACTCCTTATTGGAATGTATGACACCGCAGCATTTAAAATGTCAATTTTAGATAGAGAAGCGACATTTAACCAAGCTGTTTGTGGGATTAAACCAAATAATAAACTTGATCTATACTTTTTAATGCTCTTCTTTATCATGAATAAAGAAGAATATCTAAGACATCGAGTTGGAGTGAGGCAAAGGAATTTAAATAAGGGCTTTATTTCCGAAATCCTGATCCCCAATATTCCTAAAGAAATACAGTTGCAAATTGTTTCTCAAATAGAAAAAGAACACGCACTGCTCTGCCGAAGACGAACGAGCCGCGCCATTATAGGCACGCCGCGCGGGCGGCGTCAAGCGCTGCAGGCCCACTATTGGACGCCCCACAAGTACTATAGACGGATCAGTA
>JBQCFI010000514.1:0-4017 GCA_051959325.1 Ginsengibacter sp. | reverse complement strand
CTGATCGTTCCCATTTGTCGGGTCGCCTCCTGAAAGTTCAATTTTCAATTGGTAATCTGTGGCGCTCACTTTGGTGAACTGTTGTGATGCCGGTACCGGATTACTCCAGCCGCCAAGTTTTGGATCTCCTCCTACTAATACCAAAACAGCTGATGGATCAGGTGGTGTTACTACGGGTGGCGGTGCAAATGGTTTCACTTTATACTTCAGAGAGTTTGATGAAAGCGAAACGAGGTTTGGAGAACCGGAAGTATATGGAGCAAGAAAAGAAACTACTCTCACTTCAAGGTTATGTGTATGTGCAGTATCCAGTTGAAGTCCGTTGCCAATAAGACTGTTTAGGTCATTTACTGTAAAAGTCTTGCTTAATGCCGGACTTATTTGCACGGTCTGCATTTTTGGGGAAGTAAAGTTTGCCCCTACTGTATCAAATTGTAGGTTATAGGTAACATTTAACGAACTGGTCCCATTACTAAATTGATAATTTGGATTTGTCCAGTTAAAAGTGATAGCCGGACTACTTGCGTTGGTGAACATCAATGGTATAGAATCAGTCAACGAGCTGGTTAATGCCGGTGCGATTCCACCATCATATACGACATTCGTTGCATCCTTTTTGCAGGCGGAAAAAGCAACCAGGCTGATTACAAGAATCACCCATAATTTATTTAAATAATTTCGCATAATATTTTTCTTTTTTTTATAAAAATTAATAGCCTGGATTTTGAACTAAGTTTGAATTTGCCTGGAGGTCGGTAATCGGAAGCGGATAGATCTTGTAATGAGCATCCACGCCGGTTCCGTTAGAAACTCCTCCCTTCCATGGCCACAGATAGCTGCTGCTTGTAAACTGGTCAAACCTGATAAGATCCGTGCGCCTGAAGCATTCCCAATACAACTCGCGTCCTCTTTCATTCAAGATAAATGGCAATGTCAGATTTGAAGCGGTGATATTCCCACTTGTGTTGCCATAGGCACGTTGCCTGAGAAGATTGATATACCCAAGAGCAGTTGTCATATCGCCTCCTGTGCCGCCACGCAGAACGGCTTCCGCATATATGAGATACTGTTCAGCCAGGCGAAACAAAGGAAAATCTGTAGAACAAAAAGTGCCACCTGCGCCCGGTTCAGCAACAGCACCGGTAGATGTAAGGTTCGTAAATTTATTTACCGGTATTCCCTGGTTGAATTGTGCCACGTTGGAAATTTGTGGGGTTACGCCAGGTGTATTCAAAAATATTGCCCGTTTGTCAACGGTAGTATCTGGTGTTGGAAACAGTGCAGGGAGATTTGCAGTACTTCTGTTACCCGCCCATCCTCCGGAAGGAACTCCGTAATCAGCGGTTTTCATCGCGTAACCGGGACTGCCGGCTTTGTATTCAGAATTAGCGCACGAGCTATTTACCAAAAATGTTGTTCCTCCATAATTTTGTGTGAGTAAGCCGTCATAAGGTATGGCGAGGATTGTTTCAGGATTATTTACGTTGTTATCTCCTTTGAATAAATTTGCATAAGACGGCATAAGACTGTAACCGGCATTAATTACTTTACTGGAGTAGGTGATAGCGTCCGTATTTCTATCTGTGCCTGTATAAACTTTTGCGTTCAGGTAAATGCGCGCAAGCAATGCCCAAACAGCAGCCTGATCGGCACGTCCATACTGATTTTGATGTGGAGCTGCCATAGAACCGACACAAGATAATAGCTCTGACTCGACGTATTTGAACAAATCGGCTCTGTTTATTTGTTTCGGAAAAGACAGCGGCCCAACTTCTGTCGTTTCAGTTCCGAAAGCGGGGTTTGCAAATACGTCCATTAACGTTGCATATTGGAATGCACGTAAAAATCTTGCTTCCGCCTTGTATTCAGAAATTGCAACAGTATCTCCGTTGGTAAAGCCCCGGCTCGCAAAGGCTGCCGGTGTGCAGTGTGTTATAAAATCATTGCAAAGAGTAATCTGGTACATGCTTCTTGCATATAATCCAATCAGGATTGGGTTTGTGGCGGTCCAACTCATATTGTGAAAGTCAGGTACACCAGGATCGCCCCAGGCGCAGACAGCCTCATCAGTGGGTAGTTCCTGCACATTCCATAGGCATCTTACAAAGTCAGACGTTCCTGCATCAACTCCAGCGATACTCGAGCTGCCGGGTCCGGATGTTCCGGTCAATTCGTAAGCGCCATAAATATTGGCAAGCGCCAGTTTATAGCCATTAGGAGTACTATAAACGCTATCAGCAAAGACAGCATTGGCCGGAAGCCGGTTCAGGTCTTTGTTACACGAGATTAGCAATCCAATCATGATGACCAAAAAAAATGATATTTTAAAAGAAACACTTCTCATATTGTTTGTATTTTGTCGTTTAAAAATTTAAGCTTGCCCCAATTGTAACAGTTCTTGGCCGGGGATAAAGTACATTATCAATTCCTCCATATATTTCCGGATCTGATCCGGTGTATTTTGTTACCGTAAATACATTCTGACAATTTGCAGATAAACGTAAAGAAATATTTTTTGATAATTGCCCCACGTTATAGCTAAGTCCAATATTATCCATTTTTAGGAATGAAGCATTTTCCACATAATAAGATGAGAAGAACTGGTTGTTATAAAAATTTGTATTTAAAACTGCAGAAGGTGCATTTTGCAAAAAGTTTGTCGGATTCAACACATTTCTTGTAACTGCAAGATTCGATGCTGTGTTATTGTACATGTAGTTTCCCACACTCGCGCGAAGGACCGTGCTCAATGTCCATTCCTTATAGCTGAAACTTGTGCTAAATCCGAAAGTGACCGGAGCAAAAGGTGACTTATAGTGTACCAGGTCTTTTTGATTAATAATGCCATCCCTGTTTTGATCAACGTACATTCCTTCTATCGGATTTCCTTTATTATCATATACCTGTTGTAAAACATAAAAGGTATTAGGGCTATAACCGACGCTGTTTTGCTGAATGGTATTTCCTGTGCCTCCGGCGATACCGCCGACAGCGTAACTGCTGTTAACTTTTGCTAAAGAATCTTGTGATACTGATAGATTGGTTATATTAAAATAATTGTAAGAAACATTAAATCCTACTTCCCATGACATATTTTTTTGCCGAACAGGAATCGCATTTATTGTAAAATCAATTCCTTTATCAGTCATATTACCCACATTTCTTACCAACTGATTTCCAAAGTTAGTGAGTGAAGGAACATACACATTTGCCAAAAGATTACTTGTTTTCTTGTAATAATAATCGATACTTCCTGAGATACGGTTGTCTAAAAATCCAAAGTCAAGTCCAACATCCGATGTTGCTGTTGTTTCCCATTGCAGATCCTTTGCATAGATAGAGGGGCTCCATGTATTATAAAAATTGTTTCCAAAGTTTACCTCCGAAGTACTTCCGCTCAATGAGTAGTAATTCAAATAATTGTAATATCCGATTCCCGCCTGGTTACCGGTGATACCGTAGCTTAAGCGTAATTTAAGATCGGACACAGCTGTGGAATTTTTCAGAAAATTTTCCTGGTTTATTCTCCAGGTAAATGCTCCTGACGGAAAAACCCCCCAACGATATTGGGGTCCAAACCTGGAGGAACCATCTGTTCTGATTGATCCCATCAGAATGTATTTTTTGTTAAACGTGTAAATCAACCTGCCGTAATAAGATATCAAAGTGACCTCGCTGAAGGAAGTCGGCTGTAAAGGATTGTAACCAGAAGGAATGGTATCGCGTGAATAACTTAACGTTGGAAAATTTTTATTATGGCTATAATTATCATAATAGCCGTAACCAGCCACGGCATTGACATTGCTCTTTATCGATTCGATGTCTTTTACATAACTTAGATAAAATTCACCAACCTTATTTTTGTAGTTGTTATAGTATTGGTTATTCTGACCTCTTAATTTAGGAACGCTGTTATAAGACTGTGCTGCCTCTACCGGCACAACGGTGGTTCCATTATATTTTGCCACGTCATATCCTAAATTCAGATTGGCGTGCAATTCAGGTAAGAAGTGAAAT
>JBQCFI010000513.1:0-3466 GCA_051959325.1 Ginsengibacter sp. | reverse complement strand
GGATAACTGATATTTGAAGGCTCAATAAAAGCGGTAGCCACCTGGTAAAGCAATGGTGGAAAGAAATGATAATTGTCCTGATCCACCATGGTGATAAGAAACCGTTTATCTTTCCATATTTGTTTTACAATATTTATCCCGGCGAAACCGCCACCAACAATCACTACTTTTTTAACTGTGTCTGCCATGTTTAATCTTTTTCTCTAAAATTACTAAATAACAAGCCGCTTTATTTTCTAAAGAAGGAATAGTTAATCAAAATAAATTTTATATGATCGAAACATTTCTCTCAAATTTTATTCCTCAATTCCGCTGTTCCACTTTCAGCACATAAATTCTAAGGTTTAAAAGAAATGAGAATCCTTCGTTTTGCGATTTTATTTGGTGATGTTAAAAGCCTTGATTTTATTTTATTTCAGGGTAATTTCAACTCTGCTAAACTGTAAGTTTTGTGTACATTTGCACCCTAATTTTTAAATATAGGTATGGATAGGAATTCGATTATTGGTTTTGCGCTGTTGGCTGTTTTGTTTTTTGGATATTTTTATTATTCCAAACAGGGCCAATTAACAGCAGAAAGAGAAAAACAGCATATCCAGGATTCTCTGAACAAACTGAAACCAAAAATCGATACAACGGTCAAAATGCAGAAAGCAACTGATTCTTTAGCTGCAAAGAAAGATTCTTCGCTTTCAGGATTAAAACAGGATAGCACGGGAAAGGAGCAATTCATTACCGTGGAAAATAAAGTATTTAAAATTACTTTTTCAAATAAAGGCGGCCAGCCACAGAAAATCGAACTGAAAGATTTTAAAACTTTTGATGGCAAACCATTGATTTTGCAGGATGGTAGTTTTAATAATATTTCTTATGCTATCAATACTGGTGTTAATCAAACGGCTCAAACTTCCGACCTTCTTTTTACGCCTTTGCCAGTTCAAACTGAAAGCGATAGCAGCAGGGTGATTGGTTTTACATTACAAACAAATAGTGGCGAATCTATTGAACATCAGTATGTCATCAAGCCGGATGATTATATGGTTGCCTTTAATATTAAATTGAATGGTTCAAATAAACTGCTTACTCAAAATACCCTGAATCTGTTATGGCAGGTAAAGGCAGTGAAAATGGAGAAGGATATTGAATGGGAGACCCAACAATCTCATATTTCGTTTGTAGAAAACGGCGATTATGATTTTGAACATGTGGTAAGGGGAAAAGATGATGATAAAAAGTTTGTGCGGCCAGTGGACTGGCTGGCTCTAAATCAACAATTTTTTGCCGCTGCTATTGTTGCTAAAAATAAATTCGCATCTGGCGAAGTAACGTGGCAAAGCCCGAATGATACCAGTTTACACGTTATTGCCAAAGCAACTGCGAATTTAAAATTAAATGTAACACCAGGAAATGATGCAGTGGTTCCACTGGAACTTTTTTATGGTCCCAGCGATTATAAAATTTTGAAATCTTATGGCAATCAAATGTATAATATGGTTCCGCTGGGAAGTGGTATTTTGGCTTTTGTAAAATATATTAACCGTGGCTTTATCATGCCGGTTTTTAATTTTCTGTCCAGTAAAATCGCGAGCTATGGTCTGGTGATTGCCCTTCTTACGATTATTATCCGTTTACTTATTTCGCCGCTTACTTATCAGAGTTATCTGAGTGGAGCGAAAATGAAATTATTGAAGCCCGAATTGGAAGTTTTGAAAACGAAGTTTAAGGATGACAAGCAAGCATTTGGAATGGAACAAATGAAATTGTACAGAAGCGCCGGCGTCAATCCTCTTGGTGGATGCATTCCCGCTTTATTCCAGGTGCCGATATTTTTTGCTTTGTACGATTTCTTTAATTCAAACATCGCACTACGCCACCAAAGCTTTTGGTGGGCGAAAGATTTATCTACTTATGATTCGATTTATCATCTTCCGTTCAATATTCCGTTTTACGGCGACCATGTAAGTTTATTTACCATTACCGCCGCTATTACCAGCATGCTTATTTCTGTTTATGGAATGAGTAATATGCAGGACAACAGCAATCCGGTGATGAAATACCTGCCCTTCATTTTTCCGGTTATTTTGATTGGTGTTTTCAATAGAATGCCGGCTGCACTTACCTGGTATTATACCGTTTCAAATACCATTACGCTTCTTATTCAATTCGTGATACAGAAATATATTATTGACCATGATAAAATAATGGCGAAACTCCAGGAAAATAAAAAGAAGCCGGTAACGCAAAACAAATGGCAGGAAAGAATTACAGCGATGCAGGAATCGAATACCAAACTTAAAACCATGAAGGAAAAAAGTGATGCTTTGAAAAAGAAAAGATAGTTTTTTTAGTTGCAACCTTTGAAAGCATAATCTTATCTATATCATTGAATTATCTTTAAATAATAAACATATTATGAAATCTTATTCAATTGTGTTTCTTCTTTCATTTGCCTTTCTTTCATTTTCTTCAACGGCACAAAAAACGCTGTCAGAAGGAACACTGGTTTACAATATGTCTGTAGAAACCGGAAGCGGAGAACCGAAAATGGCTGATATGCTTGATGGAGCTACAACTACCATTTATCTGAAAGGGAATGAAAGCAGGACGGAATTAGTGAGTAGTCTCGGGCGTGAAGCGACGATTTATGATGCAGCGACCGGGAAAGGTGTGATCCTGAAAGATTACAGCGGACAGAAACTAATGATAACAATGACTCCTCAAAACTGGGAGCAGAATAATAAAAAATACGAAGGAATCGTTTTCGACAATACCAATGAAACTGCAACAATAGCCGGGTTTAAATGTAAAAAAGCCATTGCTAAATTAAAAAACGGAACCAGTTTTACGGTTTATTACACAACAGATGTAAATGTTGCCAATAAATCTTACGATGCACAATTTAAAACTTTGCCTGGATTACCTGTTCAATACGAAATGGAAAACGGCAAAATGAAATTTAAATTTACTCTTGCTTCCATTAATTACAATCCCGTGCCCGCTTGCAAATTTGAAATTCCTACTTCCGGTTATCGTGTGATGACTTATGAGGAAACAAAAGCGAAATAGCTCTCAACGTTATCATCGAAAAAAAAAGAAATTCGATTTATTTCTCCTTTTACTGGCAAGTCATGCATGGTTTGCAGCAAACAAATAAATATCGCTCATTTCCTTTTTGAAGGGAATTCACATCATCCAACCTTTCATTAATCTGCTTAAAAGTAAAGTGACATAAGAGCGGATTTTAATCACTTTGTAAAGACCAGATAGCAACAATGTTGAACTGGTGTCTGATAAATCAGATCGACTATAATAAAAAACCTGCAATTTCTGCAGGTTTCTTATAAAAACACTTTTATGAAACAATTATTATTTCCTTCCCCTAATAATTAATTTATAACCATCCTTTTGGCTGTATTCAGGGATTAATATTTTTTGTTTGTACGGTAAGATATAAACAGTATTTCCT
>JBQCFI010000512.1:0-6235 GCA_051959325.1 Ginsengibacter sp. | reverse complement strand
CGATTGAAGAAAGTTCTTATGAATTGCTGCAACAATATATCGAAAGCCTGCGTCGTTATTTTGCCAATGAAGAAGGAAGAGATGAGATTATCAACGACATTGAAAGTCGCATCAGTGAATTGTTCCAGGAAAGATTAAAAGCCGGCAGCACATGTATTACAGATGAGGATGTAAATGCAATTATTAAAAACATGGGGCGCCCTGCAGATTTTGAAGAAGCAGATAAAGGCGATAATGAAAGCGATAAGACTGCTGATGCTGCTAATGCTAAGAAAAGCGAAAACGTTTTCCAGGGCGATTGGAGTTGGAAAGGCAAACGCCTTTACCGTGATGAAAACAATAAAATTCTTGGTGGTGTTTGTAGTGGTATCGCCGCTTACTTTGGAATAGACCCGGTAATCGTCAGAATTTTATTTCTTGTTTCCGGAATTGGAGTTGTTGCTTACATCATCTTGTGGATGTTTGTACCGGGAAGCAACATGCTGGAAAATGGCGTCCGCAAAAGGTTATATCGCAATCCTGATGGAAAGATTATCGGGGGAGTGTGCAGCGGAATAGGAACCTATTTTGATGTGAATCCATGGTTGCCCAGATTTATCTTTTTAATTCCGTTTATCTCTTTCTTTTTCAGGTGGGGACACATCGGGCCACTTACTTTCCCGAATTTTTTAAGCTTTTCTTTTAGCCCCGGCAGTTTCATCGTTTATATTATTCTGTGGTTAGTAATTCCGGAAGCAAATACGACGTCAGAAAAACTGGAAATGAAAGGGGAAAAAGTGGATTTGAATTCTATTAAAAATTCCGTTTTGAAAGAAATGAAGGAAGTCGGTGCAAGAGTGGGAAAAATGGGCCAGGATGTAGGTGAAAGAATGGGGAAAATGGGTGCGGAAGCCGGAAATTTGGCTAAAGAAAAAGGCGCAGATTTTGGAAAGGAAGTTCATTATGCCGCACGCCGCTCCAGCGGAATGCTTGGAAAGATCATTACAACCCTCTTTAAAATATTTATGTATTTTATTCTCGGATGTATCGCATTGGCAATCATCGTTGCTTTGTTTGCAATAGCGATTGTTGCGATTGGTTTATTTCCTCTGAAGAATTTTGTCTTGAATGATGGCTGGCAAACCGTTCTGGCCTGGGGAACCTTAATTTTCTTTATTGGAGTTCCGGTTATCGGCATCATTACTTTTATCATCAGAAGATTTGCAAGAGTAAAAACAGCCAATAAATTAATGCGTTATTCGTTCGTCGCCCTCTGGATTCTCGGAATTGTTTGTTTTGTATCCCTGATCACATCTGTTGGCCGTGATTTTAGAAGCATCAGTTCTTTAAATGAACAGCAAATTGCGCTATCAAATCCTTTAGTAAAAAGCCTGGAAGTGGTTCCTTTTGAAAACTTGAACTACAGAAGGATTGGCTGGTTTAATCTTGAACCTTTTGGAACCTTTGGTTCTACAGATGACACGGCTTTTATCGGAAATGTCAGAATAAAAATTACCAAATCTCCGACAGATAGTTTTCAAGTCAGTATCATCAAAATGTCCAATGGCCGAAGCCGCAGATTTGCGGATACACTTGTTTCGCTTATTAGTTTCAATGCGCAGCAAAATGACTCGTTGCTCATGTTAGACCGCGCAATCACGGTTAATACAACTGATAAATTTCGTAACCAGTATGTGGAAGCAACAATCGCAGTTCCGATTGGCCACTACATTAAAATCGACAAAAATTTTGGATACGGCAACCGCGTGCGGTATCGTTTTTTCACACAGGATCCCGATTGGTATTATTATAATAATGATAACGACCACGACTATGATTACAGTTATGGTGTAAAATATATCATGAAGCAGGATGGTCTTTATACATTGGATGGAAACCGCTCTGATGTAAGGGATGATGATTGGAACAATAATTCTGATGATAATAACAATCAAACGTCTCCACCGGCAAACGATCAAGGCGGCACATACCGTTATGACAAAAATCCAAAAATTGATTCTTTGAAAAATGCACAGGAAAAGCAAATTCAGAAAATGCAGCGGGCAGTCGATTCCATGAAACAAGCACGCGATAAAGAAGTGAACCATATGAGAGATTCATTAAATAAAGCCAAAGAAGAAATTGACAAAAAAATTGAAAATCTGAACAGAAGAACTGCCTTAGTTCCGAATTGTGAACAAAAGATTGCTGATAATTACACTTTCATTATGTACATCTGAAAAATAGTTGTGGAAGTTTAGTTGATGAGGCTTCATGCAAAAGCATGAGGCCTTTTTACATAACAAAATCAAAAAAAAATTTCTTATCAACCTAATGCTGTAGGCGTTATTGTAAAATGCCTGGAAATTTTGTGAATTTACAAAACATTAATTGCGCTTATTTCTTTGTTTGCTGATCGCTCGTATTTATTCAATAAAAATACAATTCCAAACCTTCCGCAAATTGGAATTAACTTTGTAATCTATTTATCAAAAATTAAAAAATCGAAATGGATCCTGAAAGAACAGAAGTTTCTACCCTCGGAGAGTTTGGCCTAATCGATCATCTTACGAAAAATAACGAAATCAGAAATGCTTCTACCATTGTAACAGTGGGTGATGACGCAGCGGTGATGGATTTTTTTGGAAAACAAACGGTTGTTACTACCGACATGCTGGTTGAAGGAATTCATTTTGATCTGATGTACAATCCGCTAAAACATTTAGGTTATAAAAGTGTGATCGTAAACTTGAGTGATGTGTATGCCATGAATGCTTCGCCAACCCAAATAACAATGAGTATCGCCTTCAGCAACCGTTTTAGTGTGGAAGCGCTCAGTGAGTTTTACGATGGCGTTTATGCTGCTTGCAACAGATATAATGTAGATCTTGTAGGCGGTGACACCACTTCTTCACAGAAAGGGTTTATCATTTGTGTGACAGCGATTGGAGAAGTAGCACCAGATAAATATGTAACAAGAAGCGGCGCAAAAAAAGGTGATTTGATTTGTGTAAGCGGCGATCTCGGCGCGGCTTTTCTTGGATTAACTTTACTTGAAAGAGAGAAAAAAGTTTTTCTGGAAACAAAAGGCGTTCAGCCTGACCTTGAAAACCAGGATTATATTGTAGGAAGGCTTTTGAAACCTGAAGCAAGAAGAGACATCATTGATTTTTTTGCGGAAAAACAAATCCTGCCGACCGCAATGATTGACATCAGCGATGGTTTAAGCAGTGAGCTTTTGCATATTTGTAAAAGAAGCGACGTCGGTAGCGTTTTGTATGAAGAAAAAATTCCGGTGAATGATACGGCGCGGCAGTTTGCTTATAAGCTCGAACTCGATCCAACTGCGTGCGCATTAAGCGGTGGCGAAGATTATGAATTACTCTTTACGATTGATCAAAAAGATTATGATGCCATCTCGATGAACACGGATATCAGCATTGTAGGGCATATTACTGACAAGGAAGATGGTTCCATCATCATTACCAAAGGCGGAAATAAATATCCGCTTACAGCCCAGGGATGGAACGCGCTGAAATGATTTAAAATTTTTTATAAAGAAATATTATTGTAACATTTTTATACGGATTGCAAATCATGAGGCGTTTATTTTTCCTGTTTTCTTTACCATTATTTTTTTCGTGCTCCGTCTCAAAAAATTATAATCCCGATAAAAAATACTCCAAAGAAGCATTACAGGAAGATTATACTTTACTCAGAAATATTTTACAAAAAAAGCATCCGACGCTTTATTGGTACACCCCTAAAGATAGCATGAATTATTATTTTGACAGAGGTTACAAGTCTATTACTGATTCAATGACTGAGCTCCAGTTTGGCTGGCAAATACTGGCACCGCTTACTGCAAACATTCATTGTGGACATACGAGTTTCAGCATGAGCAAAGGTTGGGAGCATTTTATAAAAAATAAGACAATTCCGTCGCTCCCGCTTTTTTTAAAAGTTTGGAAAGACACCATGATGGTTATTGGCAATATGAATCACAAAAACCGCCTGATTCAAAACGGATCTTTTATTTCATCGATTAATGGAATGAAGAATGCAGATCTCCTCAATTACATGTTTCATTTCCTGGTAGAAGACGGCTATTCAGAAAATGTAAATTATATCCGCCTTAGTGTTGATTTTCCTTATTTCCACCGCAATATTTTTGGTTTGTATAAAAAATACCAGGTGGATTATACCGACAGCAATGGGATCGAAAAGAAAACCCTCATTCCTTACTATGCGCCTGAAGTGGATACTGTGAAGAAGCAAAAAAAGGAAAAGAAGATTTACGAAAGGAACCGTACCCGCCAGGAACGGCTGCAAGATATCCGTTCTTTACAATATGATTCGTTGTTTGCTCTTATGACAGTCAACAGTTTTTCGAAAGGCCATTTAAAAAATTTTTTCAGAAGATCTTTTCGTGAGATGCGAAAAAATAAAACAAAGAACCTGGTTATTGACATCAGGGCAAATGGAGGAGGAGATATCATCAAATCTGTTTTTCTTACCAAATATTTAAGAGACAAATCTTTTAAAGTTGCTGATACTGCTTATGCGATCAGCAATACTTTGAAGCCTTATACAAAATATATCTCCGGTGGCTTTTTTAATAACATCGGTTTATTTTTTGTAACCCACAAAGAAAAAGATGGTAAATATCATTTTGGTTATTGGGAGCGTCACCGCTTTTATCCAAAAAGGAAAAATCATTTTGATGGAAACATTTTTGTTCTGACTAACGGGTTCACTTTTTCCGCCTCATCTTTATTTTGTAATGCAGTGAAAGGACAAAAAAACGTCAAATTAGTGGGCGAAGAAACCGGCGGTGGCTGGTATGGTAATTCAGGAATAATGATCCCGAATATTACGTTACCAAATACAAAATTAAGAGTGAGGCTTCCTTTTTTTAAATTGGTTCAATACGATCACATTCCTGTAAAAGGCACTGGCGTCATTCCTGATGTGTATGTTGGCCCAAACTGGCGCGATATCTTAAAAGGAAGAGATTCAAAAATTGATAAAGTGAAGGAAATGATTGAAGAAAATGGCGATCAATAATCAACGAAATCTTTTTCAGCAAACGAATAAATAATGAACATTCTTCTTTTAAAAAGAAGTTATCTAAACCAATGCCAGCAGCACTTGCCATGCTTCAGCAACTTTTCCCTCGTTCAATAATTCTTTCGCGTAAGCATGCAATTCCCTTTCCATTTCTATAGGATCGGTAGAAAAATATTGAAAGATATTTTTCAGTTTTTCATCTTCAAATGCAGGATTTACCATCGGTATTTCATTGACACTTGCTAATTGAGAAAGATGATGACCTGAAAATATTTTACTGTTCCTGATGCTTGCCGGTAAATGATTTACTTCCAACTACTTTTTAATTTTTAAAATCTCATTCAAAAACTCACGGCAAATGTAAGATCGCTTGTAAGAAAACGAAATTGCTAACCGATTTTATTGCCTGATACCCGCAAATTATTTTGAACATTTTTGACGCCTGAAACATTTTCCACTAAATTTTCTGCCCTTCTTTTTTCAAAACGGGTATCAACAGTTCCCGATAAAATCAGCTCGCCGTCTTTTACATCCAGGTCAATATTCGATGCATCAATCAATGAATCGTCCATAAGACGATCCGAAGCGTCTTCTTTAATTCTTTCTATCGAACGGTTGTAATTTTTTGGCCCCTTACCGCGATGTGGCCCTTCCGGCATCCGGTAATTTCTTTTTTTGTGGCCATAAAAATCATTGTTTTTATACGGATGTTCGGGAGGATAAACAGGAGGCTGTTCCCTGGTTCGTTCCAGCTCATCGTTGCGATAATAACGGTCACTGTAGTTATCGGTATAATACCTCATGTTCAAATCGTTGTTTCCCGATTGGTTGATTCTTCCCAAATAATAATTCTGATCGCGCGGGTCATAATTCCAGTTTGAATCGCGGTAAATATTGGATTCATGCCAGTCGCCTTCGTACGGATTCCAGTCATAATCTCTCATGTCTTTTTATTTTTAAGTGATTAATAAAAATGAATAAGAAAAAATTATTCCTGTTTTTTTCCGAAAAAACGAAGAGGAATTACCATCATGTCAAAAAAATCGTGTTGATATGTTTCTACAAAAATCAGCTTTGAGATCAGAATTAAAGTGCTTTGGCGGATATAAAACAAATAAACGTGAAAATATTTTGACAATTCCAAGTTATAAATGATAACTTTATTCAATAGAACTACTTTTTAATA
>JBQCFI010000511.1:0-10926 GCA_051959325.1 Ginsengibacter sp. | reverse complement strand
AAATAAAAATAGAACAAAGAAGAATATGCGCAATAAAAAGTTACAGGTTTGGTTGCCGTTGTTGTTGAGTATATGCATGATTGCCGGCATGTTTATCGGTTACAGAATCAAAGGAAATATGCCGGACAATGGCATTTTTTTCGTAGAAAAAGAAAGACCCGTGCAGCAGGTTTTGGATCTCATCAAAAGAAAATATGTAGACGATGAAAATATAGATTCTCTTGGAAATTTAGCAATACAAACGATTCTTTCTAAACTGGATCCGCATTCAGTGTATATCCCCGCCCAGCAATTACAAATGGTCAATGAGGATCTGGAAGGACAATTCTTCGGAATCGGTATAGAATTTAACATCATAAATGATACAGTAAATGTGGTGAATGTTTTACCCAAAGGCCCTTCTGAAAAAGCAGGTTTATTGATTGGCGACCAGATCATAAAAGTAGATGACTCTGTTGTTGCCGGTAAAAAAATTACCTCTGAACAATTAAGAAAATTGATTGGGGGTGATGCAGGCCAAAAAGTAACGGTAACTGTTTTTAGAAATGGTAAAGAAATTCCGATCCAAATTACCCGTGGGCCTGTCCCGCTTTATAGCCTGGATGCTGCTTATATGATCGGGGACACGGTTGGATATATCCGGCTCAATAAATTCTCTGAAACTACTTACCGGGAATTTATGGAATCAATGGAAAAATTGCAAAAGGAAGGTATGAAAAGCCTTATCCTCGACCTGAGAGATAATGGTGGTGGCATTCTTACCCAGGCGACCAACATTGCTGATGAATTTCTTAACGATAAAAAACTGATTACTTATACGGAAGGGGCCCATTCACCTAAAAAGGAATACCTGTGTGAAAAAGACGGCCTTTTTGAAAAAGGAAAACTGATCGTTTTGATAAATGAAGGAACCGCTTCGGCAAGCGAAATATTAACAGGTGCTTTGCAGGATTGGGACCGTGCAACCGTTGTTGGAAGGCGCAGTTTTGGAAAAGGATTGGTTCAGGAACAATATCAGCTAAGCGATGGCGCAGGCTTGCGATTAACAGTAGCAAAATATTACACGCCGCTCGGTCGCAGCATTCAAAAATCGTACAGCCAGGGAATAGAAGTGTACGAGCATGATCTTATAAATCGCTTCAAAGACGGCGAAATGACCTCGGCAGATTCAATAAAACATACCAATGAAAAGAAATTCACCACTGCATCCGGAAAAATTTTATATGGAGGTGGGGGAATAACACCGGACGTTTTTGTACCTTATGATACTACTTTATTTAATAAAAATATAATGGCTGCTTTAATGTCGGGCGTACTGAACCGGTTTGTTTTTCTAAATTATTTACGTCATGAAAAAGAATTTAAACAGTACACTTCGCCAAAAATGTTCGAGGAAAAATACACTGTTTCGGACCAGGTTTTAAATGACTTGAAAAATTATGCTGCCGGAAAAGATTCGATTCATCTGAACATAAACAATGAAGTAGAAAAATCTTTGCTTCAGAGACAAATAAAAGTACTTACAGCGCGTGAGATATGGCGAACAGAAGGGTTTTATGAAGTGAATAATACTTATGATTCTATAGTGGCCAAAGCGCTGGAATTGATGCGGTAAAATAAATGTGGCTTCTATATGGCTATTTTCGTACTACTACTATTTGTGGTATTTTTGCTTTTGTTAATCTGCCCGGATGGAATTTCTGAATTTGTTGAAAAGGTCAATTTACTTTATTTCCTCATTTACTGAATAAAAGCCTCGGGCTTTTATGGCACAGTTTTTACGCCGGTTTTTCTAAAAAACATTATGGCACTTAATAACAACAACATCAGATCCGAGAATAAAAGAACCGGTAAACACAATAACAACCGCCGCGCCGATGTGAGAGACAATCTCGACAGCCGTTCCAATGAAGAACAGGATTTTAAAGGGAAAGATATTACCCACAATAAAAAAGAAACGGAAAGCGAAAGGAAAAAGGTTTAAGCGAATCGAGGAAATTAAAGGTTGCCAACCTTAGGAAAAGTATTTCAACTTCAAGATAACACTCTAAAGGTTGGCAACTTTGCCCGTCAAATCCACTCCTGTTTCTAAAGGGCCGCTCTGACCTATTTTTTTTATCTTGCAAAAAATAAAAAATTATGTGGAAGAGCAGCATTTTAGAAACGATCGGCAATACGCCTCTTATCAAGTTAAATAAGATCACAAAAGATTTGCCTTGTACGGTTTTGGCAAAAGTTGAATACTTTAATCCGGGTAATTCAATCAAAGACCGGATGGCTTTGAAAATGTTGGAAGTGGCTGAACAAGAAGGAAAAATAAAACCCGGCGGAACTATAATTGAAGGTACTTCAGGAAACACCGGAATGGGACTTGCACTGGCGGCGTGCGTAAAAGGTTATAAATGTATTTTCACGACGACCGATAAACAATCAAAAGAAAAAGCAGATATTTTAAAAGCGGTTGGTGCTGAAGTAATTGTATGCCCCACGAATGTTGAACCAGATGATCCGCGCTCTTATTATTCTGTTTCGAAAAGGCTGGCCGAAGAAGTGCCTAATTCATGGTACGTGAATCAGTACGATAATCTTGCAAATCGCGAAGCGCACTACGAACAAACCGGTCCTGAAATCTGGGAACAGACAGAAGGCAAAATTACACATCTCGTTGTAGCCACCGGCACCGGCGGAACAATTGTGGGTACCGGGAAATATTTAAAAGAAAAAAATCCTGACATAAAAATTTGGGCAATAGACAGTTATGGTTCTTTATTGAAAAAGTACTTTGATACCGGTCTCATTGATGAAAATGAAGTATATCCCTATATCAGTGAAGGTTTTGGTGAAGATTTTGTTCCGGCAAATTACGACATGAGATACATTGACGCCTTCACAAAAGTGACTGACAAAGACGGCGCTATCATGGCGCGAAGAATTGCAAAGGAAGAAGGTTTGTTTTGCGGATACAGCGCTGGAAGTTGCTTGCAGGGTTTAATGCAATTGAAGGCAAGTTTGAAAAAAGATGATGTGGTTGTGTGTATTTTTCATGATCATGGCAGCCGCTATGTAGCAAAAATTTATAATGATCAATGGATGATGGAAAGAGGTTTTTTGGAAGTAAAAACATTCAAAGATCTGGTTGCCGGACGTGGAACTAAAAAATTAGTAACGGTAAAACCCGAACAAACGGTTTCAGAAGCAATAGAACTGATGCGGAAATATGATATAGAAAATCTTCCTGTTATAAATGCACCGGGTGAAATGATAGGTTCATTAAGTGAAGGAGGATTATTTGACAAAATATTATCCGATCCAAATATAAAAGAACAAACTGTGGAATTGGTTATGGAAAAAGAGTATCCGATTGTTCCTTTTGATATGAAAGTGGAAAAATTAAGCAACCTCATTTCAAAACACAATGGAGCAGTTTTGAGCAAAGACGAAACAGGAGATTTTCACATCGTAACCAAATATGATATTATTCAAAGCCTTGCGAAATAATTCGTTTCAATTAATACTGGCTTCGCTGCTGTTTTCTGCGCTTCTTTTATTTAAAACAGCAACTAACAGGAATTGTTTTTCAGTAAATACAGAAATAAGATGAAATTGTATTTCTGCTCTTATAAGAAATTGGCATTTAAAATAACCAAAAGCATTAAATGTGATAGCTTTTACAAGCATTTAATTTTCAAGTAGTTATTTTTGTTATTTCAATATTCGTCAGAAGGTTAAAGTGGTTTTACGATTCTTTAAAACGTAAATGTATCATTAACAAATTGTCTTTTTTACTATTACCACAGTAATTCTAATATGCGCAAAAAAGAGCAATCCTGCTCTTTCCAGAAGTTTCACAACTTCTATCTTTGCTCCAGAAGTTGATTGATGTTGATGTAGGCATTAATCATAATAAAATATCCAAATATCCAGAAAAACAGAATCTATCCAAGTTCCTTAAAAAATCCCTAAAATCCGATATCAGTCAACTTCTACTTTTTTTATCCAATATCATCTCTTTGCGAAAAGTAAAGGGGAAAAAACCAGGTTTTATTTTGAAAACAAATATCCAATGTTGTTTCATAAATGAAATAGAATTTAGTTCTTTGTGAAAACCAATCCAAACCAAAAGGAAAACTGATCCGATCCTTTTAAAACCATCAGCCGAAACCGAAAAATTATTTAACGGGACTAAGCCCCAGGAATTAGCTGAAAAGCTTTTAAAAAATTAAACTTCCGCCAAAAGCGGAAGTTTTTTTTTGCGCTAAATAAACTTCACTCCCTGGTGTTCCAGCTTTTTATATTTGTTATGATCAAACATATAATAAAAAGCTCCTTTTTTGGAGCTCGTCTTTTCTTTGATAGCAAGTTTTTTTAGAATATTCAGAGACAGGATCTTTTTGGAAAAATTTCTCTTATCAAATGTAGTATCATAAATGGCTTCGTAGAGTTTTTGTAACTGAGGCAACGTAAACTTTTCGGGCAATAATTCAAATCCAACCGGTCGGCTCGCTGCTCTGATTCGAATGCGCTCTTTTGCCAGTTCTATCATTTTTTTATGATCAAACACCATGACGGGTAGCCGTTGTATACTAAACCATTTGGGATTATGCTCTTTCATCAATTGCAAAGAGCCATTTATTTTTATGAGAGCAAAGTATGATATAGAAATTACGCGGCCTCCAGGATCACGGTTTACTTCACCGAAGCAATACAATTGCTCCATATAAATATCTGTAAGGCCGGTAAGTTCCTGCAGCACGCGGGCGGCTCCCGCATCCACACTTTCCTCATTTTTTATAAAGCCACCCATCAGCGACCAACTTCCCATACCAGGTTCAAAATCTCTTTTTATAAGTAAGGCTTTTAAGTTTTCTCCATCAAAGCCAAATATGATGCAATCTACTGCGATGAGCATTCGGTCATGCTCTTTGTATTCATTAATAACCGTCATCGATTCTTTGAGTATTAAAATTTAGTTATGTACAATTAAACATTACAAATTGGATCAGTTCCTTTTAAACAAACAAAATTTGAACAAAAATATTGGATTAACGTTTTCACATTACGAAAGAATATTAACCAGTCAGGACATTAAAAAAATTGAGAGTGCCATACCGAAATTACGATCATCAGTTTTCCCCTTTCATCTCGCCTGGTAAGATGTCGTTGTCTTTCTCGTCAAGGACGGAAGGCTCCTTCCCAGGCCAATGAAGGTAAAGAAAGAGTGCGCCTAATAATGTCAATAGAATGCCCCACCATATGCCTGCGTGTAATCGTTCCAAAACAACGTGAGGACTTTCACCGGCAAAAGCCGGAAGATTAGCGATTAAAACAATGGGGCCGTAGATGGCTAACATTATTCCTACAAAAAACCAGATTGAAAAACCTTTTTCTTCGTGCATAAAATATAATTTTTTACCAGAAAATAATTTGTAAAATAATAAAGGCAACCAGTACCACTGCTGCCCAAAATATCGGGCGTTTCGTTAAAGGAAGATGCTTATCTGAAGGCAATTCCGTGCAACCTCTGACCAATCCAACTA
Organism: Ginsengibacter sp.; assembly: GCA_051959325.1. GTDB lineage: Bacteria > Bacteroidota > Bacteroidia > Chitinophagales > Chitinophagaceae > Ginsengibacter. Next base: position 5,389 of record JBQCFI010000511.1, on the reverse strand, counting down.
ATTGTTCCACAGGTTTCGGTTTTGTCGCTAAACTAACAAATACGGTTACTAGTACACAAATAATCCACGACCAAAGCGCTCTATACATATCTTCTGCCATGGCTTTTGCATCAGCGGAACCCGTAATGATTGCAAGAGCGCGTGAATCTAATCTCACCCATGCCCACATTCCAACAGAAGCCAATGTGCCGGCAAGTAGCCCCCAAAAACCGCCAGCTGCTGTGGTTCTTTTCCATAGCATTCCAAGAATAACCGTTCCAAACAGTGGAGCAATAAAAAAGCTGAATAAAGCCTGTACATAATCCATGATGCTTGCTGCACTTTCCACTAAATATGCAGTGCCAATGCTGATCAGAACACCAATGAAAGTTGCCCATCTACCCATTTTTACGTAATGTTTATCAGTAGCTTCTTTCTTCGTGATCTTGAAATGAATCGGCCGGTAAATATCATAAGTCCATACGGTGGAGAAAGCCGTGACATTGCCTGCCATTCCGGACATAAAACCGGCGATAAGAGCAGTGACACCTAATCCTAATAGTCCGGGACCTAAGTAACGCGCCATCATTAATGGTAGAATTTCATTATAACTTTGAGCTCCTGTTGCCGCTGCCTGTGCCTGGCCAACTAAACCCGGCATCACAGCCAAACCAATCAAACCAGGTAATATCACAATCAAAGGAACCAGCATTTTAAATCCTGAACCAATAATAGGGGCCATTTTTGCCGACCGCAAATCCTTTGCCGATAGTACGCGCTGGACGACCAAAAAATCTGTTGTCCAGTAGCCAAAGGAAATAACAAACCCCAAACCAAAAACAATCCCTATCCACTGAATGCCCATCGGATTATCATTGAAATGTCCCAATGTGCTCCACATGTGTGTATAATCACCGTGAGGAAGATTGTGTTGAATCCTGCTAACCATTCCTTTCCAGCCGCCGACTTCTACCAACCCGAGAATGGGAACCAGCAAAGCTCCAGCCCAGATGAGCACAAACTGCAACACTTCATTGAATATGGCGGAAAGCAAACCGCCCAGCATTACATAAACCATTACTGTAATGGAAGAAACCCAAATGCTGAAATTCAAATCCCAACCAAGAATCACTTTCATTACCAATGCCATTGCAAACATATTTACACCACTCATCAGCACAGTCATAAAGCCAAAAGAAATGGCCGATAGCATGCTGGTACTATTGCCAAAACGTAATTTTAAATATCCAGGCACCGAGTGCGTTTTGGAAATGTAATAAAATGGCATCATGATAATTCCCAGAAAAAGCATCGCCGGTATGGCGCCAATCCAATACCAGTGAGCAGCTAAAATTCCATATTGGTAGGCAGATGCGGCCCAGCCCATCAGTTCCAATGAACCAAGGTTCGCGGAAATAAAAGCCAATCCGGCGATCCACATCGTCATCTTTCTTCCGGCAAGAAAAAAATCATCGCCGGTTTTGGTGTATCGGACAAGGTAATATCCGATTCCCAATACAATCAGGAAATAAATGATGATGATCAGTAAATCAGCCCAGTTCAATGAAATTAATCCGGGGGAAAGTAAGCATCTGTTGAAGTGGATTGGCATTGGAATTATTTAAGTTTTGTTGTTATTACTTTTAGTTTTAAGCGCGAATGTTCTATCTTATTGAAAGCTCATTCCACCTCAATTCATTTTTAAAATTATACATATTTGTTTGTTTACTGATCAAAACAAACTCGAGTCCGGCCATTATGGCAAAATCTTCCAAATATTCTGCGCTTAGGTTTTGACTGTAACAGGTGTGATGTGCGCCCCCCGCTAATATCCATGCAGTACAACCGGTTTGCATATCCGGGTAAGGTTTCCATAACACCCGCGCCACTGGTAGTTTTGGTAACGGATGAGGCGGTTTTACCGCTTCTACTTCATTCACCAATAACCTGAAACGATTCCCCATATCCACAACAGATGCATTCAGTGCAGGCCCGGCAGCGACGTCAAATACCAATCGCACCGGATCTTCTTTTCCACCGATGCCCAGTGGATGAATTTCGCATGAAGGTTTGCTATCTGCAATTGATTCGCATATTTCCAGCATATGCGCCCCCAATACCATTTTATTATCCGGCTCAAAATGGTACGTATAGTCTTCCATAAAAGAATTTCCGCCTTTCAAGCCGGTAGCCATTACTTTCATCGCACGAACGAGTGCTGCTGTTTTCCAGTCACCCTCGGCTCCAAATCCATATCCCGCTGCCATTAATCGCTGCACAGCAATTCCAGGCAATTGTTTCAGGCCGTGCAGGTCTTCGAAAGTATCGGTAAAGCCTTTGTAATTTCCTTGTTCAAGGAAAGTGCGTAAACCGATTTCAATTTTTGCTGCATCTCTCAATGATTGATGACGGCTGTTTCCTTTTTTTAAAGAATCTTCCAACGTATATTTTGTCGCATATTCTTCACAAAGTGCATCAATTTCTTTATCGCTTATTTTATTTATAGTGTCAACCAAATCGCCAATACCATGCGTATTCACTGAATATCCAAATTGTATTTCTGCTTCTACCTTATCACCCTCGGTAACAGCAACCTGCCGCATATTATCGCCAAATCTGACAAACTTCGCTCCCTGCCAATCATTCCAGGCGCATGCAGCACGGCTCCAGGTATCTATTTGTTCCAAAACCGAATCATCTTTCCAGTAGCCTGTAACTACTTTTCGTTTTAATCGCATCCGCGATGCAATAAATCCAAATTCACGATCTCCATGTGCACGTTGATTCAGGTTCATAAAGTTCATGTCGATCTCATTCCAGGGAATATCGCGGTTGAATTGGGTATGCAAATGCAATAAAGGTTTGTTCAAAATGGTTAACCCACGAATCCACATTTTGGCAGGAGAGAACGTATGCATCCACGCAATCAGTCCCACACAATTGACGTCGGTATTCGCTTCCTGAATTACCTCGTAAATTTTTTCCGGCGTGGTAACAGTTGGTTTGAATACAATTTTTACAGGTATTTTTTCATTTTTATCCAAAAAATCTGCAATCTCTTTTGAATGGTCCGCAACCTGTTTTAAAGTATCTTCCCCATAAAGATGTTGACTTCCTGTGATGAACCAGACTTCCAGTTGTTTTAAATCTTTCATTTTTTGTTTTTAAGGCTCACTTCTTAAACCACTCTGAGCAATTCTGCGGCGGGTTTTAGTTTAAAGCTGATTGTAAATTGAAGTTAATTGTTGTTTTACTGAAAAATTAAGATGATTATAATGTTCATTTATTCTGATGCTACAATATCAATGTCTTTTACTTTTTCGGGAAACCATAACATCATTTCTCCTTTTCCTCGGTTGGCCCATGCATAATAGGGGATAGCCACGAAATTTTGTTCCTGAGTACGAATCGCTTCCCCATTGTTTTCGATTAATACAGCTGGAACTTTTGATTTCAAAACCTCAATACCATTTAAAAGTCCAGGATTGAAAGCCACTTGAAACTCAGAATTTACCGGCATTACAAGGTTTGAAGCCCTTCCATTATTATCTATCCATTCTGCACAATACATGATCGGGCCGCGCTGCAACGCAACCTTTCCGATATCGCTTTTTACTTTTTCATTCGCTACTACTTTCCTTACTTCCATTGGCAATTTTACTTCCACCTGGTCATTTTTTTTCCACTTGCGGTTTAAAACTGCGTAACCATTTTTGATTTCATAGTCCACCTCTTTTCCGTTAATCGTAATGATTGTTTTTTTATCCGACTCCGTATTGAATGAATACAAATCGGAAGGTATTGCTTCATTTCTTGCCCACCCTGGAATTCGTATCAGCATGGAAAAATCGAATGATGATTTTGGATTGATCGTAAATTTCAAATCGCCATCCCATGGATAATTATTTTGCTGAATGATTTGTACAGGCTTGCCATCAACATCTAAAGTGGCGTTGCTGCTGATAAATAAATTTGCATAAATATCATGATCCTTTTGTGCATACATGTAGCCAGGCACGGACGGTAACAATCTTACAAGATTCGTCGGGCAACAGGAGCACGGAAACCAACCGGAGCGCGTAGCTTCCATATCCGGATGAGAAAAACTATTTTTTATTTGCATTGCATTTGTATAAAAAAAAGATTTTCCGTCAAGCCCGATCCCGGAAATTAATCCATTGTACAAAGTTTTTTCAAGTACATCAATATATTTCGAATTTCCATGAAGCAGGAACATTCTTTCGTTCCAAAATACCTGTGCAATTGCTGCGCAGGTTTCATTATAAGCAGTTGAATTGGGCAATTCATAATTCTCTCCAAAACGTTCTCCATCGCCTATTGCGCCTACGCTTCCCTGGACATACATTTTTTTGCTGACTACGTTATTCCAGATTTTATCAACGGCTTTCAATAAAAGAGAATCGCCTGTAAGTGCCGCTACATCTGCCATTGCGGAATATAAATAACCTGCACGAACTGCATGTCCTTCTGCTTCTGTTTGATCTATGACAGGAATGTTATCTTGCCAGTACATACCATTTTTCCATTCGTCTTTACTGGTTGAATCATAGGTTACGTCGCGGCCTCTTTCCTCGATAAAATATTTTGCTGTCTGCAGGTATTTTTTTTCTCCTGTAATCCTGTATAATTTTACCAAACCCATTTCTACTACTTCATGTCCCGGAGCTGTATGCTTTTGGTTGGCTGCAGGGCCAAAAACTGAACAAACGAGATCGGCATTTTTCAAAGCAATATTCAGTAAATTCCTTTTACCGGTTGCCATGTAATGGGCAGCAGCAGCTTCATACAAATGACCGGCATTGTACAATTCGTGGCTTAATTTTCTTTCATTAACCCATCTTTCGCTGCCAGCCCACGCTTGAGGATGCAACGGATCGATCGAACGGGCTGTATATAAATAACCATCAGGTTCCTGCGCTTTACCAATGATCGTGATCAGCGAATCAACATATTTCATCAATTTTGGATCTGGAAATAAACTTTCAGAATAAGAAGCGCCTTCAATGGTTTTATAAATGTCTGTATCATCGAACGGGTAAATGCTGCAGAACTTCCCGGTGTGCGTTGATGCAAGCACGAAATTCTCTACACGGCCGGTTTTTTCGCACCTTTCAAAAGAAGCAGGAATGGTAACCGTCTCATTAATTTTCAGTCTTGGAAGCCAGAAGTTATCTGTAAGATGAACCTGGTTAAAAGCCAACGGCTTTATGGTGTAATCTCTGTTTTGTGCAAAAACAAAAGAGCTTGAAAAAAGAAAGAATGAAAAAAATACCTTTTTCATAAAATGTTTTTTTTATTTAAAAATTATTTATAAAGCCTATTTTCCGTAGTAGGAATATTTTCAATGCTTCCGTTCATAATGTTTTTTGTTCAAAGAATCTTTTAGACG
>JBQCFI010000510.1:0-3683 GCA_051959325.1 Ginsengibacter sp. | reverse complement strand
ATGCAATTTTTTCATTCCTTTTGAAGCGATAATTTCATCAAGTCCGGGCATGTAATGTGACAAAAGCTGCACATCTTTTAAGGCAGAGAATTGCTTGTCTGAATTCGCATCCATGAAGGCATATAACGGTTCTACGGGCTGCATCGGCGCTACATTATCTTTCATCAGCACTTCTACTTCAAATCCTTCCTGGTCCTCTTGTTCATGCACCTGCAAAACGGGAGAAAAGTCTTTTTTACTCAGATAAAACCGGTTGAGCCAAAGTTGAATCGTATTGGGAATTTCTTTTTCAGAAAACGATTTAAATTCCTGTAAAGAATCACCAAAAAACAGTTCCATTATTTTGGAATCTTTTTCTTTTGATGATTTACTTTGCCGCCAGATGGTGCTATAACAGTCATGGACAACGGTATTTGCAAACAGGCTGCAAATAAGTGTCTGAGCTTCCTGGCGCGTCGCATTTTTAAATTTTATTTTTGTGGTTTCTTTTTTCCCGGTAGTTTTTATATCAAGTAAAACCAACTTGTCAGGATACCACTTTAATAAATCATCAAAAACTTTTTTGACACTGGCATTTAACAAAGCCGGAATCCATTGAATTTTATATTTATCTTTTCCGGCAAAAAATAAACGGGGAAGCAATGCACCACGCTCTGCCAGCACATTACAAAAATGAAAAGACTGATAAAGAAAAATAAAAGAAGGAGAATAACTTTCTAAATGTTTGCTTTCTGTGGTCGCCAGCAACACAATCAAATCATTGAATGAAATTTTATATTCATTCAGATCACTGTCAATCGTTTTTATCTCAGCATTCGCAGCTTCATCAAAAACAAATGAGTAGTTATAATAACGATAATCATTTGTTAACCTAAGTTCCTGCGATTTTAATTGACTAATATACTTTGGCTGATAGCGTGAAAGTTGTTTGTAATTATTTTGAATAACCGGTTTGAAATCTTTATCAAAAAACAACGGATTAGCGGTGAAAAGCAGTGGCAGCGTCGGTAACAGGTTTTCGATCAGTGAAAAATCCGGTATTTCTTTTTGCTTATCTTCTTTTAGATCTTGCTTTAAATTTTCATGGTTTACATCAGCAATGCAGTTTTCAAATGAGAATATTTTTTCTCTTTTCAAATCTTCTAATTTCATTTTTGATTCTGAAATTGCTTCGAGCACATTAAACCGGTGCAGATTAAAAACAAGAAAAGGATTTTGATCTATTTCATTCGCAATGATGTAAATGACTGCTGCCAAATGTTTACAAGGCACCGCCCAATCCGGGCATGAACAATTTAATTTAATGTCCTGCCAGCTTTTTGGAAATATTTTGATGCCTTTAGATTCAGCCAGAGAAAGTAATTCGTGCGGAAGTTGCCGGTTCAATAATTGTGAAAGAAGTAAGGGATTATTGCGGATGTTTTCTACCAAAATATTCTGTTCTTCTTCAAATAAAGGCGGAACCACGATTGTAATATCATAAGGCTTTGGCCTGCTTCCGGTTACCTTTGCTTTGATGGTATTTTCATTGATGTTTATAGAAGTCACCATGCCTTTGTTCGCGTAGGTTCTTCCGCGCGGCAGCCTGTTTGAAAAGTCAATCCTGTCAAGCGCTTTGAGCCTTGTTCACCCCACCAGGTTCGTCCATACTGAGCCATAATTTGAAAGAATTTAATTGGTTACGCTTTATCATTACCCGTTCTTTTCGTAAAACTAAAATATTTTGAATTACTTGTTTTTCAAATAGTGTTTAAATAACAAAACCGGATCAATCGATCCGGTTTTTCTTTGATAAAAATAAATATAAACTGAAAGTATTTGTTGCTTTGCTGAAAACCTTTTTTTCTTATTAGAAAATCAGCGATCAGCAAATCAAACATCTCACATCAACCTGTTCACCTCCCCTGGCTCCAGGTTCTCTGCCTTCTGAAACCGCTGTGTGAAGCGGGTTTGCGATTCATCAGGTTATTTGCCACAACCGGTGTTTGTACGAATTGCATGCTGCTTGCATAAGGATGATCTTCCACAACAGGAATTGTTTTATTAATCAGTTTATGAATGTCCCGGAGAAAAGCCCTTTCTTCCATATCACAAAAAGAAAGTGCCGAACCTGAATTTCCTGCACGGCCGGTACGGCCAATCCGGTGTACATATGTTTCAGGAATATTCGGCAATTCAAAATTGATAACGTGGCTCAGTTCGTCCACATCTATTCCGCGTGCAGCAATATCAGTTGCTACCAACACACGGATTTTTCCTTCTTTAAAATTGTTTAAAGCCTTTTGGCGTGCGGCTTGTGTTTTGTTGCCATGAATGGCGTCCGCTTTAATATTTGCCCTGAAAAGTTCTTTGGCAATTTTATCCGCACCATATTTTGTGCGCGTAAAAACCAGTGCGTTGCCTATTGTTCCTTTTTTCAAAAGATGAATGAGCAATTGGCGTTTATCATTTTTCTCAACCAGGTAAACCGTCTGATCTACACTTTCGGCAGTTGAAGAAACGGCGGCAACTTCTACTCTTACCGGGTTTGTTAAGATGGAAGCCGAAAGCCGGGTAATTTCGGGCGGCATGGTTGCAGAGAAAAATAACGTCTGTCTTTTCTCAGGAAGAAGAGCGATTACTTTTCTTACGTCATGAATGAATCCCATATCCAGCATGCGATCAGCTTCATCCAACACAAACATTTTGACGCTTTTTAAATTAATGAATTTTTGTGCGATCAGGTCCAATAATCTACCGGGAGTTGCAATGAGAATGTCGGTGCCACGGCGCAATTCCTGCGTTTGATGAAACTGCGAAACACCCCCAAAAACAACGGTATGTTTTAAACCGGTGTGTTTTCCATACGCTTCAAAACTCTCGTTGATCTGGATGGCGAGTTCGCGGGTAGGAGTTAAAATCAATGCTTTGATCCCATAATTATGAGCATCTTCCTTTTGTTGCAGCAACAGGTTTTGAAGAATGGGAATGGCAAATGCAGCGGTTTTCCCGGTGCCTGTTTGTGCGCATCCCAATAGATCTTTTCCACGTAAAATATGCGGAATAGCTTGTTCCTGAATTGGCGTAGGTTGAGTATAACCTTCGGTTTCGAGCGCCTTCAAGATGGGCGCTATTAAATGTAATTCTTTAAATAACAATTTTATTGTTTTAATGTAAATGATAACTTCCCTGAAATGTTATTCTGAAAGTTTGTTTTGTTAGTATGCTCAACAACCTATGACTTGATGAGCTTTGCTAAAGAGGATCCAGTCTGCTAAGTAGGAGAATAATGGTGCAAAGATATTGTATTTGATTGGTATTTTATATAACGTTCTTTTTGTAATCGAATTTTTTAACGAAACGAAGAAAATCCTTCTCTCCGTTTTTAATGGTTTAATTTTAGCCTTTGGAAAGTAATAAAAAGATTTTCAGAATGAAAAGAGCCAGAAAAAGAACAGTCATTGACGTAAGAAGGCCGGATGAATTTGCAAAAGGACATGCAGATGGAAGTATCAACATTCCATTACAGGAAATACCTGAAAGACTTGATGAAATCAAAAAAATTAAATCGCCGATAGTAGTGGTGTGCGGCGGCGGAACGCGCCATGTGAAAGCGTTTGAACTATTAAAAGAAAACGGAATCGTAAGCGAAAAGGGTGGAGGATGGAAGGATGTCATTCAGAATAAATAGAAACACAACGGAT
>JBQCFI010000509.1:0-13264 GCA_051959325.1 Ginsengibacter sp. | reverse complement strand
CCGTCAGGTCCGATTACAAAACTGGAATTGTCGGGTAATGTGCCAGCACCGATATTACTGTTTCCTTGTCCGCTTGGATAGCTGATAGCCGGATTGGGCTCGTCAAGAAACGTTAGTACGGCATCGCCCAGATTGATGGGCAAATTATTTGCGTTGTATAAAGTTGTTTGGTTAATGCCGGTTCCGCTTAAATTCCAGTTACCCCGATAAGTGGTAACAAAAGTTCCATCATAGCGTGAATCGTTTGTCTTATCAGCAAAGGTGTTCATTATCGCTCCGATGGTAGGTGCCATACGGGTCCATGGGCGGCCAAGCGGCTGAGTAGCTGCACGCTGAACAGAACTAACCGGGCTCCAGCTTGAACTGGAAGTGCTGCTTCTTAACACCGTATAATTCCAGGTCATCATCCAACCGGCAAAGTTATCCTGGCCGCCGCCGCTGCCATATGTAAGGCTTGCTCCATTTGAAAGCTCATTCAACTGTGTGTGATCTGCATACAGAAGTTCCTCTTTATTGCGATCGTTTGCACCATTGTGCAAATCATAAAAAGTAGGCATCAAACCATAAGGGCCCGGATTGTTTATAGCAGCTGTGGCGGTATCATATGCCTGTTGGAAATAATAAGCTGCATCTTTCCCATCGGGATCCTTTCTGTCAGCAGCAGGATACGTTGGAATATTATTGGGATTCTTCAGCCACCAGGCATAGGTGAGTGCTGCTTTCGCTAAATACAATCTTGCAACAGTTTTTGTTACACCACCAATTACACGAGGGTTTACCGGTAAATCCATAATCGCTGTATCAAGATCAGGAAAAATCGCTTTGGTATAAACTTCCGGAACTGTATTTCGTGTAGAAAGTGCAACCGGGTTTATATTAAACTTTAGAATTCCCGAACCCAAATCCAATGGTACTCCCCCAAAAGTTTGAACCAACTGGAAATAATAGAACGCACGGAAGAACCTTGCTTCTGCAACCAAAGCTGGAGAAACACCAGCAGCAGTTCCATTTTGTATCACACCACTTGCTGTGTTAATCGCGCCAAATGAATTATTCCACAAAACATCAGAACGGCTGGTTTGGGATGTGATATCTCCTTTTCCTGACAAGTCCATCACCAGGAAATTTTGATCAGCACTTTGCGCATAGGTTACTTCATCAGTACCAGTTTCGCCGGTATTGTAATAATACGCATTCCCATAAATGTTGCGCAGGTTAGCATACAAAGATGTGATTCCTCCCGTCACACCAGCTTCCGTTTTGAAAAAATCAGGTGTATAAATGCTACGCGGTGTTTCCTGTAGAATTTTAGAACAGGATGCAAAAAGCAGCGTCAGCATCGCTATTGCAGCTGCAGTTAAAGAAGTCGTTTTAATTATACTTTTCATAATTATATGAGTTTAAAAGGTCAGGTTAATGCCAAGGAGATAGTTACGGGTTTCAGGCGTGTTTGTACCAACGGTCAAAATACGATGCGGATAGCTGGTTACTGCCGCATTCTGATCTCCATATGAATTGGTTTGAGGATCCATCCCTGTTTGTTTGTAATATGGTGAGAACATCACAAAAGGATTCTGCACAAGAACGTAAAGTCGCAGTTTGTTTATACCAGAATGTTTAAACCAGCTCATATTCGAAAAGTCGTATCCTAGTGACAAAGTTTGCACTTTCAGATAGGAGGCGTTGAAATAGCCGAGCGTGCTACCGTATTTTGGGTTATCACCGCTCAATACACCGGCAGGATTCGGGTAAGTTGCGTTGGTATTCGTTGGTGTCCAATAATCAACTTTTACATTATTTCTGCGTCCTGTCAATAAATTAAGATAACCTGATGAGGAATATAAAGTGCTGACAAGAATGCCACCGTTCTGGAAGAGCCCAACTGCGGTGAAGTCAAATCCCTTGTATGTTACAGTGGTATTGAAACCGCCCTGGAATTTAGGATCCATATCCATTATTTGCTGATCAGCAGGTCCTATGGCTCTTGTGGGAACACCGTTTTTGTAATCGCCGGTATATTGCACTTTTATCATACCAACATTTCCGCCTGGTTCCAAAATATCCATATTCGGATCTTTTGCCTGCCACAAGCCTACTTTTTTGTAATCATAAATTACATTCAGCGGATGGCCTACGAACCAAAGATTCCCGATATTTTGGGTCTGTCCGGAAGCAAGAGATACCAGCTTGTTTTTGTTACTATAGAAATTCACGCCTGCTGTCCATGTCCAACCATTATGGTTATCCAGGATCACGCCGTTCAATGATGCCTCCCATCCTTTGTTCTCAGTATTTCCGATATTCGCTGTGTAACTTCCCACACCGGTAGTTGAAGGTAAAGCAACTCCCAGAAGAAGGTCATTTGTCTTAGTAATATAATATTCAACTGTTCCTGAGAGCCGATTTTTCAGTAAGGAAAAATCCAAACCGTAATTCCATGTTTTGGAAAATTCCCATCCTAAATTTGGATTTGGCAGGGATGATACATAGTATCCTACTACATCATTTGATGGGCCGAAGTTGTAAGGAATGGTACTCAATCTTCCAAGTGTGGAATAAGGAGCCACAGCCTGGTTGGATGTTTCTCCATAACCCACGCGCAATTTTAATTCATTGATCAGCGAAACGCCTTTCATAAAAGATTCATTGGCGATATTCCATCCGGCAGAGATTGCAGGATAAGTATGCCATTGATGGCCGGGAGCAAGGATTGATGAACCATCAGAACGTACAATAGCAGTAAGCATATACTTGTTGTCATATTCATAAATTGCTCTGCCCATCCATGATTCCAACCCATTTTGATTATATATCTGGTTATTCGGATTGATCGTGGTTTGCCCAAGTGCCTGCCCGAGATTATAGAATTGAAACTGATCATTCGGAATTCCCTGTACAGATACATTGGAACTGGTGTAAGTATCCTGCTCCGCTGAATACAATCCTGTTAAATTCAAATGATTCTTTTCACCAAAAGACCGGTCATAGGTAAGCAGGTTTTCAATAGTTTTAGTCAATGACACAGAATGAATAACAGTAGCAACGGAAGGAGTAGTTGCGTTGGTGCTGGTTATACCGGTTCCGGTATAACTGCCATTGTCAACAGTGCTGTAATTTAAACCAACATTCACCCGATATTTCAAACCTTTCACTCCGGGAATGTTTAATTCTCCATAAATATTATTAAAGGTGCCAAGTGTTTTTATCGGGTTTAGCCATTGGTCTTTTAAGCTGTCTACAATATACCTTGTTTCATTCCATGAATTATCCAAAGGCATCTGAATGCTTTGTTTCAATGAGCCATCCGCATTATATGGACTTGCCAGGGGCGACATGCTCAAAATATTATACAAGCCAACCTGTGAACCATTTGAAACATTATAATTGGTGTTGGTTGAGAACCCTACACGTATATATTTACCGATACCCTGATCGATGGACGTGTTCAAGGAAAAACGTTTGAAATCCTGTGTAGGAATTAATGATTGGTCATCATAATAACCTAAGGCAAAATGGTAACTGCCTTTTTCAGAGCCGCCTGCTACATCAATATTTTGATTTGTAAGCGGTGATGATGGTCGGTAAAATAACTTTTGCCAGTCGGTGTTTACCCCATGTGCCTCACCAGAACCTATTGTGAACCTATTTGCTCTGCTGCGAAGGCTGTCCAGTTCCACACCATTCATCATGGGGAAAGGTGCCCAAAGTTTGTGAATGCCATAATAACCATTGTAACTTATTCTTGGTTTTTGGCCCATAGCGCCTTTGTTGGTAGTGATCAGTATAACGCCATTGGCACCACGCGAACCATAAATCGCAGTGGCCGAAGCATCTTTCAGAACACTGATGCTCTTCACATTTGCCGGATCAATATCGCTGAATGAACCCGAAAAAGGAATTCCATCGAGTACAATCAACGGAGCATTGCTCGCAGATATGGAGCGCTGTCCACGGATCAGGATTTGCATAGGAGCGCCGGGCTGAGTCGAAGTCTGTGAGATCTGTACTCCCGGCAAACGGCCTTGCAAAGCACTTGAGATATTGGAAGAGGGAACCTCATTAAGTTTTTGACCACTTATTGACGAAACTGAACCTGTTATGGCTTCTTTTCTTTGCGTACCATAACCGATCACTACTACCTCATTCAAACCGGTAACCGAGCGGTTTAAGGTTACATTTAAAACTTCATTTCCATTTACTTTCACTTCCTGATCCGTAAAACCTACAGACGAGATCAGCAATACACTATTCGGCGAGGCCTGGATTTCAAACTCACCATTGCCATTGGTGCTTACTCCTGAGTTTGCACCTTTTACCATTACGGAAGCACCTGCCACGGGCTGGCCGGTTTGATCAACAACTTTTCCCTTCACATTTGTGCTTTGGGAAAATCCGGAAAAGGGAATCAGGAAAAAAAGTAAAATAAAAATTGGCAGTTTCGTTTGCCATTTTCTGCAAAGGAGCAGAGTGGGATTTTGTTTTTGTAAACCTTTCATGAGAGCGCAGTTTTAAATTTTAAAAGTTTAAGAAACCGGGTGATATTTTTGTAAAAAATCTTAAATCCTTTTAACTGTTTTAAAAGATCGGTTTGAACTTTAAAAACAGCTTTATGCTGAAAAAAACCGTAAAATTTATTTTAATGAGAAATGTCCACTATTCTCATTTTAAAGCTGGTGAGAGGTTAGCTTTTGCAAAAATTTATTTTTGATTTGCAATCGAAAATAAATCTGCAAAAAATTCTTCTGAAACACTTGCCACTAACGGCTTTCATTACCGGATAAAAAGAAACCGCGTTGATCTGTAAAGTCATTCACTTCATCTTTCGGACGACTAAAGTAGGAATTTTTTTTCAAAAATGTAACCGATTACATTTTTTTTCTGAAAAATATTTTTTTTATTTTAGTTTTACACATATTATCAAATCATGTAAACGATTGTAATGCAAAAAGATAAAGAAGTTACCATTTACGATCTTGCTTCTGCCTTAAATCTTTCTATTGCTACTGTCAGCCGCGCTTTAAAAAACGACCCTGTAGTCAACAAACAAACAAAAAAGAAGATTTTTGATTTAGCGGAAAAAATGGAATATCGTACGAACCATTTTGCACGCAATCTTCGTTCGCAGCATACAAATACGATTGGAATCATTGTTCATGAACTGAATAGTAATTTCATTAATTCTGTTTTGGCAGGTGTAGAGAAAGTAACCACAGAAGCCGGTTATGACCTTATCATTGCGCATTCTTCAGAAAGCTATATTAAAGAGGTAGCGAACGCTAAAAATCTGTTTGAAAAAAGAGTGGATGGACTGATCGCTTCTCTTTCTTTTGATTCAAAAAATCTGGACCATTTTAAAGTATTTAAAGACAAAGGCGTGCCGGTCATATTTTTTGACCGCGTGGAGCAGGAAGGGAATAACACGGTAGTAGTGATTGACAACTATAAATGCGGCTACCAGGCCACGCAGCATTTGATTGAACAAGGTTGTAAAAGAATTGTTCACATTACTTCAAACCTGAAACGAAATGTTTATTCTGAAAGATTTAAAGGATATAAAGAGGCTTTATCTGACAATGGCATTGCGTACGATGAAAATTTATTAATGATTAATGATCTTTCCGAAAAAGCAGGAATTGAATCAGCGATGCAAATATTAAAAATGGATCCTTTGCCGGATGCGGCTTTCATTACCAATGATTTCGTAGCAGCGGTATGTATGCGAACCTTAAAAGAAAACGCAATTAAAATCCCTGAAGATATTGCCATCGTCGGATTTAATAACGACGCGATTTGCACACTGGTAGAACCTTCCTTGACAACGATCAATTATCCGGGAATTGATGTGGGAGAAGTGGCCGCACGAAATCTTGTGAATCATTTGAAAGGAATCGGAAATATTCAAAATACAAATACGATTATTATCAGGTCAAATTTAATTATCAGGAAATCTTCTTTAAAAAAAGAAGTGACCCCGGGAAAAAATTAAAAACGGCGCTAATTTAATTTCAATTTCGCTAAAAGAAAATTAAATTATCATGAAAGACAAAGAAGTTACTATTTATGATATTGCTTCAGCGTTGAATATTTCTATCGCTACGGTGAGCCGTGCTTTAAAAAATGATCCGGTTGTCAACAAACGAACAAAAAAAAAGATTTTTGATTTAGCGGATCAAATGGGCTATCGGGCCAATCAATTTGCCAGAAACCTCCGCATTCAACATACGAATACCATTGGAATATTGGTACCAAAACTCAATAGTAACTTCATCAATTCAGTTTTGGCCGGCGTAGAAAAAGTGACTACTGAAGCCGGTTACGATCTCCTCATTGCACACTCTTCCGAAAGTTACCAAAAGGAGATAGCGAATGCAAAAAATCTTTTTCAAAAAAGAGTGGATGGACTGATTGTTTCTCTTTCTTTTGATACCAAAAATCTGGATCATTTTAAAGTATTTAAAGACAAAGGGGTGCCAGTCATATTTTTTGACCGCGTGGAGCAGGAAGGAAATAATACGGTGGTAATAATTGATAACTATAAATGCGGTTACCTGGCAACACAACATCTTATTGAACAAGACTGCAAAAGAATCGTTCACATTACCTCCAGCTTGAAACGAAATGTTTATTCGGACAGGTTTAGAGGATACAGAGATGCTTTGTTTGACAATGGAATTCCTTATGATGAAAATTTATTGATCATTAATGATCTTTCAGAAAGAGCGGGAATAGAATCTGCGATGCAACTATTAAAAATGAATCCTTTGCCGGATGCGGCTTTCATTACGAATGATTTCCTGGCAGCGGTATGTATGCGGACGTTAAAAGAAAATGGAATCAGGATTCCTGAAGATATTGCAATCGTCGGTTTTAATAATGACACCATTTGCACTTTGGTTGAACCGACGCTGACTACGATTAATTATCCGGGAATTGACGTGGGAGAAGTGGCCGCGCGAAACCTTGTGAATCATTTAAAAGGAATCGGAAATATTCAAAATACAAACACGATTATTATCAGGTCAAATTTAATTGTCAGGAAATCTTCTTTAAAAAAGAAACCATCTATTTAATTATTGGACATTAATTATCGCGTTAGTTTTTACAGAAAGTTTTAAAAAATCAGAAATAAAATCAGATGGAAATAAACGAAGAAAGAAAAGTGGCCATCGTTACCGGCGGCGCATCAGGAATTGGTTTTGCGATAGCAGAAAAATTTGTAAACAATAATATTACCACAATCATCATCGGGCGTAATGAAGAAAAGTTAAAATCTGCCAAAAGCAGGCTGGGAAACCTTTGTGAGGCAATGTCGTTTGACCTCGATAATCTATCTGCCATTCCCGATTTTATCAAAAATCTTGTTCAAAAATATTCGCGAATTGATATTCTTGTAAATAACGCAGGAATCAATTTAAAAAAAGAATTTACAGAAGTAACGGATGAAGATTTTGAAAAAATCATGCATACAAATGTGCAATCCATTTTTGCCATTTCCAGGGAAGTAGTAAAAAATATGATTGAAAATAAAAGAGGAAGTATTGTAAATATCAGTTCCATGGCTTCGCAATATGGTTTGCCAAAAGTGATTGCATACAGCGCTTCAAAAGGCGCGATCGAAGCAATGACAAGGGCGATGGCTGTAGAGCTTTCTCCAAAAGGAATCCGCGTAAACTGCATTGCCCCTGGATTTATCGCAACAGACATGTCGGCAAAAGCATTGAACAATGATCCGGAAAGAAAGAATAAAGTTTTGTCAAGAACACCGATGGGGGAATTGGGCGCGCCCTCAACCATTGGAGATGCGGCGTTGTTTTTGGCAGGTTCAGAGTCTGCTTATATTACAGGAGTTGTGTTGCCTGTAGATGGCGGCAATTCGATTGGATTTTGAGGCCTCCCCCATCCCCTCCGAAGGAGGGGAGGTAGTAAACAAAGTTTTAAGCGGTTTTTTCATTTTTAATTTTTAAAAAAGTGCAGGATGAAAAGATTATTTATTTTATGCTCCATTATTTTTCTCACAAAAAATTTATGCGCACAAAATTTTATTTCAGATAAAAATGAAAATGGAAATTTTCCAATTGTCTCTAAAGCTGCTACTCCCATATATACTGATAAAAATGATGATTGGCTGGTTCAAAAAGCAGTTTCTTTTTTTCAAAATGATGTGGAAATGGTCAGCAGTAAAAAGCCGAAAACCAGCGCTGCGCTTCCTTCCAAAGCAAAAGATGTAATTATTGTCGGCTCGATAAAGGGTTCTGATTTGATTCAACAATTAATTCAATCAAAAAAAATAAATATTGATTCGATAAAAAATAAATGGGAAGCATATCAAATACAGATTGTAAGAAATCCTTTCAAGGGAATTGACAGAGCATTGGTGATTGCCGGAAGCGATAAAAGAGGAACGGCTTATGGTGTTTTTGAAATGTCAAAAGAGATCGGTGTTTCACCGTGGTATTGGTGGGCCGATGTTCCGGCAAAAAAGAAGAAAGAAATCTTTGTAGATAAAAATATTTTTCTTCGCGATCATCCTTTGGTAAAATATCGTGGCATTTTTATCAATGATGAAGCTCCTGCTTTTTCCGGCTGGACAAAAGAAAAATTTGGTGGCGTAAATCATATGGTTTATGAAAAAGTGTTTGAACTTTTATTCAGATTAAAAGCGAATTATTTATGGCCTGCCATGTGGGGAAATGCATTCAACGATGATGATACGTTGAATCCGGTTCTTGCAAATAAGTACGGCATCGTGATGGGCACTTCGCATCATGAACCGATGTTGCGCGCACAGCAGGAATGGAAGCGATATGGAAAAGGCGCATGGAATTATGCAACGAATAAAAATGAATTGGATTCCTTCTGGAAAAAAGGAATTGAAAACATGGACCACCACGAAAGCATCGTCACTATTGGCATGCGCGGCGATGGCGATATGCCGATGACCCAGGGAACTGCCATCGGTTTGCTGGAAAATATTGTGGCCAATCAAAGAAAAATTATTGAAAAAGTAACCGGCAAACCTGCATCCGAAACACCACAGGATTGGGCATTGTACAAAGAAGTGCAGGATTACTATGATAAAGGAATGCGTGTGCCGGATGATGTTACGTTACTATTCAGCGATGATAACTGGGGAAATCTTCGCAGGCTTCCAAAGGTGGATGCAAAGCCGCGAAGCGGCGGCTATGGAATTTATTATCACTTTGATTATGTAGGTGGCCCAAGAAATTATAAATGGATCAATACAAATAATATTGCAAGAGTTTGGGAACAAATGCACCTGGCATATTCGTATGGAGTTGATAGAATCTGGGTAGTGAATGTCGGTGATTTGAAACCGATGGAATTACCGATTTCGTTTTTTCTCAATTATGCATGGAATCCAATACGAATAACCGTTAATAATATCGGAAACTATTACCAGGACTGGGCTTCAAGGCAATTTGGTGAAAAGTATTCAAAACAGATTGGTCATATTTTGCAAAAATATTCTCAATACATTTCAAGAAGAAAACCGGAATTATTATCGCCTGAAACGTACAGCCTGGCTGATTATAATGAAGCAGACCGGGTTCTGAATGAATACCATCAACTTGTTAAAGAAGCAGAAAAAATAAATGCAGAAATACCAGCTGAATATAAAGACGCTTACTTTGAACTGGTGCTTTTTCCCTTAAAGGCATTCGTGAATTTGAATGATTTATATGTTGCTGTTGCAAAAAACAGAATGCTTGCCTCAGAAAATAATATGGCTGCTAATAAATATGCCGACGAAGCAAAAAAATATTATGAAACTGACTCACTACTTTCTTATCAATACAATCATGAACTGGCGGGTGGAAAATGGAACCACATGATGGACCAAACACATATTGGCTATACTTATTGGCAGGAACCTCGCTTTAATAAAATGCCGGAAGTAAAATTTGTTTCTGATAATTCTAAGAAAGATGAAAGCGTAAAAATTGATGTAAAAGACAAAACAGCTGAAAGCCTAATTCCAAAAAATGCAAAGGGGAATATTTTTTATGAAAAGAATGGATACGTGTCTATTGAAGCGGCCAATTATTCCAAAGCAGTAAACAAACAAATAAAATGGAAAGTTATCCCGGGAATTGGAAAGGATGGCGATGGTATTACTACTTTTCCGGTAACCGCTGATGAAAAAACATTTTCTAACACTAACCCTTACCTGCAATACGAGGTTTATGTTTATGATACAGGAACAGTAAAATTGGATGCTTATTTTTCACCCACATTAAATTTTGAAAATGACAGTTTAGGCTTACAATATGTTGTTTCCATTGACAATGAAAAGCCACAGATCATCTCAATAAATAAAGACGACAAAAATGAAAGAACATGGGGAAATTGGGTAGCCAATAACATTATTATAAAAACAACAGAATATAAAATTTCAGAGCCAGGAAAGCATGTCATCAAATATTGGATGATAAGCCCCGCAGTGGTTTTACAAAAAATGGTTCTGGATTTTGGCGGATTAAACCCAAGCTATCTCGGCCCTCCTGAAACAATTATTCATTCACAAAAAAATAAGCCATGATAAAGAAAATTTCAACGTTTCTGTTTATTTCAGCGCTGCTGTTTGCTCATCATCTGAATGCACAGATACCATCTTTAAAAGATGTTTTTAAAAATGATTTTTTAATAGGCACCGCAATGGACGCACAGCAAATAGAAGGAAAAGATGCTGCTGCAGATAAATTAATCAAACAACAATTTAATGCGGTCACTCCGGAAAATTGCATGAAGGCAGAAATCATACAACCGGAATGGAACAAGTATGATTTTACTTTAGCTGATAAGCTGGTTGAATTTGCAAAAGCGAACAACATAAAAATAAATGCACACAACCTTATCTGGCATAGCCAGTTGCCACCGTTCATGCGTCACATGCAAAGTGCAGATTCTGTCCGTCAATATTTTGTGAATCACATTACAAAAGTTGCCAGCCGCTATGATGGAAAAGTATATTCGTGGGATGTCGTGAATGAAGCATTGAATGAAGACGGCACTTTGCGAAAAGATATTTTTCTAGACAAACTGGGCGATGGCTATATTGTAGAAGCATTTCGCCTTGCACAAAAAGCAGCGCCAAATACAAAACTTTATTACAACGATTATAACATTGAACAGCCAAAGAAAAGAGTTGGTGCAATTGCTTTGATAAAAAAGATACAAGCTGCAGGCGTTCGCATAGACGGCGTTGGCATCCAGGGTCACTGGAAAGCAGGAAATGTGCCCATGAAAGACATTGAAGAAAGCATCAAAGAATTTTCTGCATTAGGCATTGAAGTGATGTTTACGGAGCTTGATCTAAGCGTGTTGCCGAATCCGTGGGATAAGGTAACAGCTGATGTAAGTGCCACTGCAAAAGGCAGTGCACAAATGAATCCTTATACAAAAGCATTGCCTGATTCCATGCAACAGGTGCTTGCAAAATCATACGCAGATTTATTCACGCTTTTTTTGAAATACAAAAAAGCTATCAGTCGTGTAACTTTCTGGGGTGTGAATGATGGACAATCGTGGCTAAATGGATTTCCGATTCGTGGACGCACCAATTATCCTTTATTATTTGACAGGAATTTTAAACCGAAACCTGCATTTTACAGTGTGATTGCAACGGCAAAAAACCAATAATTTTCATTACATAAAACAACCATTATGAGTGCTGCTGACGTAACAATAATCGAACAAACCGCGCCAACACAGGTGCCATCGACTTCTCATAAATTATCAGTTTTGGAAAAAATTGGTTACAGTTTGGGAGACCTTGCGGCCAACCTGGTATTTCAAACGTTGGTAACCTATCTCGCCTATTTCTATACTGATATTTATGGTCTCAAACCTGCTGATGCATCAGTAATCATATTGACTGTAGGATTGGTAGCTGCGTTTGGTTTTAATCCGCTCATCGGTGCTCTTGCTGACAGAACCCGCTCCAGGTGGGGAAAGTTTAGGCCCTGGATTTTATTTACAGCTGTGCCGCTTGGAGTAATTGCACTGCTTGCATTTAGCACGCCGCATTTTTCTTACAAAGGAAAATTAATTTATGCGGTCGTTACTTACACTTTATTATTATTGTTGTACGCTGCCAATAATTTGCCTTATTCTGCATTAAGCGGCGTGATTACCGGCGATATGAAAGAGCGTAACAGCCTTTCTTCTTATCGCTTTGTAGCCGTGATGTTTGCGCAATTTTTCGTACAGGTATTTATGCTCGCCATTATTGAAACTGCCGGCGGAGGTGACAAATCAGTTGGTATCGAAAAAGTAATGACGTGGCTGGCAATCATCGGAACCGTCATGTTACTGATTACTTTTTTTACAACGAGAGAAAGAATTATTCCGAAGCCTGAACAAAAATCAAGTCTGAAAGAAGACCTTTTGGATCTGTCAAAAAATAAGCCGTGGATTATTATGCTGGTGCTTACAACATTAGTTTTTATCACACTTGCAATGAAAGGCGGTGGGTATGTTTACTATTTTAAAAATTATGTAGACAAAGCAAGCCTCACCAATTTTGTAACTCCAATCACGCATTTTCTTTCTAACATTGGTCTTAATTTTTTTGGTGAAGACCCGGTATCTGCAGGCTTTGGTTTGTTCAATGCCGGTGGAATTATTTTCATGATTTTCGGAATTATGCTGTCGAAAAGATTTGCAGATAAATATGGCAAAAGAGATGTGTTTGGAATTTGCCTGTTCATTTCTACTTTATTCATATTCGCATTTATTTTTTATCCACCAAAAGCAGTAGGAATTATTTTTCTTTCACAAATCTTACACGGATTTTTCTATGGTTTGACAATTCCACTTTTGTGGGCCATGATTGCGGATGTTGCAGATTACAGTGAGTGGAAAAACAACCGGCGGGCAACTGCTATTATTTTTTCCGCCATGATGGTGGGACTCAAGGCAGGACTGAGTATTGGCGCGGCATTACTCACATGGATTTTAGGATTGTATCATTACATTCCTAACAGTGATATGCAATCACCACAGGCCGTTCAAGGAACCCAAATGCTGGTGAGCATTTATCCATCCATTCCATTTTTAATTGGCGCAGGTTTGTTGTTTTTTTACAAAATAAATAAAAAAATGGAAGTGCAGATTGAAAGCGATTTGATAGAAAGAAGAAATAAATAATAGAAGCCTGAAGGGCTGATATGATTATAGAACTGATGAAGAATTTATAAAAGCCTGAAAGGCTGATATGATTATAGAACAGTGCAGAATTTAT
>JBQCFI010000508.1:0-2327 GCA_051959325.1 Ginsengibacter sp. | reverse complement strand
TGTAACTTATGATACATCTTATACCACGAATGATAATCCGCCGCAGCACAGCAATGTTCCATTTTTCAAAAAATTTGTGGACTTCGGGCTTACGACTTTAACCAAATATGACGACTGGCCTGAGAATTTCCCCTTGCTTCGTTATGCTGATATCTTATTAATGGAAGCAGAAATTGTGAATGATCAATCCGGCCCCACAGGGCAAGCGACAGATATTTTAAACCGCATTCGTACAAGAGCCGGACTGCCTTCGATCACTCCTGCTACCAAAGAAGAATTTGATTCTGCATTGACAACCGAATACCGGCATGAATTCGCTGACGAAGGACAATATTGGTTTTACCTCGTTAGAACAGAAAAAGCAATTCCAGTGATGAACGCATGGTTCCAGGCTACAGGCCGTAGTAAAACAATTGACGAGCATAACCTGTTATATCCAATTCCGCAGACGGAAATAGACATTTACCCGGATTTGTATCACCAAAATCCAGGTTATTGATTTTACTTCAAACTGCAAGAATTATGAAAAAAACAGGTATTAATTTTCTATTATGGAGTGTAAACATAAAATGAAATATGTACCTGTTTTTTTTATAATGGTATTCTTTTCTTTACCGGGAAATACTTTTTGTCAGCTAGAAAACAATCGGCAAACGAAAGATGAATTTTCACCGCGAAAATTAAGATATCATCCCGACGGCAGCGATTTCGTTATTGACAATGGTAATAGAAGATACAACCGTGCTTTGTATGGAACCCATACTGCATTTCGGGTAGAAGCCGGTGATTTGCCGGAGTTTGGTTTATTCATGCCAGGGATTGGCGGCGATTTTAAACTCGGAATTGTTTCAGGAAATAAGAGCAAATGGTGTAATGATTTTTCTTATATCCAATCCCGTTATCGTCCTGGTTCTATGATCTATCATTTAAAAGATAAAATTTTGGGAAATGCGCAAATCGATTTACAGTTACTTGCAATGAATGATGCAGAAGGAATGCTTTTGCGGGTAATTGTTGCAGGTACAGTTCCTGAACTAAAATTGGTTTGGGCTTTTGGCGGAGCCAGCGGGATTCATCCCTCCCGTAATGGAGATTTGGGTGCCGATCCGGAATCGGTTTTTTATCTGACTCCCGAACATTGCTTCAAGAATATTTTTACCATACACCATGAATCGTTTGTTTTGGAATTTCCGGATAAAAACAAAGTAATCTCATTGCAGGGAATTACACCGCTGAATTCAAAATTGCAAATCGCCGATGCAAATTTTCAACAATCTCCTGTTTCCTTATTGCAATCTTCTTCAAACCAGAAAACACCGGTTTTAGCCGGACAAAAAGATTTAAAAACAAACGACACTTTATACTTTGCGATTCGCAGAAAGGATTCATTATCTGATTTCTCAGCTGCTCGATTACCGCAAACCTTCACCGCCGTAGAACGGTTTCGTGAACAACTGGCACAGCGGATAAAAATTGAAACACCTGATCCGTTTTTAAATACCATTGGTGGCGCTATCAGTATAGCCGCAGATGCGCTTTGGGAATCACCGGAATTTATGCACGGCGCTGTTGCCTGGCGGATTCCGCTGAATGGTTGGCGTGGCCAATATGCCGCTGATGATCTTGGATGGCACGACCGCGCTAAAACGTACTTTACCGCTTATAATGAAAGTCAGCTCACTTATCCTGATTCCACGGTTGTGGATCCGGATCCGACTAAAAACCTTGCGAGGCAGGTTGAGAAAATTGGCGTCGGTATTTATAACAGTGGCTATATTTCGCGCTATCCTGCTGGAAAAATAGTGCCGAACCATTATGATATGAACCTCGTGTATTTTGATGCGATGCTCCGGCATTTTTTATGGACCGGCGATACTGTTTTTTTGCGTCAATGCTGGCCTGCCATTAAAAGACAACTTGCCTGGGAAAAAAGAAATTTCGACCGAAATAATAATGGCTTGTATGATGCGTACGCCTGTATCTGGGCCAGCGATGCTTTAGAATACAGCGGTGGGGATGTAACGCATAGTTCTTCTTATAATTATTTTGCCAATAAAACCGCTGCACGAATAGCAAAAATTTTGGGAGATGATCCTAAGCCTTATTTGGAAGAAGCAGATAAAACGGAGTCTGCAATAAATAACATTTTATGGATGCCATCCGCCGGCTGGTATGCAGAATACAAAGATGCAAATGGAGAAAAGAAATTACATCCGGATGCGGGGCTTTGGTCCATTTATCACGCCATTGATTCACAGGTTCCGGATATTTTTCAATCCTGGCAGTCACTTCGGTATATTGACACCCACATACCTCACATCCCCATA
>JBQCFI010000507.1:0-8962 GCA_051959325.1 Ginsengibacter sp. | reverse complement strand
ATGTGGTGAACACAATCATTTAAAAAGGATCAGTTTTAGTTTAAAATGAAATAAGTATTGAAAAAAATGACCGCAATAAAAAATCTGTGATTGATTCGCGTGTTTCAAATCTAATTCAAACAAATCCTTAAACCATCCTTTGCTTTCCTGCTTTCATGTTTATTAAATTTACATTTTTACGTTCGTCGCATCTTCTATCTCTACTTTGCTTTTATCTTTTGTAATGATGCTCACATTATCAAAATGCCAGTCTTTTGCATGCTCAATTTTACCAGCGCTATTTGCACTTATTTTAATATTCTTCAGCTCAAAATTCTTCAAGGGAGAAGTATTCATGCCCACTGCATTAATTGCAGTTTTACAATCGGTTCCGGTAATATTACTGATGTACACATTTTCTATTGTGGGTGTTCCTTTTGATGGCGGCACTTTTTCCAACATCACTTTCCAGTAAGCAGGAATAGAATCATAATTATATCCTTGAGGCAGGGTGGTATAACTGTACTTAGGATTCCAATTCACATTCAGATTTATTGCAGTGTTCACATTTTCCATTTTTAAGTTCTGTATATGAATATCTTCAACGGTTCCACCACGGGTGAATGCAGATTTAAAATTTACTCCATTTGCAGTTCCAATGGCTGTAGAATTTTCGACCAACACATGCCGGATCCCACCAGAAGTTTCACTGCCAAACGTACAAAGCCCTCCGCCTTTACGTGCAATGCAATGACGAATCACCACGTACTCGGTTGGCCGATTTACCCTTAAGCCGTCTGCATCGCGACCTGCTTTTAAACAAAAATCATCGTCATTACAATCAATATCAGAATTCTCTACCAAAATGTAAGTAGAAGAATCGATATCAATTCCATCCGTACTGGGGCCATGGCCGCCAATATTGTTCTGAATCGTGATTCCATCAACTGTGATGTGTTTGGAATATAAAACATGAACCGTCCAAAAGCCGGAACGCTGAAGATGAAGGCCTTTTAAAGTAATATTTTCCGAACCGGAAATCAACATAAGCCGCGGTCTGCGGCAATCGTAATCGGCAGCCCAGCGAATTCCTTTTGGATCATATACTTTACGCATTGCCCAATACTTATCCCAGAAAGGCTTTCCTCTTCCATCAATAATTCCTTCACCGGTAATCAATACATTTTTTTGATCCAACACATTAATCAGCGCCGCCGGCCATGGCATCTCAATTCCCGCCACTCTTGTATTAATGATTGGATAATCGTTTATATCCTGGCTGCCAAGAATTTTTACGCTTTTATCTATTTTCAGTGTTACTCCGGATTTCAAAAAAATGGATCCGGTAACATATTCTCCCGTATCAAAAGTTACAATGCCGCCACCATTCGCCGCGCACGCATCAATCGCTTTTTGAATAAATTTTGTGTTCATGGTGTTGCCATCGTTCACAGCGCCGTAGCTGTTTACTTTAAAAATTCTTTTGCCTATTGGAACTGTTTTTGCGCCAACTTCCTTCACCCAATCCGGCGGATTCTGATACTTTGAAAAACCAGCTTTGTTTATTACAGGATAAGAAAAAGCAGTCAGAACTAAAAGAGCAGCGATTGCAAATAATTTGGACAAATCAGATTTTAATATTTTCATAATAACTGGTTTAATTTCCTGAAGGTTTTATTGAAGTGTACATTGGTGTTAATGGTAAATCCCATTTTTTTATGTCGTCCGGACGGCCTGGATTAAAAGCTGGTTCATCTTTTAGATACTTTGCAAAATCAAGCTTCGCATTTCGTATGCCATTCACCATACACCTGGCCAGTTCATAAGCTCCGAAATCATTAAAATGGGTATTATCTTCTAAAGCTTTTAATTGGCCGGGGAAAGTGCCTGTCGGAAACTGAACAAAAAGTTCCTTTGACTTCTGAGGCCCTAAGGCATTATAAAGCTGAGTTGTCATCAGGTTTAAATCAATCAGAGTTACGCCATCTTTTTTAGCTTCGTAACGCATAGCAGCCGGATATTCCCCAAGTGTGTTTTGCACAAGTCCTGTGGAATCAAAAAAGCGCCTGCAGGTAGAGGTAACTAATACAGGAATCGCCTCGTGTGCCCTGGCTGAATCAATAAATCTCTTCAGCAAAGCATTATAGGTAGTATAAGGCTTTTCATGTGCACCCGGTTTTTGATCATTATGTGCAAATTCGACAAACAAATAATCACCAGGTTTTATCAAACTCATTATTTTCTCAAGTCGTTTGTGTGCCACAAATGCACCCAATGTGGACCCTGAAACTGCATGATTCGCAATAACTATCTTATCGCTTTTGAAAAATGAAGGAATCATTTGTCCCCAACAAGCCCACGGCTCCAACTGCTGGTCGGTAACCGTCGAATTACCGGTAAGATAAACGGTGGTGACGTTCTCCACTTTTTGAATTTCAATTGCATCAATAGAAGGACGGCTGTTGCTAAATTCCAGTGTTAATTTATTGTCCCAATCGAGCTGATTTATTTCCCGCGGTTTTAAAATTACTTTTTGTCCGTTCGGAAGCAGGCTATCGCGGATATTTACCATGAAAGAAACTGTTGCGAATTTTCCGGGAGCCGTTTTAATTTCTTTTACCATCAACCGGCGCGATTCTGCTTTAATCGTAGTAATACTACTTTGCCAAAGATCTCCTAAAGTAACAGTTACTTTATAATTGCCTTCAGGCACTTTTACCGAAAAAAAGAACGGGCTGTTACTCGTGCAAAAATCACTTTTGAGTGCATCATCACCACCTCTGTCTATCGCTATTACCTGGCTGTTGTAATCAAAACCGTAACCTTGCAGATCGTTATATTCGGTGGTAGCAAGCACTTGTTTAAATCCTGGCGTTACTTTGCCGGTACCAAAATCAAATTGATATTTTGTTTGTGCAAACGAATTTTCTGCTCCTAAAGAAAGGGTAATTAAAATTCCACTTAAAAATAAAACTTTACACATAGTTTCGAATTTGCATTCACGCTGCTTTTACTTTTTACTTCGGTCTTTTACGAAATGATACGTTTCAGAAGCGCGTATCTCACGATAAGGTTTTAATTGCAAAATTTCTGTGCCGGCTCTTAATACTGGCCCTTCGCCCATTGGCGTATTTTTTTCGGGTGGGCGTGAATAATATACAGGAAGCGAAGGTGCAATCCCTGTCCCGGGGCAAATAGCAGTAACATCGCACTGATCAGTTATTTTACTTAAAATTCCTTTCCAGCCAAAATCTGCCACCTGTGCAAAATCAGGTTCGAGCCATCCCCGATTTACGCCGCGAGCTATGCTGAAAGTAAACATCGCCGAGCAACTGGTTTCTTCATAAGAATCCGTTTTGTCAAGCAGCTGATGCCATAAACCGGATTGGCTTTGATAGCGCGCAATTCCAATTGCCTGCTGTTGAAACAATTTCAAAAGTTGTGCATATTTAGGATGATTTTTTGGCAATACCGATAGCAAATCCGCCTGCGCCATCATCATCCAGCCATTACACCGGCCCCAATAAGCGACGCCATTATGCCTTGTGTCGGTGTAATAACAGTGATAATAGATTTGCTTATCCTTATCCCACAGGTATTGATGAAACTGGAGCACCTGCTTTACCGCATCATCGAAATATTTTGCATCGCCTGTTAATTTGCCCATCCTTGCGAGGAGCGAAACGCTCATGTAAAGGTCGTCGGCCCAAACCGTCATTGTATGAGGAAAATATCGCGCAATCGTTCCGTCTTTCAATCGCGGTTCTGCATATTCAAGTGCGTGAATGGCTTTATCAAAATACTGTTTAAAAGCCGGATTTTTTTGATGTTCATATAAATCCACAAGGCTTGCTGCCATTGTTCCATAATCATCCAACCTGATCATTCTATAAAACATATAATTGGATAAACGGCTAACTTTTTCGATCCCATTTTCCTGCTTCAATACCGTATCATATTGCTCTCTGAAAAAATTTAAATTGGAAGGGTCGAAGATAAATGCCATGTTTTTCAAAACGTAATTTTCATATTGCGAATCGTGAAGTTGTGTTGCCAGTTCCATCATCGAAATATTCAACACGCCATTTGTATAATGCCAATCGTTATAACGGCTTTGTATTTTTATATTCAACGAAAAAGGAACACCGGTAAGACTATCATATGTTTGACCGGTTTTACTGTTGACATATTTGTAAGAGGTTTCATCAATAATCCGATTGGCAATCTTCCTGAGAATCGATTCTGTTTGTGCATGCGTTTGCCCTTTCATTGAAAAGGTAATTGCCGAACAGAAAATAAAAACGAATATTTTTTTCATAATCCTTGTTTCCAAACTTTTTTAATACACTTTCAATAAAATAAAAATCACTCATATTTCTTTCTTTGCTGAATTATTTTTTAAACAAAACTTTCTCATTCCGGACCAATGATTTCTTCCTCATACTTTCTCGCTTCTGTATAAATTTCTTTCATCAAAGGCAATGGATTTCCCAAACTGATGTGTTGCATTTGATTCACCTGCGCTGCCGGCAATCCATAACTGCTTAATTCCATTTCCGGTTTAAAATTGAAAAGACTGTCACGGTAATATTTGACTTCTTTCATTGAAGCAGCAATGGCATTCATTTGAGACGTATCCGTTGTGCGCATCGAATACAAATAACGCAAGTATCTGTATCTCCAGTAACTTACTTCTAATTCTTTATTTTCTATTGCAACATATTTTAGCCAGTTAAATCTTGTTTTTAATTCTGTATAAATTGTTTCAGATAAAAACGGTTTTGCTTTTTCAAGAAAACTGAACATGCTGTCAATTTTTTGCAATGCATTATCCTTCTCATTTATCACGAGTTGAATATTCTCTTTATTTGGTAAAAGAAAATGGCTGTATTCGGGCAGATAAAAACGATTGGTGTACATCAGTAAAACTTCTCTGCGATAAATGGTGCCGGGAAAACCAGAATTTGTATCCCAGCCGAAACCAAGGGTCGAAAAAATTTCGTTTACAACAGGTTCAGATAATTGCAGCGCTTTAATGATAAAAGGAGCCGCCTTTTCACCGTAAACCGGCGTTGCCCAGGCAAGCCAAATTTTGCCAACATCTTCATTTACATTCCACGATAATTCCTTCCAGGCAAAAAGATTAATACTGTTGGCAATGTCATTAAATAAATTATAATGAGGCTGATGCGTGCCTCCATAAAATACATTGGTACCGCCATTTTTCCC
The DNA here is from genome assembly GCA_051959325.1 of Ginsengibacter sp. Taxonomy (GTDB): domain Bacteria; phylum Bacteroidota; class Bacteroidia; order Chitinophagales; family Chitinophagaceae; genus Ginsengibacter. The sequence goes on along the minus strand of JBQCFI010000507.1, from coordinate 3,754 downwards.
GATTAGCTTCAAGGCTCTTTTGATCGTCGAATCTGTATATTCCACATTTACAGCGGGCAAATAAAATAAGCCGGTTGTCTGCCCTGTGATCTGGTATTCGATGATTTGCGGATGACTGCCTGCTTTGCCGATTAGAGTATTATTTCTGGCAGCAGGAAAACAATCAGACATGTAAGATTTAGTTTGAAGAATAATATCTTTTGGAAGTGAATCAATTACTTTGCCCCACACAGATTCGCGGCTGCCACTGAAACCGCCGTAACCGGGCGCATGTACAAACTGGTGTTCCAACGCTCCTTCATTGTTATGCAGCGTAACCCAATGTGCTCTTCCCGATGACCAGGTACGCATGATAAGAGGCAGATGATATCTGCCCAACACTTTATGATATTCGCCAACAATTTTTTGCAGTTCGTTATCGAACGCATTCATGCCGTTCGATTTGGACAAACTGTCCTGGCTGTAAATTCCATATTCATCCCAAAAAGTAGCAACCATTCCATCGCCATGAAGGGTTTGAATATACTCGTTCACTATCGCATCAATTATCTTCCAGGTAATGGGCAGCGATGGATTCAGCGTCGCCTTTTCCCACGAATGAGGGGCACGAACACCCTTAATATCCGGATAAACTTTATAAACTGCATTTGCCAAAACCGGCGACCAGCGAACGATATCATTTCCATATAAAAACGGATAAAAATCGACATCGGCATCATGGCAGGCCTTTGCTAATTTTAGAGCCTGCTGTTCTGCTGCATCTTTATTTTTTAATAATCTTTCTTTGTCACTTTCGGGGATGTTATTAAAGATTGCGGGAAATGATTTTTGTAAAGTAATAAATCCGGGATGAATGTTATCAAAGACAATATTGGCCGCGGTATTCGCTATCAGTTGTGCTATATTATTTTCCGGGCCTTTATTAATATCTCTTATTTTAAAATCCGGCCGTCTTAAATATATTCCACTCCTTTTGGTTTGCCACCAATGTACATCTCCGGCTGCATACAAAAGCGACCGTGGCCTTTTTCCAAATATCAAAGCTTTATTTCCATCAAACTTAATTAAGTATCCGTCAAACGCCACCTTTTGCGGATCCTGCCCGATAAAAGAACGTTGAGTTTTTGAAGGCTTACCATAAGCCAGTTCTATCGTTCCTTCCTCTGGTATTTTCAAACGCGCTTCTTCTACGATATTTCCTTGAGGAATATTTAATTTTTTTGCCAGTATATCTGCTGCCGAACGAACAGCAGGATGAGCACCTTTTTGCAAAACGATGTGCGTAAAAGATTGTGCCTGCGTTTGATACAGGCCAATACAGCAAAGCAAGAAATAAATCGTTTTCTTCATTTTACCTGGTTAATATTGAACTACTTTTTATCGATTTTATTAAGTCCTTTTTTCTTATTCTTTCACTAATGTTACACTCATCAATCCAATTACCACATCATTGGCTTCTGTTTTTAATTCCAACGATTTTAAAATTTTATTTTTATTCAACGGCATATCCAGCACAGTAGCTGCTCCGCCTGGAATAGCCAAATCTGTAAATCCTTTTATCGACTCATATTGATTAAAATGCCGCATAATTAAGCCGGTTTGCAAATGAACGCGGTAAGGAACCGGCGTACTACATTGAAAAGCATAGTTATCGTAACTGTAATCCTGCTCTATCGGCCACCAGGTATCCGGATTTTTTAACAGTAAACTATCGCTGGTTTCATCTTCGTAATGAACGATTATTTTTCCATTGCAGATGCGGCTTTGCATCGGATTCGTAGAACCTGCCATCAAAAAATAAGCGTGCGTTGCTTTGCCGGATAAGGGAATGTTTATTTTGTCGGGATAATTATCCCAGTGAGAAGTGAAAATAATATTGCGCGAATTATTTTCTGAAGGAGTTTCAAATGGAACCCCATCTGGCAATGAAAAAGTTCCTTTTGATGCGGCAAGTTTGCGCAAACCACTATCATTAATTTGCGGCTGAATTAAACGGTAGCACCAGTTGCCAATTCCTTGTTCAGGCAATTGCAACGTGGGCACATCAGGGCGGGGAGAAAGATATTTATTGAGAAATATTTGAGTGACTTTATCATTAAAATCAGCAGAAATATTTACAGGAGTAAAATGAATTCTATTATTGGGGATGAAGGGTAGATTCCAATTGATAATTTCTTTCGAAATAACCATTTCATTCCCTGATGATATGGTTATTTTGTTTGTTCCGGGTAACAATTCTTTTGAAGGAATAAATAAAGATGATGAGGGTTTGTGAGCAGGAATAACGATACTTTTTTTCTCATCGAAATTGCCGGATTGAATTAAAACCGTTTGTGAAAATGTTTTAGATGTGTTGTTTAGAATAAAAAAACGAATACCTGTGGAATCCTGGGTTTTATCCGCAATGATTTGAAAAGCAGCCCTTACAGAAATATTTATCGGCATCCACCAGGTTAAATTATTCTGCTCCACTTCTACAAACAATGTATGTTCGCCCTGGATATCCGCCACTTTTCCTGATAGCAAATGTTGATTGATTTGAATCGCTGATAAAGTTTGCTGCGGATCTTTTACAGCAACTATTTTAGCAGAATCAATTTTTACCTTAAAAGTTTGTTTGCTGACAGCAACGGAATCATATTTTGCCGAAGCATTTTTCTCACCAGACCATTTAATGCAAATATCATATTGTTTAGAAAAAGGAAGGGAAAATTCAATCAAAGGTTCGCCGATTGATATTGTTGAACGCCACGAAATATGAGCGCCGTTTACCGCAACCTCTTTAGGTTTTCCTTTTGCAATAATGCGGCATTGAAGAATCATGTCAGTCTTAAATGACGGAACGATCAAATACCTGTCTTCATTTCCATTTTGACGATAATCCAATTTAATATCAGGAATCGTTATTAAAGCGAATTTCCATTTTGAAGGCCAGCCGGGTTGTATCAATAAAGTATCTGATAGAGCATCCGGACGAATGCCAAATAAACCTTCTACCAATGCGCGCGAGCTAATTCCAATCGGGTCGCCAAAATCCCGATACAGTTCACCGCGGTAACGGTCATAATAAGAAAGCTGTTCGAAATTTCCCGGACTGGGCCCCAGGTACATACTCTCGATGATCATGCTTTTAAAAATACCAAAAGCGGTATTCCTTCTCTGTCCTTCCCAATAAGCCAACGAAGTATGCGCCATTTCTGCCATCGCCACATTATTCACGCTCCATGTATAAGGCATCCAATTGGTAGTAGAAAGCATAAAATAATTCCCTTTCAACTGATCACATTTTATGGGGATGTGAGGTATGTGGGTGTCAATATACCGAAGTGACTGCCAGGATTGAAAAATATCCGGAACCTGTGAATCAATGGCATGATAAATGGACCAAAGCCCTGCATCCGTATGTAATTTTTTTTCGCCATTTGCATCTTTGTATTCTGCATACCAGCCGGCGGACGGCATCCATAAAATTTTATTTATTGCAGAAGCAGTTTTATTCGCTTCTTCAAGATAAGGCTTTGGATCATCTCCCAAAATTTTTGCTATTCGTGCAGCGGTTTTATTGGCAAAATAATTATAAGAAGAACTATGTGTTACATCGCCGCCGCTGTATTCCAACGCATCGCTGGCCCAGATGCAGGCATACGCATCATACAATCCGTCGTTGTCCTGGTCAAAATTTCTTTTTTCCCAGGCAAGTTGTCTTTTAATGGCAGGCCAGCATTGACGCAAAAAAACAGTATCGCCGGTCCAT
>JBQCFI010000506.1:0-7680 GCA_051959325.1 Ginsengibacter sp. | reverse complement strand
ATAGTAATATTCGAAAATAACCCGATTATTCGTTTTGAAGGAGTCGTGATATTTGTTGTAAACAGTGGAACCAATGGAATCAGAAAAAATATTCCAGAGATATTGACCTAAAATTTGATCTCTCGGCACAAATAATATCTTTTCAGCAGCTTTATTCCAATAATTTACAATCCAGCTTTCGGCAACGCTGCAAAATCCATCGCCGAATATGAATTCTCTCCATAATACGTTTCAGCAATAGTAGATTCTCCTATACTCCAATCCACTATGAAGGATGAATTGATTTTTGCAGATCCCCCACTTATGTTGAAGGTCGCAGGAGTTGCAGGTTGTACTTTCGATTTGTGATTTGGATTGCAATGAGAGAAGTAAAAAGCAAGAACTAAAGTTTTTGTCGTTAGTAAATGGATAATTGGATTTTTGCAGAAGCAATCTGTCCCTCCAGTTGTTCCATTGCTTTGTTTTGATAAGCAGAAATAAAAGGATTAATCAGTACTTCAATTTCTTTTCATTTTTCAAAAAGGGAAAAAGCTTTTCATAGTCTACCTGCATCAACTCGATTGCATCTTATATTGAGCCATTTGATTCGTACTTTTTTTCTTTAACTTCCAAAAAGCCTGCCTGAGCCTTGCTCTTGTTCAAATTTGGAAGTGGATCTGATAACGTCGAGGAGCTAATAAGATAAAAAAGATGGTACATGAAACTTTGATCTTACTTTTACCAAGTTTTTCTCAATAATTTGAAGGTGGCATATAATGAACAATTGGTAACCAGAATTAGAAAAGCATTTTCACATGTACGAAATGTAGAAGAGAAGAGAATGTTTGGGGGGCTTGCATTTCTAGTAGATAAGAAAATGTGTATTAGTGTGATTCGCGAAAGGATCATGTGCCGGATTGATCCAACTATTCATGAAGATGTAATTAAAATGCCCGGATGCGAAACGGTTACAATGGGTAGTCGCGAATACAAAGGGTATGTCTATGTAAATGAAGATAGCATCATAGCTAAAAAAGACTTTGAGTACTGGATTTCCCTTTGTCTCGATTTTAACAAGACAGCCAAGTCATAGAAACAGAAGTAATGAAAATCAGAAGATGCTACAAGGCCTTGGGATTTTGCAATTACTTTTTTCAAAGAATAATAAGTAAATCATTGTCTTTCTGGCATATCCATTGTCGAATTTTTTTGGTACTTTTTCAATTCAAACGTAACTACCATAATAATGGAACAGTATTCAGAGCTAATAAATGTCTTAAATGATTTAATTTATATCAACAAAGACAGGGTAAGAGAATTAAACAAAAGAATTACTGATTTGGGAAACGATTTTAAATATTCGCGTTTGTTGGAACAGTTGATTAAGCAGAGTCTTGAATTTACGGATCAACTAATTCATGAGGTTGAGAAGAAGGGTGGTGTAGTTATAAACAAGGTAACAGGTAACACAGGAGCGATATTTAATTCATGGGAAAAATTAAGAAGCTGGTTGTTGAAAAAAAAGAATTTATCTGTACTTGAAATGTTGCAATATAATACCAAGGCTGCTTTAAAGGTTTATAATGAAGCTCTTTTTGTGGTAGCAAATATTCCGGCAGACACCTTAGATCTTATCGCGACACAAAAAGCGCGTATAAGAGAATGTTGTAAAATTATTGAGAATAAAGTGATCCATAATAACAACTTTGAACAATTATATTAATCAAATATCTAAATCTAAAAGTTCACACCAACATAAACTACTGTTTATTTTATTGATAAAAAGTTTTTCTGCCACTTTTCTACGAATTTCAAAATGCTGTATCAAAACCGAACCATAACTGTATCAAAACCGTACACTTTATTTATTCATCTGTGATAACTGATTGAAATACAATTAAAAAGTAAATGGCATGCATTTTCCGGACGAAAATGAAGTGCAACGTCCGCAGATAAGGATACAGTTATTTATTGTTTTCTGGGTACAGAGATTTTGAAACAAAGATGATCAGAACAAATAAATGGACCGAATGTCTAAAAATTATTTCGAAATAGCTTTTAGAATATTGGAAAAAAGAAAATTTTTTCTTTCACCAATATTTTAAGGACTGCTTATTCGTGTGATTATCTACCAGCTAATGTCAAAATTTGAAATAAAAAAAACGCGATAAAAGTTTGTTTACTGTTTAAAAGTCATCAAAAGAAATAGGGTAAATTAAATCAGGAAGTAACGAATCGTACAATCATAAATTAACTTGTATGTTTCAAAATCATTTAAAGATAGCCTGGCGGAATTTAATAAAAGACCGCCAATTCACTTTTCTGAATTTGCTGGGCCTATCCGTTGGTCTTGCCTGCACATTGCTCATTTATTTGTGGGTGCATGAGGAAATGAGTATGGATGGATTGTTTGCCCGGGATGGCCAAATCTATCAATTGATGGAACGCAGAAAAACAGGCGGCGCAAAGGCAATATCCGACGAATCTTCCGGAATGCTTGGAGAAGCGCTCGCTGCCCGAATGCCTCAGATTGAATATGCTGCTGCTGTGGCACCTCCAGACTGGTTTCAAAAGTTTACACTTAGTAGCGGAGAGAAGAATATTAAAGCAAGCGGGCAATATGCGGGGAAGGATTATTTCAATATTTTTTCATTCAGGTTACTTGATGGTCAAAGGGACAAAGTATTGGCAAATAAAAACTCGATCACTATTTCTGATGAATTAGCAGAAAAGTTATTCGGAACCACGCAAAACCTGATTGGCAAAGCAATCCGTTTTCAGCACGATCATAGTTTTTTTATTTCCGGTGTTTTTGAAAAACCTTCCTCACATTCTTCACAGCAATTTGACTTTGTGCTTTCATTTGAATATATGAAAGACATTTATCCCTGGGTAAAAACATGGACCAATACAGGGCCACACAATTTTGTATTGCTGAGAAAAGGAACCAATATTAATACTTTCAATAAACAAATCGCCGCTATTGTAACCGAAAATAGCGGTGATACCAGCCGCTCTGTTTTCGCAATTAAATTTGCTGACAACTATCTTCTCAACACATTCACTCATGGCTCACGAAGCGGTGGGAAAATCGAGTACGTACGCCTGTTTTCCCTGATCGCGATTTTTATTCTTTTAATTGCCTGTATCAATTTTATGAACCTTTCAACTGCGAAAGCTTCTAGGCGATTAAAAGAAATCGGGATTAAAAAAGTGATGGGCGCAAGACGTGCGCAATTAATTTTTCAATATCTAACCGAATCAATACTGCTTTCCATATTTGCAACGATCATTGCCATTATCATTGTAGCGGTTCTGCTTCCGCAATTCAATCAGCTCACCGGCAAAGAAATCAGGTTAACATTCCAGTCACACTTAATTCTTAAGCTAGCGATTATTATTTTAATTACAGGCTTGGCTTCAGGAAGTTATCCCGCAATCTACCTTTCCGGCTTTAAACCTATCAGTATACTGAAAGGAAAATTCCATGCTTCTTTTGCCGATGTGTTTTCACGGAAAAGCCTGATTGTTTTCCAGTTTGCGCTTTCTTCATTATTAATTGTGGCAGTGCTTGTGGTTTATCAGCAAATTCATTTTATACAGAAAACCAATCCAGGTTATAATAAAGATAATGTCATACGGTTTAACTCAGAAGGAAGAATTGAAAATTCAGAAGATGCTTTTGTAGCCGCACTTAAGAAAATCCCTGGAGTTATCAATGCAAGTTATACAGCACATAATATGATCGGAAGGAATTATGGCGATTATGGGCTGAGCTGGGAAGGAAAGGATCCGGATGAATCAGATTATTTTGAAGGATTTGGAGTGGGTTATGATTTTATTGAAACAATGGATATGCAAATCGCTGAAGGAAGAAGTTTCTCGCGCAACTTTGGAAATGACGATTCAACGATCATATTGAACGAAGCTGCAGTTAGGCTGATGCACCTTAAAACTCCTGTTGGAAAAAGTGTAAAATATTTTGATCAGAACCGGCAAATTGTTGGTGTTGTAAAAGATTTTCATTTTGAATCACTTCATGAGCCGGTAAGACCTTGTTTTATCATTCATGAAAACGCGGGAAATGTTTGGGACAAGATCATGGTGAGAATAAGAGCTACAGACCAGGCGCCAACTATCGCAGCGATCGGCCACTTATATGAATCGTATAATCCGGGTTTTCCATTTGACTACAATTTCCTGGATGAATCGTATCGGAAGCAATATGTGGCAGAAACCAGAGTTGGGATTTTGTCAAAATATTTTGCAGGTGTTGCTATTTTAATATCCTGTCTTGGACTTTTTGGCCTTGCCGCTTTTACGGCACAGAAAAGGCAAAAAGAAATTGGTATCCGCAAAGTCGTTGGCGCGTCTGTCAACGATATTGCTTTCATGTTGTCGAAAGAATTCTTTAAGCTAACCCTGATCGCTGTTTTAATTGCATTTCCATTAGCATGGTGGGCGATGAATAGTTGGCTGCAAAGTTTTGCTTATCGGATAAAAATTTCTCCGGTTGTATTTGTGTTAGCAGTTTTTTCTGTGGTGCTGATTACCATGTTTACTATTGTTTTCCAGGCGATAAAAGCGGCAGTGGCGAATCCCGTGAAGAGTTTGCGAAGTGAGTGATTAATGTGAAAATGTGCGCATGTAATGGTAATGCTCACATGAAATAAATTACAGAAATTTAGACAACTATGAACTACGAAGTAAAAACTAAACAATGATCAAAAATTATTTAAAAATCGCATGGCGTAATCTGAAAAAAAATAAAGGCTATTCTGCCATCAATGTTATCGGTCTTGCTACCGGCATGGCCGTTGCCATACTGATTGGTTTTTGGATTTATGATGAGGTAACTTTTAATACGTATCATACCAATCATAAAGAGCTTGCCCAAGTGATGACCACACAAACTTTTAACGGTGAAACCGGCACAGGGAAGGCTGTGGCGATGCCTTTAGGAAATGAACTTCGAACCAAATATGGAAGTGATTTTAGAAATGTGTCAATGGCTTCATGGAACTTCGGGCATATACTTGCTTTTGGTGATAAAAAAATAAGCGCCCAGGGCATGTGGGTAGAACCAAATTTTCCCTCAATGTTTTCTCTTAGAATGATTAAGGGAAGCCAGGCCGGGCTTGAAGATCCTTCCTCCATTCTATTAAGTTCTTCGGTTGCAAAATCATTATTTGGGAAAGAAGATCCGATGAATAAAATAATCAAATTAGACAATAAAGAGAGTTATAAAGTCACCGGTGTGTTCGAAGATCTTCCAAGGAATACCACTTTATATGAAACAAAAATATTGCTGTCATCGAATAAATACATCACTACAGAAGATTGGTTAAAGGGGTCAATGACGCAATGGGGAAATCATTCATTCCAGGCTTTTGTGCAGTTAAATGACCATGTGAACATAGCCAAAGTTTCAGATAAAATTAAGAACGCTTCAATGATCCATTTAAAAGGAGCAGAAGATGGAAAAGAACAATTGGTTTTGCAACCTATGGATAACTGGCGCTTGCACAGCGAATTTAAAAACGGCAAATTAGCTGGCGGCCGGATTCATTTTGTATGGCTGTTTGGAATCATTGGAATATTTGTTTTGCTTCTTGCGTGCATCAATTTTATGAACCTCTCTACCGCCAGAAGTGAAAAGCGGGCAAAAGAAGTGGGGATCAGAAAAACTATCGGTTCATTGCGTAGTCAACTGATCAAACAATTTTTAACCGAATCAGTTCTTATTTCATTGCTTGCCCTTGTCGTGGCGATTATTTTAGTCATCATACTACTTCCTTTCTTTAACGGACTTTCAGATAAACAAATTTCATTTCCATTTGGAAACATCAGCTTCTGGGGACTTCTGTTGACATTTACTTTTTTTACAGGGATTATTGCAGGAAGTTACCCGGGATTTTATTTATCCGGATTTAAACCGATCAAAGTATTGAAAGGCACTTTTCGTGCCGGACGGTTTGCAGCACTTCCCCGAAAAGTGTTGGTGGTAGTGCAGTTTACGATTTCAATAGCATTGATCATAGGAACCATTATTGTTTATAAACAAGTGCAGTTTGCCAAATCAAGACCTGTTGGTTATACCCGTGAAGGATTGATTACATTGAGCATGAACACCCCTGATCTTTATGGCCATTATGATGCTTTACGGAATGATCTCATAGCAACCGGCGCCGTGGAGAATATGGCGGAGTCTTCAAGTCCTTCAACTGATGTCTGGTCAAATCAGATCGGATTTGATTGGGCGGGAAAAGATCCCAATACATTGCCATTATTCGGAACAATTGGTGTAACACAGGATTTTGGAAAAACAATAGGCTGGCACATCATTCAAGGGCGTGATTTTTCAAGAGACTTTGCTACTGATACAAGCGCTTTAATTCTGAATGAAGCCGCCGTAAAGCTTACAGGTTTAAAAAATGTTGTTGGCCAGATTATTAACTGGAATAAAAAACCCTATACAGTTGTCGGAGTAATAAAAGATATGGTAATGGAATCGCCGTATGAACCGGTAAAACCAACCATCTTTTCAATGAATCCTGGATGGGCAAGTGTCATTACGGTGCGGATAAAACCATCCGAGAGCATGCAGGCTGCCCTGGCAAAAATTGAAACAGTTTTCAAAAAATATAATCCCGGGAGTCCTTTTGAATACAAGTTTACAGACGAAGATTATGCAAAGAAGTTTTCTGATGAAGAGCGCATTGGAAATCTCTCTACCTTTTTTGCAGTGCTGGCTATTTTTATTTCCTGCCTTGGTTTATTTGGATTGGCATCCTTTATTGCCGAACAGCGCACAAAAGAAATCGGAGTACGGAAAGTGCTTGGAGCTACCGTATTTATGCTATGGCGAATGTTGTCAAAAGAATTTGTGATGCTGGTTATTATTTCTTCTTTCATTGCCATTCCATTAGCCTGGTATTTCCTTCATGAATGGTTGCAGAAATATGAATACAGAACAAATATTTCAGGATGGATCTTTTTGGCTGCCGGTTTAGGGGCGTTAGTGATCACATTGCTGACAGTGAGTTTCCAGGCGATCAAAGCTGCAATAGCTAACCCTGTGAATAGTTTAAGAAGCGAATAATGTGCTGATGTGAAAATTTGAAAATGTGAATTGAATACATCATAATAAGAATACAAATAATTTGAAAATAAAAATTTGAAATATTTGTTGCTTAACTATAAATCTAACAGTTAACATTAAAGGAAAAATAAAATGTTTAAAAATTATCTCAAAACAGGTTGGAGGAATGTGGTACGGAATAAGGTCTATTCCTTTATCAATTTGTTTGGTTTAAGTTTAGGTCTCGCTTGTAGTATGCTTATTCTTTTGTATCTAAAAGATGAAACCAGTTTCGACAAGTTTCATAAAAACGTAAATAACATTTATCGGGTTGTATTAAAATCTACATTTAATGGAAAGGAACGTGAAGGAGCGAATACAGGTTTTTTGCAAGGCCCCCGATTTACCGAGAATGTTCCCGGTATCAAAACATTTGTGCGATTTCAAAAAACCGAAGAAGACGTCAAAAAAGGAAGCAATGTGCAGTCACAGCAAATGTTCCGAGTCGATTCAAATTTTTTTTATGTATTTAATTTCCCCTTAAAATATTGAAATTCTGAAACATGTTTAATAAAGCCACATTCCGTCGTATTATATTAAGATGTAGCCAAGAATCAATT
>JBQCFI010000505.1:0-8709 GCA_051959325.1 Ginsengibacter sp. | reverse complement strand
GATGGTTGTATAATTGGCAATCATGTAGAAATACACTACTGAACAGGAGTCGGCAGTGATTCTTTTTATTTTAATACAAAAAAGAATCGTGAAAACTGGTATAAAAAAATGCAAAGTTGCGGGCAGGTTGTGATTCATGATTTCGTTGAAATAGGCGCCAACTGTACCATTGACCGTGGTGTGAGTGATTCCACCATTATCGGCGGTGGTACGAAACTCGACAATTTAATTCATATTGGTCATGACGTGGTGATGGGGCAAAATTGTTTGATTGCAGCACAGGTCGGTATTGCCGGCGGAACAATTCTTGGTGATGGAGTTACTCTTTGGGGGCAGGTTGGGGTGAATAAAACAATTACCATTGGTGATAATGCAGTGGTGATGGGTCAAGGAGGAGTTACATCCAGCATTGAAGGAAATAAAGCGTATTGGGGCACGCCAATCCAGGAGTTTTACAGCAAAAGAAAAGAATTGGTTTTGATAAAAAGACTTCCGGAAATCTGGGAAAAAATTAAGCAGGTAAAATAGTTATGAGGCTTGGAGTACCTAACAGGTCAAGCTTCTTACTTTATTCATCTTTTCCTAATCAGGTTTATAATCATACGGCAGCATGTCTGCAATTTTTTTATAACCAAGATACCCATTCGTTACCAGATCTTCCTGGTCATAAAAATATCCATTCTGATCAATAAAAAACGATTCGCCTTTCGGAAAAATTAAAGTAGATAACTGAAAATTCTTCTTTGCTGTAGAATCAATCTGCAGATAATTTTTTTCCGGATTTGCTTTTTTATAAATCACTGCCACTTCACTTTGATTCGGGGAAAATTGTACTGTTTGTGTGCTGTCATCTTTCTGATAATTCAATGCGCCATAAAGATCACCGATATGGATTGGATAATCTTCGCCATTATTATTTACTATAAACTGCAGTTCAAATCCATCTTCCTGTAATGTCCGCTGGTAAAGGCTTCGCATAAATTGCAGTAAAGATCCCTGGTAAGCAATTGCACGATTTTTATTCCATGTTTGCTGTTGCTCCGGTGTTCCGTGCATCTCTTCAAAAAGAGGATAGCCAATGAATAAATTTGTTTTTGAATTGTAATCGTTTGTAAAAGAATCAATGGCAAATTTCAAAGTGTATCCCAAAGAAAAATTGTCAACAATAAGCGGTTCTTTTGCTTTTACTTTTAAAGTATTTCTTTTCTTTATAAAATAAAAATGCAACACTTCCGGATTTTTGATCACACATTGTTTTGAAAAATTTGTTTGCCCGATAAAATTATCAATAAAGAAAGAGCCATATTTTTCCCATCCATCGGGCACTTCATTGGAGATAGAAATCGTAACTGCTTCCAGCGATTTTTCTTCGGGATTTAATTCAAAAAGTAAGCTGTCATTTTGAGATGAAGCATTTACACGAATGCTTTCAGTTTCATAACCGGTAAAGGTTGTAACCAAAGAATAACCGCCTTCCGGAAGTCTGATGCTAAAATTTCCTTGCCCATCGGTAGCTTCTCCAATGGTGGTATTCTGTGCAAACACCGACGCGCCGATTAACGGAGCATTTGTGTTTTTATCTACAACTTTTCCTTTTACAATAAAATATTGTGGTTGAGCAGCAACTTTGAAAGGAGTTAACAAAAACGACAGAATAAAAATAAAGATAGCTACAAACAGAATTTGTAAATTGATATTCATTGGAGTATAGATTTTGTATTAAAGTAAATATTTCTCTTTCAAAGCAGCACAGGTAAATTCAATGGTATCTTTAATTTTTGTGAATTGAAAGCCTGGAAGTGCTTTTAAAATTTTCTGATTATCAAAATAAACTTTTGCCTGCGCTGTTCGTGTTGTTTCTTTTGTGAGCAAATGTTTTTTTCCGGTAAACCTCGTTCTTATTTCTTCTGCGCGCCATATCATTTCTGCTAAAAAAGGTGACACTTTTTTATGAGGAGGTCTCTTGCCAAAACATTTTGCAATCAAAGTAAATATTTCTCTGTAAGGTAAATTCTCTCCGTTCAAAACAAAACGTTCAGCGGTTATTTCGCTATTCATTAACAGGATCATTGCACGCGCCACATCTCTTACATCTACAAAACCGCCAATACCTTCTGTGTACCATTTGAATTCGTTATAAGCGTTTTTAAAAATAGCTGAAGATCCGGTTTCCCAATTATTTCCACCAAGGATCAAAGAAGGATTTACGACGACTGCTTTCAGCCCTTCTCCGATGCCGCGCCACACTTCCATCTCGCCGAAATATTTTGATTTGCCATAAATACTGTTGCTTGTTTCTTCTGTCCAGTTCATTTTTTCACTTACCATTTCCTCTTCCCGAATTCTTCCCAAAGCCGCTACAGAACTGACATGTACCAGTTTCATTACCCTGGAATCGATACACGCATTCACTATGTTTGCAGTTCCTTCAATATTTATTTTTAAAAGTTTTTGACTATCTTTTGGATCATAGGAAACCAAAGCAGCAGAATGATAAACGTGGGTAATTCCTTCCATTATTTCATTTAAGGAAATCACATCAAGTATATCACACTGCACAATTTCGAGATTTGCATGAGAAAGAGAAAGAGGTGTAGAATGATAAATGGCTTTTACGTTTTCTCCGGAAGCAAGCAATTGTCTTATCAGTTCATTGCCAACAAGACCAGCACTACCGGTTACCAGGATCTTATTTGGTAGTTTGTTTTTTTCTGAAAAGTTTTCCTGAAGCATTTCCCGGATTTGAATTGATTAAGAAGTAAAGTAAATTAATTTATCCTTTTTATTTATTATAATTATAAAATCCTTTTCCGGTTTTTTTCCCTAATTTATTATTTTTTACTTTCTCTATTTGAATTGCAGACGGTTTAAAGCGCGGAGCTTTATCGTAGGCGTCATAGATGCTTTTAGTAACGGCAAGATTGATATCCATACCAATCAGGTCCATCAATCTGAACGGCCCCATTTTAAAACCACTGCCTTCTAAAATTTCATCCACTTCTTCATAAGATGCAACTCCTTCCTCCACGATTTTGAGAGATTCAAGGTAATAATGACGCGCTATCCGGTTCACGATAAAGCCTGGTGCATCTTTGCACATTACCGGAATTTTTCCCATTTGTTTGCAAATGTCAAAAATCGTTTTCGCTACTTCATCATTGGTCTCACGGCCTTTTACAACTTCCACCAATCGCATAATATAAGCAGGATTAAAAAAATGCATTCCCACAACCCTTTCCGGAAAAATAATTTTTTCCTGCATTGAAGAAACTGAAAGGGAGGAAGTGTTTGTAGCAAAAATTACTTCTTCATTATTGTATTTTGCAAGTTCGTTGAACAGCGAAATCTTTGCGTCTTCCTTTTCAATAATTGCCTCAATAATTATAAAGGCCGTGCAATTTTTTATATCACTTGTAAATTGTATCCTGCTGAAAATTTTTTCTTTTTCTTTTGGAGTGATTTTATTTTTATCCAGCAGGTATTGCAAATTCTTTTGAATAGAAATTTGTGCATTTGCAAGAACAGTTTCATTTAGGTCAAAAAGAATGGTATCAAAACCGCTTTGTGCAGATACTTGTGCAATACCACTTCCCATCGTTCCTGCTCCGCAAATGCAAATGCTTATTGTCATGATTATCCGATTTTTTCTTTCAAAAATTTTCTGATTCCGGGCCAATCGGTTTTAGGAAAAGCGCTTTTGGGAATGATAAAGAAAGCGCGGCTGTTGAAGTATAAATGAAAAAAATTAGTGCTTTCGACAAAATTGCTAAAGTCTTTCCACGGCCAGCTTCTGCCACCTCTTTCATTTTCGAGAAACATGTGCTGATCTTCAAAACTTACTTTGAAATGGTCTTTGAATGTAGTGGCTTTGCGATAAATTATAAGCGGAAGTACCATCCAGAAAGCAAACATTAAAGCAAGCCAAAGTGTTGAACTCATTAAAAAAGCAAGCGGTGAAACTTTTCCCATAAAATATAAAACCGCCGCAGAAAGGGCAAATACATTCACCACGACGATCATGATCTTTATTTCGTTTCTGCTAAAAAAATGAAACCTTAGGGCCTGTAAAACTTTTGGTTTGCTGTAAGTAAAATAAGAGGATGTCATTTAAAACAAATGTACGATGTGTAGAGAAAGTTGACCTTTTTTTTCTTTCTGGGTTTGTAAAATTTTTATCGCTAAAAAACATATTGAGCGCAGGAAAATATTTACTTTGAGATGATAAAAAAGTAGAAATGAAAATAATTAAACTATTAGCGGCTGCTTTATTCTTTATCAGCACCACGGTTTTTTCACAAACAAAAGTAAAAAGTGCAGATGCAATTCTTAAAGAAGCAAAAAACGAAGCAATAAAAAACGATCAAAACATCTTTGTGATTTTTCATGCATCATCGTGTATCTGGTGCCATCGGATGGATACTGCCATGAATGATCAAACAGTGAAATCTTTCTTTCACAGCAATTATATTATTAAACATCTTACGGTAGATGAAAGGGGAGAAAAAGAAAAATTTAATAATTTGGGTGCTGATGAATTAAGAAAAAAATATGGAGCTGAAAGCCAGGGAATTCCTTATTGGTTTATCCTTGATAAAAATGGGAAATTACTTGCCGATTCCAGGCTTCATTCTGATGATGGCACGCTTACAGGAAGCAATGTTGGATGCCCTGCCAAGCAGGAAGAAGTAGATTATTTTATAAAAGTTCTTCGAAAAACTTCTCATCTTACCGGCGAACAGCTTCAGGCAATCAGGGGAAGATTTTTAAAAATAAACGGGTAAAAAAAAGAAAATGTTGAACTGATTTTGAACCTTTAAATTGTATGGAGAAGAAAAAATAAATCAGCGGCATTTCTTTGTTTGTTGATTATTTTTTATGAAATTTCATTTTTGTTTCAGATCTTTTGCTACTGCTTTATCCAAAAACCAATGCAGTTCTCCTTCCACCGGAACTATACTTTGTGCAGGTAATTTTTCCGGATTCCGCGCTCCTTCCAGTACTTCTTTTAAAACTTTTCCCTTACTTTCTCCGCTTACCATAAAGGCGATTTGAGCAGATTTATTAACAATCAGCGGCATTAAAGTTATGCGATACATTTGTTGTTTTTCATTGTAAACCGCATTTACCCAATGAACATGTTCATTGATGATCGGCGAGCCTGGAAATAAAGAAAGCGTGTGACCATCACTTCCCATTCCAAGCAAAACGAGATCAAAGCTGTAACTGGAACTGTCGAAAAATGTGTGCAATAACTTTCGGTATTCATCCACGGCAAAATTGGGTTGAATATCCGTGCGCATGATGTGAATTTGATTTACAGGAATATCTACCTTGTCGAGCAAAATATCAAAAGCCATTTTTGCATTATTTCTGTCATCGCTGAAGGGAACGACTCTTTCATCTCCCCAAAAAACATGAATATGTTTCCAGTTTATTTTGTTTTTATATTCCGGAGCAGCCAGTTTTTCATACAATAATTTTGGTGTTTCGCCGCCTGAAAGAACCATACTAAAAAACTCCTGTTTCTTTAATGTTTCTTCCACAATATCGCAAATCCATGAAGCGAGCTTATCGCTCATCATTTCTTTATTATCAAAAATATGGAGTTCCATGTTTGTTACTTTTTACTTTTTTCAGACGATTTTGAATGTGCTTTTGCAGGCATGGAAATCCAGTTGTGCCCATCACGTGCGATTAGTGCTTCCGCATCCTCCGGCCCCCACGAGTTGGGTGAATAATTCGGAAAATCCAATGGCTTGCGCGCTCCCCAAACTTCCAAAATCGGCATCACAACTCTCCATGCTGCTTCTACCTGGTCAGCGCGCATAAATAAAGTAGCATCGCCATCCATTACATCATACAAAAGTGTTTCATACGCTTCTGGTTCTTCACCTTTATAGGCGTCTTCATAATTAAAAACCATATCAACCGGATTTAATCGCATCGCCTGTCCCGGTCTTTTTGCCTGGAACCTGAGACAAATGTCCATCTCCGGAGAAATGCCGATTGAAAGCCGGTTTGGCCGCCAGGTTTCTGTTGCTTCTTTTGGAAAAGCAAAGTCTGGAGCAGGTTTGAACTGGATCGTTAACTCGGTTGACTTTTCATGAAGACGCTTTCCGGTACGCACGTAAAACGGAACTCCTTCCCAACGCCAGTTATCAATATAGAATTTTGCTGCCGCAAAAGTCTCGACATTTGAATCAGGATTTACGCCTTTTTCTTCTTTATATCCCGGCACTTTTTCACCTTTCATCCATCCGGGTCCATATTGCCCACGGGCGGCATATTCCTGAACTTCATCTTTTGGAATGCGGCGGATCGCATTTAATACATCTACTTTTTTATTCCTGATCTCATTGGCATCAAAGGAAACAGGCGCTTCCATTCCGATCATGCAAAGCAATTGCAAAATATGGTTTTGAATCATGTCTCTCAGCGCGCCGGAGGTTTCATAGTAACCGCCACGGCCTTCCACACCAACGGTTTCAGCGGCAGTAATTTGAACATGATCAATATAATGCCGGTTCCATAAAGGCTCGAATAACGCGTTTGCAAAACGAAGTGCTAAAATATTTTGAACCGTCTCTTTTCCCAGGTAATGATCAATACGATAGATCTGTTCTTCATCAAAATATTCCGCGAGCATCTTGTTCATAGCGATAGCACTTTCCAGATCATGCCCAAAAGGTTTTTCCACCACAATCCGGGCACACTTGGTATCCTTGCAAAGATCCATATTGCCGATATGCTTCACAATTTCAGGAACCAGTTGCGGCGCTACAGCCATGTAAAAAATTACATTTGGATGTGCTCCGGCTTCTGCTTCTTTTTTCTTTACAATATCAGCGATTTTATCATAAGATTTTGCGTCGTTAATATCCATTTGCAAATAGCTGAGATGTTTCGAAAATTCCTGCCAATTTCCGTTTGTATCTTTTATTCGGGAAAAATTATCAATGCCTTCTTTTAAATGTTTTTTATAATCGACATCCGAATAAGGCGAACGCGCAATACCAATAATGCTGAAATGATCAGGCATTGCATTGTCCAGGAAAAGATTATATAGTGCAGGATTTAATTTGCGGTAATTCAGATCGCCACTTCCGCCAAATATGACAACCACTGCTGGTGGTAATTTTTTGTAATCTAACATTTGATATGATTATTGAATATTGATTATTAAGAAATTAATTATTGAAAAATAAAACGGTTTAAATATTTGCTTTCAAGTTTTGCTTCTATTCCCATTCGGTATGAAAAACACCGGTAGGATCGTCTGTTCTCTGATAGGTATGAGCGCCAAAAAAATCCCGTTGCGCCTGAACCAAATTTGTTGGCAAAAGTTTTCGCCGGTAAGCGTTGAAATAATTTAAAGAAGCCATTAATCCTGCCGCAGGATAATTATTTAATGCTGCGATGGAAACCACTTTTGAAAGACATGCTTCTTTCTGCTGTAGAATATTGGCAATATTTGGGTCCAGCAACAAATTTTTCAGATTTGGATTTTGATACGCTTTTTTAAACACATCAAGCATTGCTGACCGGATGATGCAGCCACCACGCCAAACACTTACAACCTCCGGCAAAGGAATATCCATTTTTAATTCTGATGAAGCTGTAGTAAGCATGGCCAATCCTTGTGCGTAACTGATCAAAGTAGCGAGATACAAGGCTTCCTTCAGTTGATTGATGAATTCTTTTTTATCTGTTTCTATTTTTTGAGGATGAGTTTTATAAAGTGCCGCAGCTTCTTTTCTTTCATCGATCAATGAAGAAAGATTTCGCATCATAACTGCTGAATCTATTGTTGGTATTGGCATCGGAAGATCGAGCCCTTCCTGTGAAGTCCATTTCCCCGTTCCTTTTGCTCCGGCTTTATCCAATATCATATCTACCAGGTATTTATCGGTTTTATCGTCTTTCTTTTCGAAAATAGCTGCAGTGATTTCCAATAAAAAAGATTTCATTTCACCACTATCCCAATCTTTAAAAACCTCCTGAAGTTCTTCGTTGGAAAGTTCTAAACCATGACGCATGAGGTCATAACATTCACTGATCAGTTCCATAATCGCATACTCTATACCGTTATGTACCATTTTTACATAATGGCCGGCTGCTTCCCGACCGAGGTATGCTACACATGGCTCACCATTTACTTTCGCAGCTACTGCTTTTAAAATGGGCGCCACTTCTTTGTAAGCTTCTTCATCACCACCGGGCATAATACTCGGACCTTTTCTTGCGCCTTCTTCGCCTCCTGAAATTCCGATTCCCATAAAATGAAAACCTTCATTTTTTAATTCATTGATTCTTCTTAAAGTATCGGTATAATGTGAATTTCCTCCATCGATAATGATATCGCCTTTTTGTAAAAGAGGTCTCAATTCATTGATCACGCTGTCCACCGGATTTCCTGCAGGCACCAGCATCATTATTTTGCGCGGCGTTTTTAGCTGGTCAATCATTTCTTTTAATGTATTTACTCCTTTCACGGTTGTTCCTTTCGTAGCTGAAGCTTCAAAAGCCGCGGTCTTGTCAGGATCTTTATCATAACCAATGACAGAAAAACCATGATCAGCCATGTTCAGCAACAGATTGCGTCCCATTACGCCAAGTCCGATCATTCCAAAATCGTATTTCTTTTCTTCCATAAAAAATTTATTTAAGGTAAAATTAATGAAAATGGATTTGCTTTTAGTTTTGAATCGT
>JBQCFI010000504.1:0-2309 GCA_051959325.1 Ginsengibacter sp. | reverse complement strand
CATGAACGCCGGGTAGAACTTGCTTTTGAAGGTCTGTATTTCTACGATATGAAACGTTGGCGTCTGGCTCATATCGTTTGGGATGGAAGACCTACTACTTTAAGTGATTTAAAAACAAATATTGGTAAAGCGACCCAACATAGTACACAGCCGTGGGGATTATGGCCGTATAAAGAATATGAACCAGGAAGCCCAAATAACGGTACATGGGTATTTAAAGAAACCCTTCCTTCATTGGTAACCGGCGCAAATCGTTTCCTTTTGGGAAATTATTATACGCAGATTGGTGATGATGTAATAGCAGCTAATCCAAAAATTGTGAAACAACCGAATCAATAGTATTTAATTCAAATTATAAATCATGAAAAGTATTTTTAAATATATTGTAATTCCCGCTCTTTTTTTATCTGTATATTCCTGTAAAAAAGATAACCGTGCAGCGCCGGGTACTTTTTTAACCGGAGCGATAATGTACAAAGGAGATTCCATCAATGTAGAAAGAAACCAGGTGCCGTACCAATTATATCAATATGGATTTGGTAAAGTGGGACAGATTGGGAATAACACTACTTTCCAACAAAATGGAAGCTATTCACAGGTTCTTTATGATGGCGATTATAAATTAATTATTCCAAACGGGCAAGGGCCATTTTTGTGGAAAAAGGATGCAAATGGAAACCCGGATTCGCTTGCTATTTCTTTAAAGGGAAATCAAACCGTTAATCTGGACGTTACACCTTATTACATGATCAGAAATGCGCAGATTACTGCTTCCGGTGGAATTGTTACTGCTAATTTTAAGGTAGAAAAAATTATCACCGATTCCCTTGCAAAAGATATAGAAAGGGTAAGTTTGTATATCAACAAAACACAGTTTGTATCTGCCGGTGATAATATAGCGTTAAAGGATATGGCTGGAAGCAGCATCACTGATCCCAATAATATTACTTTGACAGTAACTGTTCCTCCTATAACACCTACTCAAAATTATATTTTTGCCCGCGTCGGAGTTAAAATCGCAAACGTAGAAGACATGATCTTTTCACCTTTGCAAAAAATTCCTTTGTAATATTTTTCAGTTATTTTTTAAATAAAACTTATTAGGGCCTATTGAATAACCAGGAAGACGCTTGCGCCTTCCTGGTTTTAGAATTCTTTTTTCTGTAACGATCGTAATTGGACTGATTGGATTTGGATAATAATTAAAAAAACAAGAAACTATGAAAAAACTTCGTTTACTGCCGGTGTTCCTGGCAATTGCTTTTTATTGTAATGCACAGCGAACTTCCTGGAAAATTGTTCCCGGTCACATTACCACACCATGGGCTGCTGATGTAAATCCTGCAAATACTTTACCCGATTATCCCCGGCCGCAATTGCAAAGGAATGAGTGGCAAAATCTAAATGGCCTTTGGCAGTATGCGATTCTTCCTGTTTCAGATACTCAAAATATTCCTTCTTCTTTCCAGGGAAATATACTCGTTCCTTTTGCAGTAGAATCTGCTTTGTCGGGAGTAGGAAAAACAGTAGGAAAAGATAGTATTCTTTGGTATCAAAAAGCGATTAATGTTCCTTCAAAGATCAAGAGTAAAAGAGTATTGCTGCATTTTGGAGCAGTTGATTGGAGAAGCGATATTTATGTAAATGGGAAAAAGATCGGCAGGCATGAAGGTGGCTACGATCCTTTTTCATTTGATATAACAGATTTGCTCAAAAAAGGAACGCGGCAAGAACTGGCGGTTCGTGTTTGGGATCCCACCAATGAAGGTCCTCAGCCTCACGGCAAGCAGGTGGTGCATCCTGAGGGGATCTGGTACACGCCTGTTACCGGCATCTGGCAAACAGTTTGGCTGGAAACTGTACCTGACACTTATATTGTTTCTACAAAACAAACTCCCGACCTGGATGATAAAACACTTTCTGTAAGTGCATCCATTCAAAATTTAAAACCAGGTGATGTGATCAATATTTCTGCCTGGAAAGGCAATAAAAAAGTAGCAGAAAAAAACGGGACAGATACTGCAGTTACACTTTCTATTCCTGGTGCGGAATCATGGTCTCCAAGCCATCCGTTTCTTTATGATTTGAAATTCACTGTAATTCGAAAGGGAAAAGTAATCGATGAAGCAAAAAGTTATTTTGCGATGCGTAAAATTTCTGTTGCTCCCGATGAAAAGGGTATTAAAAAAATGATGTTGAATAACAAATTTTTATTTGAATTCGGTCCCTTGGATCAAGGTTGGTGGCCTGATGGATTATATACAGCTCCCACAGATGATGCTTTAAAATTTGATATCGAAAAAACCAAA
>JBQCFI010000503.1:0-18535 GCA_051959325.1 Ginsengibacter sp. | reverse complement strand
TTGATTCTCCATGTGGACAAAAATATTTAATTATAAGTGATGAATGTTAAAAAACTGAAAAGGCTTCCACAATTTGCAACCATTTAGTGCGTTTTAGTATCTTTGAAACCATTTTAAACCTTTAAAATGAAAAAAATATTTACTCTTATTTGTTGTGCGACGTTTATCTTGTCCGCTTTTGCTCAAACAGACATTACTAAAGTAAACAAAAAGGATAAAAGTATTACAACAAATATTGCAGAATCTACTTCCACTGCAGCTTCCGAAAATCTTACTTTAAGAGAAAGCGAATTTGATTTTGGAAAAATTCCGCAAGGCAAGCCTGTTACTCATGTTTTCGAATTCACTAATACCGGCGATAAGCCCTTTGCACTTGATAATGTTCAAGCAAGTTGTGGCTGCACTACGCCTGAATGGAATAAGGAAACAATCGCTCCGGGGGCTACTGCCAGTATTAAAGTAGGTTATAACGCCGCAACGGAAGGCCCTTTTAATAAAACTGTTTCCATTACCTATAACGGCACTCAAACTAAACAAATCATTATCAAAGGCGATGTCTGGAAAACTCCGGTCACATCTGCTCCTGAAAATACTTCTTTAAACACCCTAAAAAACGAACAATAAAATTTAAACTCATCATGAAAAGATTCTTATTTGCCGCACTCTTATTATCTTCCACTTCCTTATTCGCTCAAAAAAAAGCAGACGATATCGCGAAATTAAATGTAACGACATACGATTTCGGAAAAGTAAAACAGAATGTACCGCCGACTGCAACGATAGTTGTCACTAACATTGGAACAGAACCATTGATTATTGAGCAGGCTACTCCTTCATGCGGATGTACTGTTTCTGATTATACAAAAGCTCCGATTGCTCCCGGAAAAACCGGTACCATCAGCGCCACTTATAATGCAGCTGCAGTAGGCCCGATCGATAAAACCCTTACCGTAAAATTTGCAGGAGCAGATGATGTGAAATTTGTAAAACTTACCGGCGAAGTATTAACTCCTGCTGCTTTTGATGCTTTAAAGACCAACAAAGAGAGCGTGAAAAAATTAAAGAAAGAGAAAAAGGAAGTTACTTCAAAATCTTAAAAAATATTTTAATCGTAAGAAAAGCCCTTCAATCTGAGGGGCTTTTTTATTGTTGTTGAAAGAATAAAACCGTTTATTTTTTATACGAATAAATTCCATTTGCCTGTGCAATACACGTTATCTGCAATTCATTGATACAAACATTTGGAGGCAAGGAAGCACAATAAAAAATGGTATCTGCAACATCGGCTGCTGACAATGGTACAAAGCCTTCATAAACCTTTTCCGCTTTTTCTTCATCTCCTTTGAATCTGACAAGAGAAAATTCGGTTTCTACTGCTCCTGGTTTTACATTCGTTACTTTAATATGATGCTGCAATAAATCAATCCGCATCGCTTCATTAATTGCCTCTACAGCGCTTTTTGTTGCACAATAAACATTGCCTCTTTCATACACATCATCGCCGGCAGTAGAACCAAGGTTAATAATGTGCCCGGAATTTCTATTTACCATAAATGGCAGAGTCGCCTTGCTTACATACAACAACCCATTAATGTTCGTTTTTATCATCGTTTCCCAGTCCGCCAGGTAAGCTTCATCAAAAAGTTCGCGTCCCAAAGCCAGACCCGCGCTATTTATCAGGATATCTATAGCTTTCCATTTTTCCGGAAAATCATTGATCATTTCGAAAACTTCTTCCTTTATTTGAACATCAAAAGGTGCACACAAAACCTCAATCTTATAGGTTTCTTCCAATTCTTTTTTCAAATCATCCAGTCTTTCTTTTCTCCTGCCATTAATAATAAGATCGTCACCATTAGCAGCAAACTTTTCGGCGCACGCTTTGCCAATCCCCGATGTAGCGCCGGTAATAAAAACAATTCGTTTCATTTTATTTTTGCTTTAATTTTTTATAAAGTAAACAAACAACCATTATAAAGAATCCAATAAAATTATAAGCCTCAGAAACATAATACCTTTCTATTTCTTTATTTGCTGGGCAAAGATGTTTCCTGAATCCAAAAATAGCAGTATTATAATTTTCGAAATAAAATCATTCATGTTTATTCAAATAACAATTCTTCCGGTGAAGAAATAATTTTTAAACATTCGACCATGTTTGAATACAAAAAACCTTGCTCTTCTGTTTTATATAAAAAGGATATCAAATGGTCATAAAAGCCAGATGTGTTTAAAACAAAAATTTTTTTATTGTGAATGTTTAATTGATTCCACGTAAGCATTTCGAAAAACTCATCCATTGTACCAAAACCGCCAGGGAGAACCAATGCAGCATCGCATTTTTCATACATCATCCTTTTCCTGATGTGCATATCATCCACTTCAAGCATTTGTGTAAGGCCGTGATGCTGATGCTCTGGTACTGCCAAAAACCGCGGCATAATTCCAATCACTTTTCCTCCTTTTTCTAAAACAGCATTAGCCACAGTGCCCATCATTCCTTTATTTCCGCCTCCATAAATCAGGTTGACATTTTTTTCGGCAAGCAGATTCCCGACTTGTTTAGCATGCTCACAAAACAATGGATCATTGCCATTTTTCGAACCGCAAAAAACCGCTAAATTTTGTATTGACATATTTTTATTTATCTTGGAAAGGTTTCAAAATTAAAACATACACTTCTTATTCATTTTTTAATCTTTCCAAAACGAAAATATGTCTCCTGTTGTATTGCTTTCTTTTATTATCGGCTATTTTTTAATGCTTATTTTAATCTCCTATTTCACTTCAAAAAAATCGACTTCCAACGCGACATTTTTTATTGCCAATCGTAACTCAAAATGGTATCTCGTTGCCTTTGGAATGATAGGTACTGCACTAAGTGGCGTTACATTTATTTCTGTTCCGGGCGAAGTGGGAAACCTTGCTGGTTCTCAGTTTCGCTACTTTCAGTTTGTTCTCGGAAATGCCGTTGGTTATTTTATTGTAGCCGGAATCTTACTTCCATTATACTATAGAATGCATCTCATTTCTATTTATGAAGTCATAGAAAGAACGCTTGGAAAAGTGAGTCATAAAACCGCAGCAGCCATCTTTTTAGTTTCACGCGTTATCGGATCGGCATTCAGATTATACCTGGTCGCGATTGTGTTGCAAAAATTTATTTTCGATGAAATGGCCGTTCCTTTCTGGCTCACGATCGTTATTTGTTTATTGCTGATCTGGGGCTACACATTCAGAGGCGGATTAAAAACCATTATCATTACTGATACGCTTCAAACTGTTTTCCTGGTTGCCTCTGTGATACTTTCTATTTATTTTATCTGCAGTAGCCTTGATATGAATATTCCACAAGCTTTTCATGCAATAAAGAACAGTAATTACTCTAAAATGTTTTTCACGGATAATTTTGTTTCTAACAAATTCCATTTTTCAAAACAATTTCTCGGTGGAATATTTGTAACGATTGGAATGTTTGGACTTGACCAGGATTTGATGCAAAAGAATCTCAGCTGCAAAAATTTAAAAGATGCGCAAAAAAATATGCTCAGCTTTACGTTTATTTTTGTGTTGATCAATCTGTTTTTTTTAAGCGTTGGGGCTTTACTTTATATCTATGCAAACCGTGAAGGAATTCCGATCCCGTTGGATTCTGTTACCCATCAGCCGAGAACAGATTATTTATTTCCGGACATTGCGTTAAATTATTTTAAAGGTGTTCCTGCGGTCGTTTTTATGTTGGGCTTAACTGCTGCAACGTTTGCCACTACTGATTCCGGGCTCACTGCTTTGACGACATCTTTCTGTATTGATTTTTTAAATTTTGATAAAAAGGATCCATCAAAAGAAAAAAAGATGGAACGCACCAGAACATTTGTGCACGTTGCGTTTTCATTAATTATACTTTTCGTGGTCTTATTATTTAATGCGGTAAACGACGCTTCTGTCGTAACGGCAATTTTTAAAGTTGCCACATTTACTTATGGGCCCCTCATTGGTTTGTTTGCATTTTCTTTATTTGCCAAAAAAAGGCAGGTACTTGATTATGCAACTCCCATCATTGTTATATTGGCTCCGCTGCTATGTTATTTTATAGACAAATACTCAAAGGTGTTATTAGATGGATATGTATTTGCCGATGAGTTGATTATTGTGAACGGCCTTCTTACCTTTATCGGATTATTGATTATGTCTAAAAGGAAAACACCTGAAATAAAATTATCGCATGCCTGAATTAATAAATGAAAAAGCAAATGAGTATGCAACCTGTTTTTCTGAACCGACAGATAAATTGTTGCAGGAAATAGAAGAATTTACGTTAAATCATCATGCACATTCGAATATGCTCAGTGGCCCTTTGCAAGGAAAGCTGCTGGAAATGCTGAGCAAAATCATTAAACCAAAATTGATTCTGGAAATAGGAACTTTCACTGGCTACAGCGCATTATGCCTTGCAAAAGGATTGCAACACGATGGTTTTTTGCATACGATAGAATTGCGCGAAGAAGATGCCGCCATTTCAGAAAATTATTTTGCAAAATCTTCACAGTCGGAACAAATAATTTTACACAGGGGAAATGCGTTAGATATCATTCCGCAATTGACTGAGGAATGGGATTTGATTTTTATCGACGCCGATAAAACCAATTATATTAATTATTACGAATTAACTTTGCCGCGATTGAAAAAAGGTGGAGTAATTCTTGCCGATAACGTATTATTTCATGGCGATGTTTTGAAAGATAAGATTTCTGGAAAGAACGCAATTGCCATTAATAATTTTAATGAACATGTGGCTAAGGATGACAGGGTGCAACGGGTAATTCTCACTGTCAGAGATGGTTTGATGATGATTCTTAAGAAATAACATTTAAAATATTTGAACGAAAATTCCTGTTTATAAATGAACAAGGCGATTATAATTTTGTTGTTTTTTTTCGGTTGTTTTTGTGACTGTGCCGCGCAGACGATGACGGCACAACAGTATGTACAGGAATATAAAGACCTTGCCATCAGTGAAATGAAAAGGATGGGAGTGCCTGCTGCTATTACGCTTGCGCAGGGATTACTTGAAACCCAGAGCGGCAACAGCGATCTTTTAAAAGCGTCGAATAATCATTTTGGAATAAAATGTAAAAGTACCTGGACTGCAGAAACAGTAAGCCACGATGATGATGCTCCAGGAGAATGTTTTAGGAAATATAAAAGCGCCGAAGATTCTTACCGCGATCATTCGAATTTTTTAAGAGGCAACAGCCGTTATGATTTTTTGTTTCAACTAGATCCTGCTGATTACAAAGCATGGGCTTATGGTTTACGAAAAGCGGGCTATGCCACGAATCCAAAATATCCTGAAATTTTAATAAAATACATCGAAGACAACAACCTCGAACAATATACCATGGATGCGATCAATGATGTACCGCATTTCGATGTTGCCAAATACACAGATGACCCCGTAAATAATTCTGTTGCGCCACAGCAAGATGATTCTGACCTGGCCATGCCAACAAATCTTGTTATCAATGGAGCGAAAGCTTTGTACGTGCCGAAAGGCACGTCTTTACTGGTTATTGCCACACAGCATAACATTAATCTGCAAAAATTGTTAACGATAAATGATCTTACAACTGACGGCATTTTGCAAAAAGGACAATACATTTTTTTAGAGAAAAAAAAGAAAGAAGGACAACAGGATTTTTGTATTACTGAACCTAATGAAACGATGTACGATATTTCTCAAAAATATGGAGTGATCTTGCAAAATCTCTATTCTTATAATCAATTTACTCCCGATGATTTTATTGTGACAGGCACAAAAATATTTTTGAAGCCACCGGTATTCAGGGGAATAACAGCAGATGCTGATGCTGTAAAGCAAAATGTTGCTTCAGCCGGAAGACAAAATCCTCAAAACACAAACATCAAACTTTCTAACTCCAACACTCAACCTTCAACTTCAAAGCCCCAATCATCAACTCATGAAGTGCTGCCAAAAGAAAGCCTTTACGGCATTTCAAAGAAATATGGTGTTACAGTAGATGAATTGAAAAAATGGAACAATCTGGCCAGCGACCATATTCAAACCGGGCAGCAGCTCATCATTTCAAAATAATTTATGTCTACTTTAAAAGTACACGACAAAGAATTTATTCCTTATATCACTTCGCAACAAATAGAAGAACAAGTGACACGAGTTGCTGCTGAGATCAATAAAGATTATGAAGGTAAAAAGCCTTTGTTTATTGCAATACTGAATGGCGCATTCATTTTTGCTGCAGATCTTTTTAAAAAAATAAATGTGGAAGCGGAAATTTGTTTTATAAAACTTGCTTCTTATAAAGGTGTAAAATCCACCGGAAAAGTTATTACCGCAATAGGTCTCGATGTTGAGCTTTATAATCGTGATGTGATCATCGTTGAAGATATTGTGGATACCGGCAAAACTCTATCCCAGTTTTTGCCACAATTAGAACATCAGCATCCCGCTTCTCTGAAAGTTGCCTCACTGCTTCACAAGCCTGCTGCCACTGTACATTCGATTAAAATAGATTATCTTGGTTTTACCATACCCGATAAATTTGTATTAGGATATGGACTGGACTACGATGGACTTGGAAGAAATTTGAAAGAGATTTACCAACTGATCTAAGCTTTTTGAAAAGAATGAATTTCAGAGGTTGGCATTATCAAATATATTTTCTTGAAAACAATTCTGACCATATTTGCTGCTTTATTTTTTATTAACCTCGCCAGTGCTCAGTATTATATTCGTGGCGAAGTAAGGGATGAAAAAAATCAGCCACTGCAGAATGTAAAAATATACATGCCTGACAAAAATTTACTTTATTCAAGTGGTGTTTCAGGTGGATTTGGTATTCCTACTTCGAATTTATATGATTCATTAATCTTTAGTTTGGATGGATATATTTCACAAGCGATAAAAATTAAAACACAGGAATACCAACATATTATTTTACAATCGTCTCTTTCAGCTTCTCATACCTCCAGGCAAAAAATGGTATCTATTACAAGGGGGATATCCGGTAATATTTTGCCGGTTTCTTATTATCTCGATGAGAGCTACAGCAATCTTGCAGAAAATGATTTTATCAAAACAAGCGATAAAACCAGTACTGAATTTTCGATGCGCATTGACAAAGCATCTTACAGTAATATACGCAGGTTTATCAATCAAAATACGAAAGTACCGATAGATGCTGTAAGGATAGATGAAATGCTCAACTATTTTAATTTTAACTATAAAGAGCCGGATGTGAATGATGTATTTCGGCTTCAGTCGCAGGTTTCAGATTGCCCATGGAATAAAGATCACAGGTTACTATTTTTAAATTTATCAGGAAAGAAATTAAATCTGGATCATGTTCCTCCGTCCAATCTTGTTTTTTTAATTGATGTTTCAGGCAGTATGGATTTGCCAAACAGGCTTCCACTTTTGAAGGAAGCGTTTCAATTATTGGTAAAAAATTTAAGAACACAGGACACCGTTTCAATTGTAACTTATGGCGGATCGGTAGGAGTTTGGCTGCAACCAACGAGTGGTAAAGAAAAACAAAGGATTTCGAAAGCTATTGAGGAATTAACCGCTTCAGGTGATACACCTGGCGAAGCAGCAATCAAAATGGCTTATCAACTAGCGCGGGCAACTTTTATAAAAAATGGAAACAACCGCATCATTCTTGCCACGGACGGCGATTTTAACATCGGCCAGAAAAGTGAGGAGGACCTTGAAAACCTGATCTCCAAAGAAAAACAATCGGGAGTATATCTTACCTGCCTGGGTGTAGGAATGGGAAATTATAAAGATTCAAAAATTGAAGTTTTATCGAAAAAAGGAAATGGAAATTTCGCCTATATTGATGATGTGAGAGAAGCGGAAAAAGTATTGGTTACCGAATTTACCCAAACACTGTATTCAATAGCCAGCAATGTTTACATTAAAACAAGGTTTAACCCAGAACTTATCAGTCAATACCGCCTTATAGGTTATGATAATAAAAAAAGCATTATTGCAGAAAATAACTATGAGCTCGAAGGAGGTGAAATTGGCTCCGGTTCCGGAAATACAGTAATCTTTGAAATTGTTCCTGCTGCAAAGGATTCGTTGAACAGTAAACAAACAAATATTGCCAATTTCGTTGTTCATTACCGGCTCCCAAATGATACTGTTGAACATCTGATCAATTACCCATGCCCTGAAAATTATAAAAGGTTTGATTCTATCAATAGGGACCTTCAGTTTGCCGCAGCAGTTGCGATGTTTGGTTTAAAACTAAGGGAATCAAAATATTTTCCGGCTGATATGGAATGGAACATAATTAAAAATATTGCAGTTGCTTCATTGACTCCCGATAATTTTTTAGAAACAGAATTTATCGGATTGGTAGATAAAGCCAGGGATATATATAATGACAAGAAGAAAAGAAGATTTTGGAAAAAAGAAAAGGATTAAACTTATAACCGCGCTTCTGTGATTAAAATATGGTGTAAATTTTGCTTATTGAATTTCCTACTTTTATAAAATAAAACAACAAATATGCACGTCATTCCCTTTTTATTAAAAGAACTTGAGCAGGAAGCAAACACTACGCGCAAATTCTTTAAGCTGTTAAAGACTGAAGATTTTCAATGGAAACCTCATGAAAAAAGTATGACGATAAAGCAGCTTGCTTCCCATATTGCAGAACTACCGGGTTGGATTGATTTTGCTATAAATACCAATGGGATTGATTTTGAAAAAATGCCTTATGAACCGCCGAAGGCAAACACTCCTGAGGATCTGTTGAAAATTCTGGAAGGCTCTTTGAAAAAAGGAACTGATGCTTTGCTCAGCGTAAGAAATGAAGATGACCTATTGCAAACATGGACAATCCAAAATGGCGAACAGATCATTGCTGCAATGACAAAATTTGAATCCCTTCGGGTTTCTTATAGCCAGACAACACATCACCGGGCACAACTGGGTGTTTATCTTCGTTTGTTGAATATACCGGTTCCACAGAGCTACGGACCAACCGCCGATGAACCTTTCTGATGGTGAGTTTTGATCAAGGTAAAATTTCAGCCTAGATGAAACTTTTTTAAAATTGCAGGTATACATTTCCATCTGATTCAGTAAGAGGATATATATGAATATTTTCTTTTGCCGGTCCGGCTTTTACTTGTCCATTGTTTACATCAAACTGTGAGCCATGCCAGGGACACTGAACTGTGCTGCAAATCATTGCTCCACCTGCAAGCGATCCCCCTTTGTGGGTACAATGATCATCAAAAGCGACATAACCTTTTTCTGTTTTTCCGAGCACAATTCTTTTGCTTCCCACGTGCAACAATTTCATTTGATTCGGTTTTAATTCATCGTTTGCAGCTACTTTTATTTTTTCATTGGTTTCTTCAAAAGACGCTTCTTTCCACTTTCCCGCTTCAGCATAGCGTGGATCAACACCGATTTGATTTCGATATACTAACGTTCCACCGAGCCATCCCGCAATAAAAATAAGTATCACGCCAGCAGCTTCCAGGATTAAAATCAACACTGTGTCCGGATGTTCATTTCTGCGAATCAGGAATGCAATAAAAAATAAAACAAGATGCGAAACGTTTATTAAAGCATGCTTTAGTCCGCGTTTTTTTGCAGAGCTTTTCGGCGGAACAGTAAAAAGATAATCGATCAAACCTGGAATTGCAGCGACCAATCCCATCACAATACCTCCAATTACCAGGTAATAACCTGTTTGCCAAAAGGTGTTATTATCAGTGATTTCTCCAATCAGATCCGAAACGAATGTACCGATCAAAAATGCAATTGGAAAGCTTACGAGAATAGGATGCAACGGATGGCTTTTGAAACTTGCTTTACTTCTCATAAAAATATTTTTATTTTTTGGCAGCAATAATCTTACCTGAATTTTTATTTAAATCAGTGATTTGCACGGCATAACAATTGCATAAACATCTGCTATAACAATTCTATTACATTATGAAGTTACTTGTAAGAAAAGTCATAAAGCTACTTATCGAAAAACAACTAACCGTTTCTTTTGCAGAAAGTGTTACCTGCGGATTGGCATCAAACGGAATGAATTGCACAACCGGCACTTCTGATGTTTTTATGGGAAGTATAGTTTGCTATAATGAAGAAGTGAAAATTAACCTATTAAAAGTAGATCCTGAATTAATAAAAAAATATACAGCAGAATCTCAGGAAGTAACCGATGCTTTGGCGATCAATCTTCAGCAATTAATTCATGCAGATATTTATATTGCCATCACCGGCCTCAATGCAGATGGTGGAAGTGAAACACCTGAAAAGCCCGTTGGCACCGTCTTTTTCTCATTACTTTATAAAGGAAACCTGGTAAGATGCAGAAAAGTTTTTAAAGGAACGCCAAAGCGTATTAAAAAAGAAGCGTGTAAGCAGGTTTATAAAATGATTATTGCAGAATTGGAAAAGTAGATGAATGTTTCAATATTCGGATTAACATTTTTTGCAGTTTCCAGCAAACAAATAAATAAACCGGTTTCTTTTTTATCATAAAAGTGGTTTATCCGCTATTTCGCCCAATGCAGCACAAACCCTGCATCTCGGTTCATACAAATCTTTTTCGCCGAGTAAAACCTGGCCGCCAGTTTTTACTTTCCGGTAACTGACATTGGCAATGTTTCCACACACTACACAAATTGCATGAAGTTTGGTAATATAATCAGCAATGGCAAGCAAGTTAGGCATTTGTCCAAAAGGTTTTCCCTGGTAATCCATATCGAGCCCGGCAACAATTACCCGCATTCCTTTGAGGGCAAGCATTTCACAAACATTTGCTATTTCATTATCAAAAAATTGCGCTTCATCAATTCCTACCACATCCACATCCTGAGCCAGTAAAAGAATCGTTTGAGAATTGTCTATTGGGGTCGATTGAATTTTATTTTCATCATGGCTTACAATTTTTTGGTCATCAAAACGCACATCTATCGAAGGTTTAAAGATTTCCGCTTTCAGATGCGCAATTTCCACCCGCTTCAGCCTTCGTATCAATTCTTCAGTTTTGCCACTGAACATGCTGCCGCAAATCACTTCTATCCAGCCGCGTCTTTCTCCCCCCAAATTCGGTTCTATAAACATTTTTGCATTTACTTTTAATTTTCAATTTGTAACTTAGCCATTCCTAAGAAGCATCTTTGGAACAGAATTGCAAGGTTAAAATGATTTTTCGTTAAATCAAAAACAAACATTTTTTCTAAACCTATTTACATTTTTTATATGGAAAGAGTGTCAACACTCCTAAAGAAACTCCAAAAGCAAGTTGATGAGAATTCTCCTGCAATAGAAATGTTACAAACGGTTCAAATTTTACAATCAGAACTTATTAATAAAATTGAAAACAAAAAGTCATTTAGCAATAAGAAAATCTCTGTTGTGATGCCCGTTTGTTTCAATGTTGCTGCAAGCGACCAAACAAATTTACCCCAGGAAAAAGTAGTGGAAATTTTGCAGGTAGATGAAAAAGAAATTGAAGAAGAACTGGAGCAAATAAAGAAAAATGCGGCATCGGTAAATGCAAAAACATCTCACAACCGGCCTGCTTATACATACGATCCCATAGAAGAAGTGCCGACGCTTGCTCACCAGGATCCTGTTGAGAAAAAACTTTCTTTAAATGAACTTCCTTTTGAATATCCTGAGTCATTAAACGATCGCCTGAAAGAGAGTAAGATCGAACTTTCACAAACCCTTACATCAGCCCCGATTAAGGATTTAAAAAAAGCAATTGGAGTAAATGACCGGTTTCTTTTTATCAATGAGTTGTTTCGTGGCGATGAAGCGATGTACGAACGCAGCATCAAAACGATTCAGAATTTTTCCATTTTTGCAGAAGCTGAATTTTGGATAAGAAGAGAACTGAAGGTGAAGATTGGTTGGCTGGACAGTGATCCGATTGTAAAGCAATTTGATCAGTTGGTGAGAAGAAGGTTTTCTTAGTTTGTTTTTGAACGGCATATTCAAAATCTCTGCCGCCCCTTAGGTTTGGAAAGTAAAGAGATATTCGTGTTATTTATTGCTTTATTGAAATTTGTGGACAGATCATTCTTTTCGATCCTCATCTCCAATTACAAGATTTGATCCTCCGTCGCGCATGATCTGTTCCATATTCCGGTCGTTATCAATGATCCCTTTTTCTTCCAGCATGCGCATATCTTTTGCGTCTTTTAAAAATTCGGAGGCAAAGATGAATTCATTCAACCTGGCACTTTTATTAAAAATAATTTCTTTATTGTTTCCTTCCCATTCTTTTTTGCCCTGGTACAGATAGAGAATGTTTTCACCAATTTCCATCACGCTGTTCATGTCATGCGTGTTAATAACCGTCGTCATATTATTCTCTTTAGTGATTTCGTGAATCAGTTTATCAATCACCATAGAGGTTTGGGGATCAAGGCCGGAATTGGGTTCGTCGCAGAATAAATATTTTGGTTTCAAAACGATGGCTCTTGCAATACCGACTCTTTTCTTCATACCGCCACTTATTTCTGCCGGATATTTTTTATTAGTTCCTTTTAATTCCACTCTTTCCAGTACATCATTTACGCGGTCCATTTTCTTTTGATGATTCCATTTTGTAAACATATCCAGTGGAAATTTTACATTTTGTTCCACGGTCATGCTATCAAAAAGTGCCGAACCCTGGAAAAGCATTCCGATTTGCTGGCGCAATTCTTTACGATCTTCTTCAGACATGGTGGTTAAATCTTTCCCATCAAAAATAATATCGCCACTATCCACTTCAAATAATCCTACCATGCATTTTTGCAAAACCGTCTTGCCGCTTCCGCTGGTGCCAATGATCAGGTTGGTTTTGCCGGTTTCCATTACTGCACTTATATTCTTCAGTATTTCTTTATCGTCAAAGGATTTTGAAACATTTTTAATTTCAATCATAAAAGTGCAATTGTGAATTAAATTATTACGGTTGCGTTTTACTTTGTTTTTTACAAAATGAAAAATGCAAGTAAATAATCAGCAAATAAAATCAGGATACAACTGGTAATAACTGCTATCGTGCTCGCTCTTCCTATTTCCAAAGCGCCTCCTTTTACATTATATCCATAAAAAGAAGAAACGCTGCTGATGATGAATGCAAATGTGTATGCTTTTACCAGTGCAAACCATACGTTTTTTGGTACAAAGTTCTCAAGCAAACCACGATCATAGGTATCAGCAGAAAGAATGCCACCAAGGCTTCCTGCAAGTCTTCCTCCCCAAATGCCTAAAACCATTGCCAGAATAACGAGCAAAGGAATGGTGATCAAAGCCCCCAGGATTTTTGGAGCTATTAAATAAGATTTTGTATTAATGCCCATGATTTCCAACGCGTCAATTTGTTCACTAACGCGCATGTTTCCTAATTCACCGGCGATCTTGCTGCCCACAACGCCGGCAAGAACGATGCAAACCAATGTGGGCGCGAATTCCAGAATAACAGTATCACGCACAATTTGTGAAATTGTTTCTTTTGGAAGGATCGGACTGGTAAGCTGATAGGCCGTTTGTACCGCGCTTACTGCGCCCATAAATACAGAAATAACAGCAACAATTCCCAGAGATCCAATGCCAATTTCCACGGATTGGTGCATCAGTTCTTTCCAATACATTTTAAAATTTTCAGGTTTGGTAAACATACCTTTCATCATCAAAAGATAAGCGCCAATGGAAGAGAATAACTTCATTTTATTTGCTTAAAAATTACTTACGATTCCTGTGTTTTTCTATTTTTTCTCCACCTGCTTAGAGGCACTTCGTTCTCGGCTTTTTTTCTTTTGCATTTGGATTGCGCATCTACCACAGCAATCAAAACCATGTTGTAAATGCTGCGTACATGGCTTCCCAACTGAAGAATATGAACAGGTTTGTTCAATCCCAACAAAACGGGGCCGATCGCTTCAGAGCCACCGATTTCCTGCAGAAGATTATAGGTTACATTTCCTGAAGCAAGATTTGGGAAGATCAACACATTTACATCCTTACCCACTAATTCGCTGAATGGATAATTGTCTTTTAAAATTTCTTTGTTAAAAGCTACGTTCGCCTGCATTTCACCATCAATTACCAAAGATGGTTCTTTTTGCTTCACAATTTCCCTGGCATGTGCAACCAATTTTGCTTCCGGCGAATTGCTGCTTCCAAAATTTGAATAACTTAACATGGCGATATTTGGTGTTATTCCAAAATTTTTTACTTCTTTTGATACCATAATGGCAATGTCTGCAAGTTCTTCTGCTGTCGGATTAAAATTAACGGTTGTATCAGCTAAAAACAGCGGCCCTTTTTTGGTCATCATGATATACATTCCCGCTACTCTTTTTGACCCGGGTTCCAGTCCGATGGTTTGCAAAGCGGGCCTGATGGTATCAGGATAATTTTTTGAAAGCCCGGATATCATTGCATCTGCTTCACCAGTTTCTACCATCATACAGCCAAAATAGGTACGGACTTTCATTGTTTTTTTGGCTTCATATACATTATAGCCCTTGCGTTGACGCTTTTCAAAAAACAATTCTCCAAATTCCATTCTCTTATCGTGCGTTTCATCACTTTTTGGATCAATGATCGGCATTCCGGAAATATCAATTCCTGCATCTGTTGCAATTTTTTCAATTTTTTCTTTATCGCCCAATAGAATTGGAAAAGCAATCCCTTCGTCCTGAGTCATCTGTGCTGTTTTCAA
Source organism: Ginsengibacter sp. (assembly GCA_051959325.1). Lineage (GTDB taxonomy): Bacteria > Bacteroidota > Bacteroidia > Chitinophagales > Chitinophagaceae > Ginsengibacter. The sequence continues at coordinate 3,791 of JBQCFI010000503.1, read as the reverse complement.
AATCTTTTGATTTTCCGCTTCCGCAAAAACAACGCGCTTTGGATTTTTCCTCGCTTTTGCTCCAATCATTCGCAATAAATGATTGTCGATGCCAAGACGTTCATTTAACTCAACTTTATATGCTTCCCAATCAGTAATTGGTTTACGAGCCACGCCGCTTTCTATTGCAGCAAGTGCTACAGCCGGCGCTACAGAAGTAAGCAAGCGACTGTCAAGAGGTTTCGGAATAATATAATTTGGGCCAAAAACTATATTCTTTTCATTGTAGGCCATGTTCACAATATCTGGTACTGCAGATTTTGCAAGTTCTGCCAAGGCCTTTACTGCTGCGAGTTTCATTGCTTCGTTGATCTGTGTGGCGCGAACATCCAAAGCACCGCGAAAGATGTAAGGGAATCCCAAAACATTATTTACCTGGTTTGGATAATCGCTTCTGCCTGTCGCCATGATCACGTCTTTTCTTGCAGCAATGGCTTTGTCGTACGTGATTTCAGGATCGGGATTCGCCATAGCGAAAACGATTGGATTTTTTGCCATGCTTTTTATCATTTCCGGCGTTACCACATCTCCTACACTTAGGCCGATAAAAACATCAGCGTCTTTCATCGCCGATTCAAGGGTAAGATCTTTATTTTTTGTTGTAGCGAATTGTTTTTTTGTTTCATTCAATCCTTCCCGTCCTGAATGAAGCACACCGGTTCTGTCGAAGAGAATAAAATTCGCAGGACTGGCGCCGAGAGAAACATACAATTGCACACAAGCCATAGCAGCAGCTCCGGCTCCATTCACCACAAATTTTACTTTATTGATTTTCTTTTTTTGAATATCCAATGCATTCAAAAGAGCGGCGCCGCTGATGATCGCTGTTCCATGCTGATCGTCGTGCATTACAGGAATGTGCAAACGTTCTTTTAATTTTTGTTCAATGTAAAAACATTCCGGCGCTTTGATGTCTTCCAAATTAATGCCGCCAAAAGTTGGTTCCAATGAAGCAACAATTTCTACAAATTTCTCCGGATCGGTTTCGTTTATTTCGATGTCAAATACATCAATGTCGGCAAAAATTTTAAACAAAACGCCTTTACCTTCCATAACCGGTTTACCGGCAACAGCGCCGATATTTCCCAACCCCAAAACTGCTGTTCCATTACTGATAACTCCTACTAAATTTCCTTTGGCGGTGTATTGGTAAGCTGTTTCAGGATTTTCTTTTATTTCGAGACACGGAACAGCCACGCCCGGAGAATAAGCCAGTGACAAATCCCTTTGAGTTTTCGTAGCTTTTGTTGGGATGACTTCTATTTTACCAGGTCTTCCTTTTGAGTGATAATCGAGCGCTTCCTGCTTACGAATATTTTTTTGCATAGATTTTTATTAAACCATAAACCGACAAACCGGCGATTGTTCTTTTTATAAAAGTATTGATTGATGTTCACACTTTTAATTCTGCTAAACAATTCTAAATCAATTTCAAAGATAGTTAAAGTAGCCTTCTCATCGTATAGAAACAGCCAGCCATGACATAATCGCCATTCCGTTTTCTATCGCTTTCTCGTCAATATTGAAAGTAGGCGTATGAACTCCGGAACTAATATTCTTTTGAATGTTTCCAACACCAAGCCTGAAAAAACAAGCGGGTATCAAATGAGAGTAAAATGCAAAATCTTCGGCACCCATTCTCATTTCTGTTTCTTCCACATTCTCCTTACCAATCAATTCTTCAGCTTTTCGCCTCGCCATCTCGGTTAGTTCAATATTATTTACCACAAAAGGGTAACCAACATCAATTTCAACATCAATTTGTGCTCCTGAAATTTCACCGGTTTTTTCGCAAATATTGCGTATCAGATCGTGTGCCTTAAATCTCCATTCTTCATTCATAGCCCTGAAAGTGCCCATTAGCTTTACTTCTGAAGGAATAACATTTGTTGTATTGCCTCCATTAAATGAAGTAATAGAAAGTACCGAAGGATTAAAAGGATTATTCATTCGGCTTACCAGCTGCTGAAGATTTACCACCAATTGTGAAGCCGCAAGAATTGTATCTGTTGTTAAGTGCGGCGCTGCTGCATGGCCGCCTTTGCTTTTTACTGAAATATAAATTTCGTCGGCACTTGCCATCACCATTCCTCCGCGAAAACTCAGTTTTCGTACTTCAAGATTTGGATGAACATGCAAAGCAAAAATGGCATCTGGCCGTGGATTTTCCAGAACGCCTTCTTTTATCAAAAGGCTTGCACCTCCGGGGTTTTTTTCTTCTCCAGGCTGAAATATCAATTTGATTGTCCCTTCCCATTCATCTTTTAGTTCGTTCAAAATTTTTGAAGCTCCGAGCAAACAACTTGTATGCACGTCATGCCCGCAGGCATGCATAACGCCTTCATTTTTTGAGCGGTAATCGATGTCGTTTTTCTCTAAAATGGGCAATGCATCGATATCAGCACGAAGAGCAATTACTTTTTTATCCGCATTTTTTCCTTTGATGATTCCAATGACACCGGTTGTCGCCATTACTTGAAAACCAATTCCGTATTCTCCCAATTTTTGTTGGACAAATTGTGAAGTTTCAAATTCATGGTAACTTAATTCCGGATTTTGATGAAGATGGTGGCGGATTTGAATAAATTCCTCTGCATAATTTTCGGCCAGCTTTTTTATTTTTTCTTTTAGAATCATATTGAATGAGGTTGGTGGCAAATGTAAAAAGAGTTTTTTATGCTGCCTTTTAATTGTTTCAATCTGGTCGAAAGTGAAACAGAAAATTCCCTTATTTGTTTTTTTACTGCTGATAAATTTTTGGCTTCCAATAAATAAAGAAATACATCTCTTTTTTAATCTCTAAAAGGTAAACGATGTTGATTTTTTTCAAAAACACGTAAAAGAATTTAGTTTCTATTTCTTATCCGGCGATTTTTCAATTCAGTAAGAAACATGATAAACGCTTTTGTATTTTTAAATTACAAAACTGCAAAAAGAAAAATGTCTTTTTTATGAAGGATATTTTATCCGCTGGAGTAAAGATCTTTTTTCGAATGCTTTCTGAAACATTTCTATCAATATCTTGTTACTAAAACCAGGCCATCGTAAGCCTTCAATTCATCTCCGGAAATAAACACCGCGTCGCCACCAAAATCGATATTTTTTTGGATCATATCATCAATGATGTCTTCGACATTTGCGTCTTCTGCATTCTCCGAAGATACCGTTTGAACTACGTTATTTTCTACGTTTGCCGGTTGAAAATATCCTTGTTTTACAAATAACGTACGGCCTCTTCCTTCCAATATCGCCTTCCATATTTCTGTAAGATCGGTGAGGAAAAGTTTTGCCCCAACTGCTTTATCCAGTTCTTCAAGGCGCTGGTGATTTTTTTGTTCGTTCCATTTTTTTGCTACCGGCCACACTACGTCGATAACGTTTTGCGCATCGTCCATGTCGCGATTCCCGGCAATCAAACCTTTGATCGTTTCCTTACGATCGGCTACTTTTAAATATTCTGAATAATTCGATTCATCCGTGGAAATAAAAACCGGTAAATCATTCCCTTTCTGCTTTTCATTCAATTGTTTATCCACGCGGTTAAAAAATTCAAGCACTTCGCTACTCTCCAATTTAGTATTCGTGCCTGGAACTTTGAAAGTATTTTCAATAGGAAAACCATCGGTGATTTCGGCCACTTCTTTGTCGGCTATCGCTTCTATTAATCTCGCTTTATCCCGGCTGAGCACTAAAATATAATAATGCAGTTCCTGGTGAAGCGCCCTTATTAAATCCCTTGTCGCGAAAGTTTT
>JBQCFI010000502.1:0-3473 GCA_051959325.1 Ginsengibacter sp. | reverse complement strand
ATATCCTGCGTATTACTCAAATGATAAATGGCTCTGGGATATTTTTGGTAATAATCCTGGAAGCCAAATAATAAGCCACCAGCTAATTTATCATTGAACGAATACATCAGTTCACCCATAAATCCTCGTGGTGAATTGTTGTTGATGAGGTCATTTTTAAATCCACTCATCGGAAAACTGTAATTATAATTTAATCCAAATTTTAAAGAACCCTGTTGTGCATTTGCAGAAAAAGCGAAACAGATGAACATACACATCACGGCCAATATTTTTATCTTTTTCATTTTCTGAATTTTAATGTTTTAAATAAGAAGATTGATCAAATAAAGCTTTTACCTGGGCATCGGCGACAGATGCATCAAAAATGCCTGAGCCACGAATCAGACCCGTCCAGACAACGTTAATCTTATCATTGTGAGAAGCATTTTTCAAATCCAACAGATCGATTGACATTGCGCCTTCTTTGATTTGATAAACACTATAAGCGTAAGGAATATAATATCCATAATCCGGATAGCCCCAATAATACGGATCCCAGTATCCGCCATAGTCACCCCAGTAATCCCCATAGCTAATAACACCGGTCGAAGTACTGATAATGTGGTTTACATCTACGCCTAGATCCGGAGAAGCATCTTTAGATACCAATTGATATCCAGCCTGATTCATGTATTTTTTTACCGCATCAATATAGGCTTGATCGGATGCGGTTAATTCGCGCGTAGAATTTTGATTATCAATCACCGCTACTGAATCGGAAATGCTATAAGTTTTATAATTGCTGAAATTTACTGTGGAATCATGGTCAGTAATATAGATCCGTGATTCATCGTTGCTTAAATTGCTGACAGGATCTTTGGTACAGCTCGTGAAAACAGTAGAAAAGCCCGCCAATCCGATCAACATCAATACTAATCTTTTCATAACTTTTGTTTTTCAATTTTTTCACAAAGTCAGTGCCCAAAACCATTTTGACAGGTTAAAAAATTTTAAAGAATCTCTCAAATTTTTAGTTTTATGATTCCATTATAAAAGTGATTGAATAAGCAGAATATGCGGCAAGCAATCATGCGTTATTTAAAAAGGAATTCAAGTTTTTAATATTCAAAACATCGGTATTTGCCCGTTTACTCACTTTCGCTCCCAAGCAATTGAGAAACTATTTCTTTTTAAGATAACATTGCTACAGAAAAGATGAAATGATTCACTATCATTATTATATTTGCGACTATGACAGTAGAATTACTAAAAGATTTGAGAGACCGTTTACAGGTTTTGAGGAGGTTTCTTTGACGTTGAGAATCGTGAACAAAAAATAAATAACGACAAGCAGCTTTCACTTTCTCCTGGTTTTTGGGACGACAGCAAAAGGGCAACAACGATTCTGAAAGCGATGAAAGTGGATGAGTACTGGCTGGATCTTTATACAGATGTAAAAACAAAAGTGGAAGATTTTGCCGTGCTTTTTGATTTTTGGAAAGAAGGGGAAGCAACTGAAGAAGAAGTAAAAGAAGCTTACGACGCGGCATTAAAAGCAACGGAGGAAGCAGAGTTTAAAAGCACGCTGAATAAGCCGGAAGATGAAATGCCTGCGATCCTGCAAATCAACAGTGGCGCTGGTGGCACCGAAAGCCAGGATTGGGCAGAAATGCTTTTGCGGATGTACAGGATGTATGGAGAAAAGCAGGGCTGGGGCGTAACCGAACTCGATTACCAGGAAGGCGATGGCGCTGGAATCAAAAGTGCTACCCTTCAGTTTGATGGCCCGTTTGCTTATGGATTTTTGAAAGCAGAAAGCGGCGTTCACCGGTTGGTGCGCATATCTCCGTTCGATAGCAACGCCCGCCGGCATACCAGTTTTGCAAGCGTTTATGTTTATCCCCTGATTGATGATTCTGTTGAAATAAAAGTAAGTCCGGCAGATGTGGAATGGGCTTTTTTCAGAAGCGGCGGCAGTGGCGGACAAAACGTAAATAAAGTGGAAACTGCAGTTCGTCTGACGCATAAACCTTCGGGAATTATTGTAGAATGTCAACAGGCACGAACGCAGGGTGAGAACCGTGAGAAGGCGATGGCGATGTTGAAAAGCCGTTTATATGAAGAAGAAATGCGCAAAAGGCAGGAGCAATTAGATATCAATAATTCTGCAAAGAAAAAAATAGAGTGGGGGAGCCAGATTAGGAGCTACGTTTTTCATCCTTATAAAATGATCAAAGATCACAGGACGGATTTCGAAGTTGGAAATGTAGGGCCGGTGATGGATGGAGAATTGGATGGATTTATAAAAGCTTATTTGATGATGGAGTAATTTGAAAATTTGAAAATGCCGAAACTGAAGGCTCAAAACTTAATGCTTAAGATTCAAAACTGGTAACTGAACGATAACAAAATAATAAAACAACAAAATAATTAGACATGCCTTCTATTCTTATAATTGATGATGAAAGAGCCATTAGAAAAACATTGACGGAAATTCTTGGATTTGAGGGATATAAAATTGACGAAGCCTCAGATGGAGAAGAAGGACTGAGCAAGTTCAGGGGAAAAAATTATGACCTGGTTCTGTGTGATATTAAAATGCCGAAGCTTGATGGTATAGAATTTTTGGAAAAAGCAAAAGAAATTAATCCGGAAGTTCCAATCATCATCATCAGCGGGCACGGAAATATTGAAACTGCTGTAGAGGCGGTAAAAAAAGGCGCTTACGATTATATATCAAAGCCACCTGATCTGAACCGTATGCTGATTACGCTTCGTAATGCAATGGATAAAACCACTTTGGTAGCGGAAACAAAAGTGCTGAAACGCAAGGTGGCAAAGGTTCAGGATATGGTGGGAGAATCAGCTGCGATCCGCCAAATAAAAGATACGATAGAAAAAATAGCACCTACAGAAGCACGCGTTCTGATAACCGGCGAAAACGGTGCAGGAAAGGAATTGGTAGCGAGATGGATCCATCAAAAAAGTGCACGTTCAAATGGTGCAATGGTAGAAGTAAACTGCGCAGCGATTCCAGGTGAGTTAATTGAGAGTGAATTGTTTGGACACGAAAAGGGAAGTTTCACATCTGCTGTAAAACAACGGATTGGAAAATTTGAACAAGCGAGTGGTGGTACTTTATTTTTGGATGAGATTGGTGATATGAGCCTAAACGCACAGGCAAAAGTTTTGCGGGCATTACAGGAAGGAAAGATTACAAGAGTGGGTGCCGACAGGGATATCAATGTAGATGTACGTGTCATAGCTGCCACGAATAAAGACCTTTTAAAAGAAGTAGAAAATAAGAATTTCAGGCTGGATCTATATCACCGGCTTGGAGTAATTATTTTACACGTACCTACTTTGAATGAACGTGCTTCGGATATCCCTTTGTTGATTGATCGTTTTCTGGAAGACGTAGCTGCTGAATATGGGCAACCCAAAAAAGCGATTGATAAAAAAGCTGTTGATCTTTTGCAAAAATATAAATGGAC